>JANOBA010000079.1:0-4707 GCA_031411415.1 Novosphingobium sp.
ACCGGCCAGCCGATCATCTATGAGCTGGATGGCAACCTCGCAGCGCAAGAACGCTATTACCTCTCGGAGCGCTGAAATGACCGCACCAGTAGCCATTGTCATGGGCAGCCAGTCCGACTGGGCGACGATGAAATGCGCCGCCGATGCACTGGACAAGCTGGGCGTGGCCCATGATGTGCGGATTGTCTCGGCGCACCGCACCCCGCAGCGGCTGGTCAAATTCGCGACAAGCGCAGCAGACGCGGGCTTCAAGGTGATCATCGCCGGCGCTGGCGGCGCGGCGCATTTGCCGGGCATGGTCGCCAGCATGACGCATCTGCCGGTGCTGGGTGTGCCAGTGCAGTCAAAGGCGCTCTCTGGGCAGGATAGCCTGCTCTCGATCGTCCAGATGCCCGCCGGCATCCCGGTGGGCACCCTGGCCATCGGCGAGGCGGGCGCGACCAATGCCGGTCTGCTGGCGGCGGCGATTCTGGCGACAAACGATCCGGCGCTGACCGAGCGGCTCAAGGCCTACCGCGCCGAGCAAAGCGCCGGCGTTGCGGAAAGGCCTAGCTGAGGCCCATGCGCGGACAATGATCCCAAACACCGTTCCCCCCGGCGAGACCATCGGCATCCTCGGCGGCGGCCAGCTTGGCCGGATGCTGGCCATGGCCGCCGCGCAGCTGGGCTACCGGGTGCATATTTATGCCCCGGAGGCCGAAAGCGTGGCCGCCGAAGTCAGCGCGGAGTTCACTTGCGCGGCCTGGGACGATGGCGCCGCCATGGCCCGCTTTGCCGCCGACTGCGCGGTGATTACCTATGAGTTCGAAAACGTGCCCGTCGCGGCATTGCTCGCGCTGGACGAAGGCAAGCTGCGGCCCGGCACCCGTCCGCTCGAAGTGGCGCAGGACCGGCTGACCGAAAAGCGCTTTGCCGAAAGCCATGGTGGGCGGCCCGCGCTGTTTGCGCCGGTGATCGGCCGCGAAGATCTGGCGATTGCAATCGCCCGCATCGGCGCGCCCGGCGTGCTCAAGACGCAGCGTGAAGGCTATGATGGCAAAGGCCAGTGGCGAGTGGAAAGCGAGGCACAGGCCAAGACGCTCGATCTGCCCGGTCAGCCGCTGGTCTATGAGGCTTTCGTCCGCTTCACGGCGGAGTTTTCGGTGATCCTGTGCCGGGGCATGGATGGCGAGATCCGCTATTGGGATACGCCGCACAATGTCCACGAAGCGGGCATCCTCGCCCGGTCCAGCGTGCCAGCATCGCCGCTGATCGAGGTGCAGGTCACCGAAGCCCGCGCGCTGGCCGCGAAAATTGCCGCAGCGCTCGACTATATTGGCGTGCTCACTCTGGAATTCTTCGCCACCCCTGATGGCCCGGTGTTCAACGAAATGGCCCCCCGGGTGCACAATTCCGGCCACTGGACCATCGAAGGTGCGCTCACCAGCCAGTTCGAGAACCACATCCGCGCCATCTGCGGCCTGCCCATGGGCGCCACCGCGCGCGCCGCCAAAGCGGCCGAAATGCGCAACCTGATCGCTGACGACGCCAATGACTGGGCCGCAATCCTCGCCGATCCCGCAAATCACCTACATCTCTATGGCAAGGGAGAAGCGCGCCCGGGCCGCAAGATGGGCCACGTCACCCGGCTGGTTCTGGACTGATGCGCCCATGAGCCGCGAGGTGTTCCTGATTGCTGCGATGGCCGCCAATCGCGTGATCGGCGCGGATGGCGCAATGCCCTGGCATATTCCTGCCGACCTGCGCCGCTTCAAGTCGCTGTCCATGGGCCATAATGGATTGGGATGCCCGATGGTGATGGGCCGCAAGACCTTCGATTCGCTGCCGGGCGTGCTCCCCGGACGTCGGCATATCGTGGTGACGCGTGATCCGGCCTGGGCGGCGGAAGGGGTGGAGGTCGCGAGCAGCCTGGAGGCCGCGCTCGCCCGCGCCAATGCGCCCCATATCGCGGTGATCGGCGGGGCAGAAATCTATGCCCTCACCCTGCCCCACGCCGCACGGATCGAGTTGACCGAGATTCATGCCGACTATCCCGGCGATGTCTTCATGCCGATGTTGGGAGAAGGCTGGCGCGAGACCTTCCGCGAGGAACACCCCGCAGACGGTGCCCGCCCGGCCTTCGCATTCACCACGCTGAGGCGAGCATGATCCGGCTCGATCACCGCCAGCCGATGCCGGAAAACTTGCGCGGCGCGATCCTTGCGCTCGGCAATTTCGACGGCTTCCACCTCGGCCACCAAGCCGTGATCGGAGCGGCGCTGGAATGGGCGCACAGTGAGCAGCGGCCCTGCATCGTCGCCACGTTCGATCCGCATCCGATGCGGCACTTTCAGCCCGATTCGCCGCCCTTCCGCCTGACCACGCTGGATCAGCGGCAGGAACTGTTCGGCGCAGTCGGCGCGGACGCGATGCTGGTGTTCCATTTTGATGCCGTGCTTGCCGGTATGGATGCGGAAGGCTTCCTTGGCGACATGCTGGCCAAGCACCTGGGCGTTGCCGGGATCGTCACTGGCGAGGATTTCACTTTCGGCAAAGGGCGCAGCGGCAATCCCGATATGGTCGCCCGGCTGCGTGACCGCTTTGGCATCGGCTCGCGCCGGGTTGGCGCCGTGCATGACGACAAGGGCATAATTTCCTCCAGCCGCATCCGCGATGCCCTGCGCGCGGGCGACTGCACTGAGGCGACGCGGCTGCTCACGCGCCCATTCGCGATCCGGGGCATTGTCCAGCACGGCGACAAAGTTGGGCGCACGATCGGCTTTCCCACGGCCAATCTCGACCTCGGCAGCTATCTGCGCCCACATTACGGCATCTATGCGGTGACGGGCCGGCTGCCGGATGGACGTATGCTGCAAGGCGCGGCCAACATCGGCGTGCGGCCGACGTTTGATCCGCCCAAGGAACTGCTTGAGCCGTTCTTCTTCGACTTTTCCGGCGATCTGTATGGGCAGGAAATCGAAGTCGCCTTCCACCACTTCCTGCGCGGCGAGGAGCGGTTCGATACGCTGGAGGAATTGGCCGCGCAGATGGAGCGGGACTGCGACGCAGCGCGGGCTTTGCTGAGGCAGGACTAAGGGTTTCGCGCAGAGGCGCAGAGATAGCAGAGGCCGCAATGGTGTCTTTCTTCGCCGTAGGCCTTGTTCACTCAAATTGGTGCAGGGATCGGAAAGCCGCTTCGCCGCCAGCGCACCGTCTCTGCGCTCTCTGCTATCTTCGCGCCCCCGCGCGAAACAAATCCAAAAATTGCGCAACCGCAAAGCCCAAGCTAAGGCCCGCGGCACCATGACTGAACAGCGCGACTACCGAGACACCGTCTTCCTGCCGAAGACTGATTTCCCCATGAAGGCCGGCTTGCCGCAAAAGGAGCCCGGCATTCTCGCGCGTTGGTCCGCTTTGGGGCAGGGCCAAGACCTTTACCGTCAGATGCGCGAAGCCCGAAAGGGGCGCGAAAAGTTCATCCTTCACGATGGCCCGCCCTATGCCAATGGCGACATGCACATCGGCCATGCGCTTAACCATATCCTCAAAGACATGGTGGTGCGCACGCAGACATTGCTGGGCAAAGACGCGCCCTATGTGCCAGGCTGGGATTGCCACGGGCTTCCCATCGAATGGAAGGTCGAGGAGCAATACCGCAAGAAGAAGCTCGACAAGGATCAGGTCGATCCGGTGGAGTTCAGAGCCGAATGCCGCGCCTATGCGCAAGGCTGGGTGGATAAACAGCGCGAGCAATTGAAGCGGCTGGGCGTGAATGCCGACTGGGATAATCCCTATCTCACCATGGATTTCCAGGCCGAGGCAACCATCGTTTCGGAACTGATGAAATTTGCCGAAAGTGGGCAATTGTATCGCGGGGCCAAGCCAGTGATGTGGTCACCAGTCGAAAAGACCGCGCTGGCCGAGGCCGAGGTTGAATACGAGGACATCGTCTCGACGCAGATCGATGTGGCGTTTGAGATTGTGGAATCGCCGGTTGCGGAACTGGACGGCGCGCATGCGGTGATCTGGACGACGACGCCGTGGACGATTCCGGTCAATCAGGCAATCGCATACGGATCGGACGTCGATTACGTTCTCTTGCATGTGAATGCCTACCACGGTCCGGACTGCTGTCCCGCAAGTCACATTCTTGTAGCGGCGGAACTCGCCGACAGCTTTTGCAAGCGAATGGGACTTCACTCCGAGTATTCTGCTTGGGAAGGCAAAGGATCCGAACTCGCCGGAACCATCGCGCGCCACCCGATGCACGCGCTAGGCGGATTCTTCGCCAAGCCCCGCCCTTTCCTCGATGGCTCCGCCTTCGTCACGACGGAGACCGGCACCGGCCTCGTCCACATGGCGCCGGACCACGGCGAGGACGACTTTGCGCTGTGCAAATCGGTCGGCATCGAGCCGGTCTTTGCGGTGGAAGGCGACGGCAAGTATCGCGCCGACTGGCTGTGGCTGGGCGGGCAGGGCTCGGTCATCAATGCCAAGTTCAATGCGCCGGATGGGCCGATCTGCGAGGCTCTGCGTGAGGCGGGCGGGTTGCTCGCGGCCTCTGCCGATTACAAGCATTCCTACCCCCACTCGTGGCGCTCCAAGGCCAAGGTGATCTATCGCTGCACCCCGCAGTGGTTCGTGCCGATGGATCAGCCGGTCCATCTGCCGCACGCCAAGACCTCTGCCGAAAAGGGCTGGGAGAATGAGGGCGGCGCGACCCTGCAT
>JANOBA010000080.1:0-3355 GCA_031411415.1 Novosphingobium sp.
GATACGATTACTACTGGCGCTGGGAACGACATCATAAAGACCGGGCAAGGCGCGTCCACCGTTTCGGCGGGCCAAGGAGCAAACACAATCGTTGGTGGCGGAAATGCAGACACCATTACCGCTCTGGACGGGGGAAACTCCATCCATGCAGGCAATGGGGCCAATACAATCACGACGGGTGGCGGAGCCGATGTCATCTATTGCGGGATCGGGGCTGATACAGTCATTGCAGGCGGCGGAAGCGACCGGATTACCCTGCGCGGCGGTGCCGATAGTGTAAATGCGGGAGCAGGCGATGACCGACTGATCATCGACTATACTGCGATGACATCCAACATTTCCGGCGGAGTGACCGGCGGTAATCACATGACCGGATATGTCGGGCATTTGGCGGACCGCCTAGGTAGTTCGGTGGACTTCCAAGAAAGTGAAAACTTTACGATTATGGCGGGTAGCGGAAATGACTTCTTGGCTACGGGAAACGGTGCCGACGTTCTATGGGGCAACGCAGGGAACGACCGGCTCAACGGCGGCGGCGGGCAAGACCAATTGTATGGTGGTGCGGGCAACGATACACTGCGGGGTGGCCTTGGGGCGGACACCATCACCGGCGGCGCGGGAGCTGACACTTTCGTATTTGCCTCGGTTGCCGAAGCCAGTAATAATTTCGGAAATGACTTGATCAACGATTTCCAGGTCGGGATCGACCGGATAGGACTGGCCCCGATAGATGCAAACTTGGACGTTGCAGGCAATCAAAGCTTTCACTTCATCGGATCAACACAGTTTTCGTCGGTCGCCGGTGAGCTTCGCTACGCGAATGGTCTCGTTACGGGGGATGTCGACGGCGACAGTTTGGCAGACTTTGCCATAGATGTCGGTGCGGTATCGGGCCTGACACAAGGTGATTTCCTGCTGTAACTTATCCCCGGACTTGCCATTAGCGGCAGGTCCGGACTTATCCAACTCACCCAATTTGCCGGGCAGAGAACTGAACGGCCTGTATCTGAAATTGAAATGACATCGCCCAGATTGACCCCGATCCGGAAGATGATGTGCTGGTCTTCTGGCAGACCCTGATTGCGCGGCGCCATGCCAAGCTGGATGTCCACCGCACATTGGGTTGCGCTGACAGCCGAGCCGAACTCCACAAGAAATCCGTCCCCCATCATCTTGAATATGCGCCCGCCATGTTTCGCCATGGTGGGGTCGAAGAACTCGCGCCGGTGGTGCTTCAAGGCCGCCATGGTGCGTTCCTCGTCGCCTCCATCCGGCCGCTGTAGCCCACCACGCTGGCGGCAAGGATGGCGGCGAGGCGGCGTTCGAGGTTGCCTTCGGTCATTCCGGCAACCCCGCCTGTTGAAGACCCCGGATCAGCAGGTTGCGGTCCTGGATTCGGCGGAACGCGGGAATGTAGTGCGGCATCACGTTCGAAAGGGTCATGTCGGGCGCGCGGTCGAGGCAGTGCCGCAGGGCCTCTCGTGCCTCCGCCGTCTGCCCCAGAAGGCCAGCTGAGGCCGCCCAGACGATGCCCGCGCGGATGTGGTCGGGTTTACGCATCGCCACGCGGCGTGACATCTCGAGCGCACGCGCCGTATCGCCCATGATCAGATGAGCGGTCGCGATGCTGTTTTCCCACCAGTAGCGGAGCGGATCACGCGGGTCGAACCGCAGCGCCTGCTCGCACAGGGCAATGGCCTCGTCCGGGCGGCCCAGAAACGTCAGATATTCGCCCTTGTCGCCCAGAAGCGCCGTGACGCTGGGGTTGATTTCAAGGGCAACATCGCATTCGGCCGCGGCCTCTTCGAAACGCCCCGCTTCGCCCAGCGCCTCGGCCATCTGCAAGTGTGAATTCTCATCCATGTCGGCGCGCCGCACGCCCTCGGTTGCAAGCGCTAATGCTTTCTGAATGTTTTCCGGCGAATGTGGGATCACGCCGGTCGCAAGGCTAAGGATGAATGCCCCGGCGCGCATCCGGTGGGCATAGGCGGAGTCAGGATCGAGCGACACTGCCTGCTCCGCCAGAGCGGCCGCCTCGACAAGAGATTTTGGTGTCATCTGATACAGGTTTGCGTTGGCCTGCGCGGCCAGCCGATATGCAGTGGCGCCGATCTGATCGCGCGACCATTGCGACCGTTCGACGATCGTGAAGATATAGTTGTCGGTCGCTGAGGCGACACTTCGGGTGATATGGTCCTGAATGTCGAAGATGTCATCGGCCAGCCCGTCGAACTTCTCGGCCCACACGTGCGCGCCACTTGTTCCGTCGATCAACTGGGCGGTGACCCGCAAACGGTTGCCTGACTTGCGGACACTGCCCTCGAGGATATAGCCCACGTCAAGCTCTGCGGCGATCCGCTTAATGTCATTTGTCTTGCCCTTATAGGCGAACGAAGAGGTGCGGGCTATCACGGACAACTTGTTGAACCGCGACAAGGCGGTGATGATGTCCTCGGACAATCCGTCGGCAAAATGCTCGATCTCTGCATCGCCGCTCATGTTTACGAAGGGCAGGACTGCAATCGAAATCTTGTCCTGCGCCGCCGTTGAACTCGGGGCCCTTGCCTGCGGTTGGCTTGGCGCCGTGATGCGGAACACCCGGACAGGCTGCGCAATGTTCTTCAGCATCTGGTCGCCCATGTCGACAAAGCCAGCATCCAGCTTGCCGCGCACCTCGGCGAGGACCTTGGCCGAGATACAGATGCCGCCAGGTTCAGCGAGCCCCTCCAGCCGCGCAGCGACATTGACCCCGCCGCCGTTCAGATCGTCGCCCTCCACCATCACATCGCCCAGATTGACGCCGATCCGAAAGACGATGCGCTGATCCTCGGGCACGTCCTGATTGCGAGCGGCCAACCCCGCTTGAAGCTCCGCCGCACAGCGCACGGCACTGACGACCGAGCCGAACTCCACCAAAAACCCGTCGCCCATCACCTTGAAGATGCGCCCGCCGTGTTTGGCCATGGTCGGGTCGAAGAACTCGCGCCGATGGTGTTTGAGGGCGGCCATCGTGCGTTCCTCATTTACCTCCATCAGGCGGGAGTAGCCCACCACATCGGCGGCAAGGATGGCGGCGAGGCGGCGATCGACGTTGTCTTCGGTCATCTTCCATCTTCCGCTTCAAAAGGTGACACCGGACAGCGCTATTTCATCAACGCAAGCAATCTGCACTTCTTTTGTAGCACGAACGGGTGGGATATTATTAGGCTCCAGGCTCATTAACTTTCACAGCCAGAAGATGACGATGGCTGCGAGGGCGATGGCGGAGAGGAAGACGATGGGGCAACGGTCGTATCGGGTTGCAACCCGGCGCCAGTCGTTGAGCCTGCCGAACATGATCTCGATGCGGTTGCGC
>JANOBA010000081.1:0-10420 GCA_031411415.1 Novosphingobium sp.
GGTTCGATCAGACGCGGCGACGCTTCGAAGGCCGCACACCGTTGTGCGGGATCGGCGTAACGTCGCGGATCGAGGTGATGGTGAAACCGACCGCCTGTAACGCACGCAGCGCTGATTCGCGGCCCGAACCCGGGCCCTTCACTTCGACTTCCAGCGTGCGGACGCCGTGTTCGGCGGCCTTCTTGCCGGCATCGTCAGCGGCGACCTGGGCGGCATAGGGAGTCGACTTGCGCGATCCCTTGAAACCCATCGTGCCAGCAGACGACCAGGAAATTGCATTGCCCTGTGCGTCGGTGATGGTGACCATCGTGTTGTTGAAGCTGGCATTCACATGGGCGATGCCGCTCGAGATGTTCTTGCGCTCCCGCTTTTTGATGCGTTGGGGTTCGCGTGCCATAATCTTTACCTATCCATTTTGATCTGTCGCCCGCTGTGGGGGGCGACTGAGCGAAGTTGAAGTGCGTCGCGAAGGACTGCTTACTTCTTCTTGCCGGCGATGGGCTTGGCCTTGCCCTTGCGGGTGCGGGCGTTGGTGTGGGTGCGCTGGCCGCGCACCGGCAAGCCCTTGCGATGGCGCAGGCCGCGATAGCAGGCCAGATCCATCAGGCGCTTGATGTTCATCGCCGTCGTGCGCCGCAGATCGCCCTCGACCGTATGTTCGGCATCGATGGTTTCGCGGATGTGCAGGACTTCCTGGTCGGACAGATCCTGAACCCGGCGGCTGTGGTCGATCCCCAGCTTATCGGCGATCTGCTTCGCCTTGTGGGCGCCAATTCCGTGAATGTAGGTAAGCGCGATGATCACGCGCTTGTTGGTGGGGATATTTACCCCGGCAATACGAGCCACTTACTTCTCCATGCTCCACGGGACCTTGCCGGCACTGCCGAACCGCCCCATCTCAACGCGATAACACCCACAAAAACGGCGAAAAGCCCGATTGGCGCGCGCTGAAGCGGCAGCCTGCCGGACGAACCCTTTTTTGAGTGAATGGCGCGCTTAAGATGATTCGCGCGAGCTGTCAACGCCGCGAATGCTAAAGCTTTGCCCGCCCCGCAAGTCGTGGTGTGGAGCCATGTTTCAGGAGTCTGGTATAACCAGTTATCCATGCCCGGTCAAAGGCGCTTTGCTTTATGGCTTCGCTTGCGCGGCGGGCGCGGGACGCGCTCCGCCGAGCCGCGCTGCAAGGCTGGCGAGCTGGGCGCCCAGCACGCCATCGACCGCCGGGGCAAGCTGGGCCGGCTTCATCCGCATATAGCCGCCGACCACATATGCGAGCGTGATCCTGGTGCCAGTGGCAGTCGGCGCCAACGTGATGGTCATGGTCCCATGCACCGCCTCGCCCTGCATCGGGCCGAGTGCGCCCGACATGCGCAGCATGCGGCCCGGCGCGGCCTGGATTACCCGCATATGCTCGGCAGAACCGGCCGCGGCCATCTCCTTCACCAGCGGCAAGGTCTCGCAGAAACAGCCGCCGGCACGCGGATCCAGGGTCATGTTGGCGGCATTGCCCGACCATGTATGCGCGCTTTGCCACCAACGCGCCGGGCGGACCAGTTCGCGCCAGGTCGTGGCGGCATTGGCGGAGACTTCCACGCTGCGCTCGACGGCAAAGCCCAGATCGGAACTTGCGGTGACGTCGGCAAATGCATGTGTGCTGGCGGCAAGGCCAATCAGCAGGGCAGTGACCAATGCGCGCATGGCAGTTCCTCTATGGGTTGAGCAGAGCCTCGATCGCTTTGGTCACTTCGTCAATGTCAGCCATTCCGTTCACCCGGGCGATAATTCCGCGCGCCTCGTAGATCGGCAGGATCGGCGCGGTCTTGGCGCGGTATTCGGCCATGCGGGTGCGCACGGTTTGCTCGTTGTCGTCCGGGCGTCGCTTGAATTCGGTCGAGCCGCATCGGTCACAGATGCCCGCGACTTTCGGTTGCTCGAACGTGTCATGATAGCCCTTGCCGCAGTTGGCACAGGTGAAACGGCCGGTGATGCGCTCGACCAGCGCGTCCTCGTTCACTTCAAGCTCGATGACTTTGCCAAGCGTGCGCCCGCGCTGCGTCAGGATCGTATCGAGCGAAGCGGCCTGTGCGGCGGTGCGCGGATAGCCGTCGAAGATGGCGCCAGTGGACGCAGCCATCGCATCGAGTTCCTCACCGATCAGCGCCGAGACGATTTCATCGGAAACCAGCTCGCCGCGCTCCATCACGGCTTTGGCTTGCAGGCCGACTGGCGTCCCCGCCTTGACCGCGGCGCGCAGCATGTCGCCAGTCGAAAGCTGGTGCATACCGAAACGTTCGACCAGGCGCTGGGCCTGGGTGCCCTTGCCCGCGCCGGGCGGTCCCAGAAGGATGATATTCAATTGTCCGCTCCCTGTTGCGTCATGCGCCCCTTCAGCGCAGGCGGCCCTTGAGTTTCGCCTTCTTGATCAGATCGCCATACTGGTGCGCCAGCATGTGTGACTGGATCTGGGTGATCGTGTCGACCGTAACGTTGACCACAATCAGCAGGCTGGTGCCGCCCAGGAACATCGCCTTGATGCCCGTCTGCGCAATAACGTATTCGGGCACCACGCAGACGATAGCGATATAGGCCGCGCCCAGCACGGTGATGCGGGTCAGCACATAGTCGAGATAGGTCGCGGTATTCTTGCCCGGACGGATGCCGGGGATGAACCCGCCGGCGCGCTTGAGGTTTTCCGAAGTTTCCTCCGGATTGAACACCACGGCGGTATAAAAGAACGAGAAGAACAGGATCCCGGCAGTGTAGAGGATCATGTAGACCGGCTGGCCATGCTGAAGATACTGGTTCAGCGACACGATGAACCCGCCAGCAGTGCTATCAGGCGAAAGCGACCGACCGGCAAACTGACTGATCGTCAGCGGCAGAAGCAGCAGCGACGAGGCGAAGATCGGCGGGATTACGCCGGCAGTGTTGAGCTTGAGCGGCAAGTGGCTGCGGTCCGCCTGCATCATGCCCTTCTGGCTCGCGCGCTTGGGATATTGCACCAGCAGCCGCCGCTGGGCGCGCTCCATGAAGCAGATGAACAGCACCATCACCACCATCAGCGCGAGCATCCCGGCAATCAGGAAGCCGGAAATCGAGCCCGAGCGGCCGCCTTCAAACAGATTGGCAATGAATGTCGGCATCTGGGCGACAATGCCCGCCATGATGATCAGCGAAACCCCGTTGCCAATGCCGCGCGAAGTGATCTGTTCGCCCAGCCACAGCAGGAACATGGTGCCGCCGATCAGGCTGATCACCGCGCCGACGCGGAACATCATGCCCGGGGCAACGACCGCGGCGAGGCCGCTCGATGCCGCATAGGCCTCCAGACCCGTGGCGATGAAATAGCCCTGCACAGCCGTGAGGAACACCGCGCCATAGCGGGTGTACTGGTTCATTTTCTTGCGTCCGCTCTCGCCCTCTTTCTTCATCGCGGCGAGCGCGGGATGGAGCGAGGCGGCAAGCTGCACGACGATCGAGGCGGTGATATACGGCATCACGCCCAGCGCGATCAGGCTCATGCGCTCAAGGCTGCCGCCCGAGAACATGTTGAACATGTCGAGAATGCCGCCGCGCGTCTGGTCATAGAGCGACTGCAGGATCAGCGGGTTGACGCCGGGCAGCGGCACGAAGCTGAGGAAGCGGAAAACCACCAGCGCACCGACGGTGAACCAGATGCGGTTCTTCAGATCGGTCGCCCGGGTAAAATTGGCGAGGCTGAGATTGCTCGCAACATTGTCGGCGCGTGATGCCATCTTAATCGAAGCCTTGCCTGTCGAAAACCAACTGGGATCACTGCCCCATATAGGGGCTTTGCGGCGATGTCGAACCCCCGAGCCAAGGTCATTTGGGGCAAAAGCCCCGCGCCCCGGATCGAGCCGGGCACGGGGCTTTTCTGGCGACCGTTACCTGGCTGCCTTGGCCGCCTTGTTGACTTCGCGGCGGGCAGTCTTCTTCTCGTGCTCGCTGGGCGCAGGTGCGGGCAATTCAACCTTACCACCGGCCTTTTCGACCGCTGCGAGCGCGCCCTTGGACACGCCGGCGACCGCAAAAGTGGCCTTGGCGGTGAATTCGCCCTTGGCGAGCAGACGCACGCCATCCTTGCCGCCGCGCGCGAGGCCAGCGGCCCGCAGTGCTGCGTGGTCGATCGTCGCACTGGCGTCGAGCTTGCCGGCGTCGATCACCTTCTGGACGAGTCCGAGGTTCACCTCAGCAAAGTCCTTGGCGAAAATGTTGTTGAAGCCGCGCTTCGGGATGCGCATGTGCAGCGGCATCTGGCCGCCTTCAAAACCGTTGATCGAGACGCCCGAACGCGCCTTGGCGCCCTTCTGGCCGCGCCCGGCGGTCTTGCCTTTGCCAGAGCCGATGCCGCGTCCAACGCGCATACGGCCCTTGCGGGCGCCATCATTATCACGGATGTCATTAAGTTTCATGGTTCTGCACTCGCTTTCGCTTTTAGTCGCGCTTTTAGGGAAGGCGCGCCCTTAGGAGATGTGGACACTCTTGTCATCCCCCTTTCTGCTGGGTTTGCATGCGTGATAGCTGGCGCACATGGCCGCAATGCTCAAACATCCCGCCGGCCAGTTCGCGCTGTTGCTGATCGCCGCGCTGATCTGGCGCTGCGACACCTTTGGCGATCCGGGCCTGCATGGCGACGAGGCGTTCTATCATACGGTCGGCGTGGCGATGCATCACGGCGCCCTGCCCTACGTCGATGTGTGGGACCGCAAGCCCTTCGGACTCTTCGCAATCTATTGGCTGATTGCCGGCATTTCCTTCGCGCCGATTGCCTATCAACTGGCGGCAACGCTGGCCGCCGCGACCACCGGTTGGGCGATTGCCCGGCTGGCTCAGCATTGGAGCACCGCGCAAGCCGGCCTGCTCGCGGGGCTGGCATATATCCTCTGGCTGGGGCCGCTGCAAGGCTATGGCGGCCAGTCGCCGGTGTTCTACAACCCGTTCATTGCCGTGGCAGCGCTATTGGTGGTCCGCGCACTCCCCGCCCTCCAGAAGGGCGAGACACCGCGCAGTGTCGCTCTGGCCATGCTGCTCGCGGGGCTCGGCATCACGATAAAGACCACCGCTCTGTTCGAAGGCACGTTCCTCGGCCTGTTTGCCGCCTGTGCCCTCGCCCGCTCGCCATTGGGCCTGCCGCGCAGCCTGCGCACCATTGCGGTCTGGATCGTGCTGGGTGCGGCGCCAAGCCTCGCCATCGCCGCCGCTTACTGGGCAATAGGCCATTGGCCCGAATACTGGCACGCTATGGTCACTTCGAACCTGGCCAAACCGGCTGACCTGCTGACTGGCTGGATTCGTTTGCGCCTGATGTTCGTGGCGCTGGCGCCGCTGGCTGTCCTCGCGGGCTTCGGACTGCTCGACCTGCCGCGCGAGGCGAAACGCTTCGTGCTGCTATGGCTCGGCGCGGGCATTCTCAGCCTGCTGGCTGTGGCCAATTTCTACCTCCACTATGCCATGCCGATCACCGTGCCGCTCTGCGTCGCCGCCGCTGGTTTCCTGTCGCGGCGATTTGCAGGCCCGGCAGCACTGGTGGCGCTGGCAGCATTCTCATTCTGGCTAGAGCCACCCTTCCGCTTTGACCACACCCGCGCCTCGCAAGCAGCGATGGCCGATCTGGCGCAAACCGTGAAGGCTCACGATGCCGGGCGCGATCTGCTGACTTTCGAAGGCCCATCGCAGCTTTACCAGCTGACCGGCAAGCCGTTCATAACCCCGCTGGTCTTCCCGACGCACCTCAGCGCCCTGATCGAGAAGGACGTCAGCCATCTTTCAACGCTGGGCGAAATGCGCAAGGCGCTGGCGCAGAAACCGGGCGTGGTGGTGATCGCCGAGCCCATCCACAACGGACCGGTAAACCCCGAAACCGAAGCACTGATGCGCGGCTATGTTGCGGCCAATTGCACGTTCGTCGGCAAACACACGATCCTGGAACGCAGCCAATCGATTGATCTGGCGGTGTGGGGCGACTGCAAGGGTTGAACCTGCCCCACAACGAAAAAACCCCGGCACAATGGCCGGGGCTCTATCTTGTCTTGCGTCAGGGAACGCAGGCTTAGTCGACCACAACCACCATATGCGGCAGCTTGGCGATCGCGCCGCGAACTTCGGCAGTGTCCTGCCGCTCGACGATGCGGTTCATCTTGCCAAGACCCAGACCGATGAGGATCTTCTTCTGGCTTGCCGGACGACGGATCGGCGAACCGATCTGCTTGATCTTGACGGTCTTCTTGTCAGACTTGGGGGCCATCAAACTTACTCCACAATCGCTGCGGCGTCGGCTTCTGCCTCAACCACGCTAGCGCCGCCACGGCCGAGCAGATCAGCGACTTTCTTGCCGCGACGCTGCGCCACCGACTTGGGGCTCGTCTGATTGACCAGCGCGTCAAACGTCGCGCGGATCATGTTATAGGGGTTCGACGAGCCGACCGACTTGGTCACCACGTCTGCCACGCCCAGGCTTTCGAACACGGCGCGCATCGGGCCACCGGCGATGATGCCAGTACCCGCCGGCGCGCTGCGCACGTTGACCTTGCCAGCCCCGAAACGGCCCTTGCAGTCATGGTGCAGCGTGCGGCCTTCCTTCAAAGGAACGCGCGTCATCTTCTTCTTGGCAGCAGCGGTCGCCTTGGTGATCGCCTCAGGCACTTCGCGAGCCTTGCCGTGGCCGAAGCCAACGCGGCCCTTGCCGTCGCCCACCACGACCAGCGCAGCAAAGCCGAAGCGCTTGCCGCCCTTGACCGTCTTGGAAACGCGGTTGATGTGAACCAGCTTCTCGATCAGCTCTTCGCCGCCTTCTTCGCCGCCACGGCCGCGATCACGGTCGCCGCGCCCACGGTTGCGGTCATTGCCGCCGCCGGGACCACGGTCATTGCCGCCGCGACCACGTCCGCCACGGGGGGGACGCGCATCGCGCTGCTCGACGGCTTCTGCGGGTGCAGCGTCAACCGCAACTGCTTCGACTGCGACGCTGTTTTCGGTTTCGTCAGCCATGCTCAGAACTCCAACCCGCCCGCGCGGGCAGCATCAGCCAGCGCCTTGACGCGGCCATGAAACAGAAATCCACCGCGATCGAATACGACGGAAGTGACGCCGGCCTGCTTGGCAGCTTCGGCGAGCGCCGCGCCAACCTTGGCAGCATCCTCGGTGGTAGCGCCCGGGCCCTTGCTGCCCTTGATCAGCGTCGATGCCGAAACAACCGTGCGACCGGCGAGGTCGTCGATGATCTGAGCATAGATATGCCGGCCCGAACGGTGAACCGAAAGGCGCGGACGCCCACCGGCGCGAGCCTTGAGAGCGGTGCGAACGCGGCGACGGCGGCGTTCGAAAAGCGATAGCTTTGCCATTACTTCTTCTTCCCTTCCTTGCGGAAGATATACTCGCCGCGATACCGGATGCCCTTGCCCTTATAGGGTTCGGGCTTGCGCCAGCGGCGGATTTCGGCGGCAACCTGGCCGACCTTCTGCTTGTCGATCCCGGAAATCTCGATCGTGGTATTATCCGGGGTCTTGATCTCGACACCTTCCGGCACGTCAAAATCGACATCGTGGCTATAGCCCAGCTGGAGCTTGAGCTTGCGCGGCGCCAAGGCGTTGGCACGGTAGCCGACGCCGGTAATCTCAAGCACCTTGGTGTAGCCTTCGGTTACACCAGTGATCAGATTGCTCACCAGCGTGCGCTGCATACCCCAGAACGCGCGAGCGGCCTTGGAGTCATTGGCGGGCTTGACTACGATGCGGCCTTCCTCGACGACATAGCTGATCTCGTTGCGCATGGTCAGCGTGAGCGTGCCCTTGGGGCCCTTCACACTGAGAATGCCACCCGAAATCTCGGCGGTGACGCCGCCAGGAATGGCGACGGGAACTTTACCGATGCGGCTCATCAGAACACCTCCGCAAGCACTTCGCCGCCGACATTGGCAGCGCGCGCTTCGGCGTCCGAAAGCACACCGCGCGGAGTCGAGACGATGGTGATGCCCAGACCGTTGCGGATCACCGGCAGCTCCTTGCTGCCAGAATAAACCCGGCGGCCCGGCTTCGAGACGCGAGCGACGTGTTTAATCGCCGGCTCGCCTTCGAAATACTTCAGTTCGATTCGCAGCTGCGGATGTTCGCCAGTGGCGTCCTCCGCATAGCCACGGATATAGCCTTCGCGCTGCAGCACCTCGAGAACGCGGGCGCGCAGTTTGCTGGCGGGCGAAAGGACAGAGTCCTTCTTCGCACGCTGGCCGTTGCGGATGCGGGTGAGCATATCACCCAGGGGATCGGTCAAAGCCATCGCGTATTCCTTACCAGCTCGACTTGGTCACACCGGGGATCATGCCTTTGTTGGCAAGGTCCCTCAGTTCGATGCGGCACAGGCCGAACTTGCGATAATAGCCGCGCGGGCGGCCGGTGGTGGCGCAACGATTGCGCACCCGGGTGGGGTTCGCATTGCGCGGCAATTCAGCCATCTTCAGGCGCGCCATCAGCCGATCGGTATCATCGAGCGACTTGTCGGCTGCCTGGGCCTTCAGCGCGGCAAATTTTGCCGCATATTGGATAACGAGCTTCTTACGACGCTCATTCTTGTTCACGGAACTCAGTTTCGCCATGGACTTAAGCTCTCTTCTTGGAATTCAGATTCACGCGGCCTGCTGTTCTTCAACAGCTTCCGGCGGGAAGGGGAAACCGAACAGACGGAGCAGCTCGCGCGCTTCGTCGTCGGTGTTGGCGGAGGTGGTGACAATAATGTCCATGCCGCGCACCTTGTCGATCTGGTCGTAGCTGATCTCTGGAAAGATGATCTGCTCTTTCAAGCCCATCGCATAGTTGCCGCGCCCGTCGAAGCTCTTCGGGTTAAGCCCGCGAAAATCGCGGATGCGGGGCATGGCGACGGTGATCAGACGGTCGAGGAATTCATACATCCGCTCGCGGCGCAGCGTGACCTTGCAGCCGATCGCCATGCCTTCACGCAGCTTGAACTGCGCGACCGACTTTTTCGCCTTGACGATCACCGGCTTCTGGCCGGCGATCAGCGCCATTTCATCGGCGGCAATCGTGACCTTCTTTTTGTCCTGCGTGCCTTCGCCGACGCCCATGTTGATCGTGATCTTCTCGATCTTGGGCACTTGCATATGGTTCTTGTAGCCGAACTTCTCGGTCATCGCCTTGGTGACGACGTCCGAATAGCGCTGCTTCATGCGGGGGGTATAATCAGCCATCGATTTTCTCCCCGGACTTGACCGCGATGCGCTGCTTCTTGCCGTCTGCGGCAACCTCGAAGCGCACACGCGTGGCCGCGCCGGTCTTGGGATCGGCGATGCCGACTTTGGAAATATGCATCGGTGCCTCGCGGCGGTCGATGCCGCCTTCCGGGTTCGCCTGGGTAGGCTTGCGGTGACGCGTTGCAACATTGACGCCCTGGACGAGCAACTTGCCGTCCTTGGGCATGACGGCCAGGACAGTGCCGGTGCGGCCCTTGTCCTTGCCCGAACGGACGACGACGTTATCGCCCTTCTTGATCTTGGCGGCAGCCATTACAGCACCTCCGGCGCGAGCGAAATGATCTTCATGAAACCCTTGCTGCGCAGCTCGCGCACCACGGGGCCGAAGATACGGGTGCCGATCGGCTCCTCGTTCTTGTTGATCAGCACGGCAGCATTGCTGTCGAAGCGGATCACGCTGCCATCAGCGCGGCGCACTTCCTTGCGAGTGCGCACGATCACCGCGCGGTGAACGTCGCCCTTCTTGACCTTGGCGCGCGGCTGCGCTTCCTTGATCGAGACAACGATAACATCGCCGACGCCAGCAACGCGGCGCTTCGAGCCGCCCAGCACCTTGATGCACTGAACGCGCTTCGCGCCGCTGTTGTCCGCGACGTCGAGATTGGACTGCATCTGGATCATAGATCCGTTTCCTTCTCAACTGGCTTGCCGAAACCCGTCCGGCAGTTCCAAATTACTCTTAAACGTCGGCTTCTACCGCCACGCCCTTGCTAGCCTGAACCCGGTCGAGAACCTTCCAGGTCTTCAGCTTCGAAATCGGACGGGTCTCTTCGATCCGAACGGTCTCGCCCGCCTTGAAGGAATTGTCCTCATCGTGGGCGTGATACTTCTTCGAGCGGCGGATGATCTTACCGTAAAGCGGATGCTTCACCTTGCGCTCAACTTTGACCACTACGGTCTTGTCGGTCTTGTCGGAGACCACGGTCCCTACCAGGATACGCTTGGGCATGGGTTTCTCCTTATGCCTTGACCGAGGCGGCAGCAGTCGCTGACGACTTGCGCTCGGTCTGCAGCGTCTTGATGCGGGCGATGTCGCGGCGCACTTCCTTGATGCGCGCGGGGCGCTCGAGCTGGTTGGTCGCAGCCTGAAAGCGCAAGTTGAACGCTTCACGCTTCAGTTCGCCGAGATCGCCAGACAGC
>JANOBA010000082.1:0-11281 GCA_031411415.1 Novosphingobium sp.
GTTCGATGCGATTTACGGTGATTTTCCGTCGCTGCTGGGGGGCAAGCTCAACGACCGGTTCTTCGCGGTGATGCTCTATCTCCAGGCCTTCCTGCATTTCGCGGTGTTTGTCGGCGCGGTTGCGGTTGCGGCATCGGGCGCAGCGCCGCTGTGGGCCTCCGTCCTGCTGGTTGGCGTCATTGGCATGGTCAACGTGCAATGCCCGGTGGTCGCGCATGAATTTGGTCACAAGACCGGCTGGCTCAACCACCAGATGTCGAATTTCGTCTGCGCAGTGGTCGGCATGGGCTATTTTATGCCGCAACATGTCATGGGGCATCATGTTGCCGTGGCGACGCCAGAGGATTCCGCCACTGCCGAATTCGGCCAGGACGCCTATTCGTTCATCATGGGCAGTTTTGTTGCCGAAGTTCGCGGCGGAGTGGTGCTGGAGGCAGCAAGGCTGCGCAAGCGCGGACTGCCGGTGTTCAGCCTGAAGAACGATGTTGTGGTGAGTTATGCGATGACGCTGGCAATCGCCGCAGCGCTGACCTTCTGGCTCGGCTGGATCGCGCTGCCGTTCATCGCTATCCACCACTTCTTCGGCTGGTTCACGCTGATGCTGAACGATTACCTGCAACATTATGGCATGATGCGCGAAATGCTGCCCAATGGACGGCGCGAGCCCGCCAGTGACATGCATTCTTGGAGCACTGACACACCGCTGTGCAACTTGCTGGTGCTCAACGTCCAGCGCCACGCTCACCACCATGCCCAGCCGATGTTGCCTTATCAGCAGCTCGAAGATCGCCCCAATGCGCCGCGGCTGCCTACGGGCTATTTCGGCATGATGATCGTCGCGCTGATCCCGCCCTTGTGGTTCGCCATGATGGACCCGCGCCTCGTCGCGGTGGCCGGCGGGCGGCGTGAGCGGATATATGTCGGCAAGCGCGCGTTGCCCCGGCTTGAGCGGCTGCTGCGCGAATATGCCAATGGGCAGGCGGCGGGGATTAGCCGGCCGGGCGCCCAGAGCGGCGAATTGCCCGCTTGACCAAGCGCTCCTGAATACCCAATTAGCGCCCCATGGCCATTCGTTCGATCATCGAGATTCCCGATCCCCTGCTCAAGCAGGTTTCCGCGCCCGTCGAAAAGTTCGATGAAGCGTTGCGCACCCTCGTCGCCGATATGTTGGAGACAATGTATGACGCGCCCGGCATCGGCCTCGCCGCTATCCAGGTCGGGGTGCCGCAGCGCTTGCTGGTGATCGATCTCCAGCCAGACGACGAGGACGCCGAGCCCGAAGCCTGCACCGCGCACGGTGATCATCACCACACCCATCTGCCGACGAAGAAGGAACCGCGGGTGTTCATCAACCCGGTGCTGTCCGAGCCCGGCGAGGAACTGACGGTTTACAATGAGGGCTGCCTGTCGGTTCCCGAAATCTATGCCGATGTCGAACGCCCTTCGCGGGTGCGGGCGCAGTGGCAGGATATTGACGGCAAGCATCACGACGAAGTGATCGAGGGCTTCCTCGCGACCGTGCTGCAGCACGAAATTGACCACCTCGAAGGCATCGTATTCCTGGACCGGCTTTCGCGCCTCAAGCGGCAGATGGCGGTGAAGAAGCTGGAAAAGATGCGCCGCGCGGCGTGATCCTGCGCTGGGGATAATCGGCGCAAAAGTGCTGGCGTTCCTGCTCCGTTCCATGTAGCCTTGCGCCATGAACCCGCTGATTATCGCACTTTTCACCCTGTTCCTTGGCCTCGCGGTTGGCGCCGCGTTTGGCTGGTTCACCGGCTCGCGCCCAGCGGCGGACTTGCGCCAGCGCTTTGTGGTGCGCGATGGCGAGGCGCGCGATTTGGACGAGAAATTTCGCCGCGCGATTTCGGAGCTCGCTGGCGCCAGCGTCAAGGCTGAGCAGGCCGACCGGTTGGCTGGGCAACTCGGCGCGATCACCGCAGAGCTCGCGACGCTGAAGGCCAATGCTGTCCATTTCGATGAACAAAAACGCCTGCTGCTCGAAGCGCAGGAAGGCCTGAAGCGCGAGTTTGAGGCCGCTGGCGCCAAAGTGCTGGAAGGGGCGCAGGCAGCCTTCCTCAAGCGCGCGGAAGACCGTTTTTCCGAAAGTGAGAAAGCCAGCGCGGAGCGGCTCAAGGGGCTGCTCGATCCCGTGGGACAACGGCTCAAGAGCTACGAGGAACAGGTCGGCAAGCTGGAGAAAGACCGCGTCGATGCCTTTGGGCAACTGACAGGCCAGATCGAGGCGATGCGCGTCGGGCAAGAGCAAGTCCGCGCCGAAGCTGCCCGTCTTGGCAACAGTCTGCGCAACGCCCCCAAGGCGCGCGGGCGCTGGGGCGAGCAGCAATTGCGCAATGTGCTAGAGCAATGCGGGCTGGCTGAACACACTGATTTTGTCACCGAGCATTCGATTGATACCGACGAAGGGCGGCTGCGGCCCGATGCCGTGGTCAACATTCCCGGCCAGAAGAAGCTGGTGATCGACGCCAAGGTGTCGCTCAATGCCTATCAGGCGGCCTATGAGGCCGCGGACGATGCCACGCGCGACAGCCACATGGCGCAGCATGCCCAATCGATGCGCAACCATGTCCAGCAGCTTGGCGCCAAGAGCTATCAGAGCCAGTTCGCCGAAGCGCCTGACTATGTCGTGATGTTCGTGCCCGGCGAGCATTTCGTCGCTGCAGCGCTCGAATCCGATCCCGAGCTGTGGGATTTCGCCTTCCAGCGCCGCGTGCTGCTGGCGACGCCAACCAACCTCGTCGCCATTGCCCGCACGGTCGCCATGGTCTGGTCGCAAGACAAGCTGGCGCGCGAGGCAATTGAAATCGGGCGCGCCGGTGGCGAGCTCTATGACCGGCTGGCGGTCGCCGCTGAACATCTCAAGCGCATGGGCTCGGGGCTCGAATCGGCAGTGGGCAATTACAACAAGTTCGTCACCAGCTTCGAGCGCAATGTGCTCTCGTCGGGGAAGCGTCTGCGCGACAAGGGCATCGAGATCGGCAAACGCGAAATCGAGGAAGTCCCGCTGATCGAGAGTGCTCCGCGTTATGGGGAACTGGCCGCAACGGCCGGAGAAGGCGGCGCGCTGCTCTCGGTTGCGGTCGATAACGAGGCAGAGGGGGAAGCGGCATGAAGCGCAGCGTTGTCGTGGCCTTTGCCGCCGTCCTGGCAGCATCGCCGGCACTCGCAGATTTCACTATCCCGCCCAATCGCCCCGGTGCCTATGCGCCCCGCGACTCTTGCGTGAAGACCCCGCGCGCGCGGGGCTTCATGGCTGGCTTGCAGCGCGCTATTGCCCGGCGCGATGCGCGCGCGCTGGCAGGCCTCGCAGCACCCGATGTTCGCCTCGATTTTGGCGGCGGCAGTGGCAAGCCGTTGCTGCTGAGCCAACTGACCGGCGCGGAAGGCCCGGCGCTGTGGCGCGAGCTCGATGAGGCCGTCAGGCTCGGCTGCGCGATGGATGCGGGGAACATGGTTTTTCCATGGGTTTTCGCGCAGAACTTGGGGGACGTTGACCCGTTCGATGCGATGCTGGTCACTGGCTCGGCGGTTCCGCTCTATGCCCGCGCCAATGACCGCCCAAACGCCCGATCCGCGCCGATTGCCCGGCTCAACTGGCAGATCGTCATCACGCAAGGGAATAGCGCCAGCCCAGACGCACCACGGCCCGCGCTCACCCGCGTTTCGGTAATCAATTCGCGGCTCGCCGGCTATGTCCCCACTGACAAATTGCGCAGCATCATCGCCCATCGCCTGATCGTCAGCCGACACGGGCCAAACTGGGAGATTTCAGCTTTCGTCGCCGGGGATTGAGCAAGAGTGATTTCGAGCCAGATGACTTCATATGGCGACTCGGAAATCACGGCAGACAATAGCTGCTCAGCTTTCCAGCTGGCGGAGCAGGCTGCGCACGTCGCCGTCCATATCGGCATCGCGGGTGCGCAGGTCCTCGATCAGGCGCACTGCGTGGATCACTGTCGAATGGTCGCGCCCGCCGAATTTGCGGCCGATCTCGGGATAGCTGCGCGGGGTGAGCACTTTGGCGAGATACATCGCCACCTGACGTGGGCGCACCACCGCGCGGGCGCGGCGCTTGCTCGACATTTCGGTGCGGTCGACCCGGTAGAACTGGCAGACGGTGCGCTGGATCTCGTCAATCGTGATGCGCCGGCGGTTGGCCGAAAGGATATCGGTTAACTGCTCTTCGGCGAGCTGGAGCGAGACGGCCTGTCCGGTCAGCTGCGCATAGGCGATCAGCTTGTTGAGCCCGCCGACCAGTTCGCGGATGTTGCGGTTGATCGTGCGTGCAAGGAATTCGATGACGTCCGCCGGAACTTCGGTGGGCGAGAATCGCGCCAGCCGGTGCTCAAGAATCGAGCGGCGCAATTCGATGTCGGCAGGCTGGATATCGGCGACCAGGCCCATCGACAGCCGCGAAAGCAGGCGCTGTTCCACCCCGTCGAGCGCTTGCGGCGCGCGGTCGGCGGCGAAGACCAGCCGCTTGCCCTCGGCCAGCAGCGCGTCGATCGTGTAGAGCAGCTCTTCCTGCGCGGAGGCCTTGCCAATGATGAACTGGATGTCGTCAACCAGCAGCAGATCAAAGCCGCGCAGCCGCGACTTGAACTCGATGGTCTGGTTCTGCCGCAACGCCTGGACAAATTCGACCATGAAGCGCTCAGCCGAGCAATAGAAGATGCGGCTGCGCGGATGCGCGGCAAGATAAGTGTGGCCGATGGCGTGGAGCAAGTGGGTCTTGCCCTGGCCGGTCGCCGCTTTCAGATAGAGCGGGGCGAACTGCGGCTTTTCCACCGCCGCCATGCGCTGTGCTGCATTTGAGGCGAGAATGTTCGAAGTGCCGGTGACGAAACTGGCGAAAGTCAGTGAGGGATCGAGCCCGATCGAGGCCTGGCCAAGCGAGCCAAGTTCTTCGCCGCCGCAGACCAGCATGGTGCCGTCGCGCATCGAGCCATTGCTGTCATTGGCGGCATTGCGTGCTCCGCCGACGCGCAGCTCAGGCATCTGGCGCCGGCCGGGATGCACCGAAACGCGCACATTGCGCACGTCGGGCCGGGCGATCTTCCAGGCGAGCGAAAGCCGGTCGGCGAACCGGTCAGAAACCCAGTTTGCGGAAAATTCGGTGGGCAGGAATAGGTCGAGCGTGCCGGTTTCCTTGCAGAACGTGCCCAGCTGGATCGGCTTGATCCACTGGCTGTGCAGTTGCTGCCCCAGGTCCTTGCGCAGGCCCTGGTTGATGTCGGCCCAGTCAGCAGCGAAATCGATCGCTTCCGGGTCTTCCTGCATGTGAACTTTGCCCCTTTGGCCTTTGGCTTGCCGCGCGGCGCCGCCGTCTGCTTCGTCCGACGCTATTGCCACCCGACCACTCCCCGATCGCCATTGCCGCCGCATGCCCGACATTGCCGGGCAAACAGATTGTCCACGCCAAATCCCCCCCTGGGGCGGGGCGCTTCACTGCAAGAGCATTTATTGCAAATGCCCGGACCGGTTCGGCACCGGGCATCGACGGTTTATGAGTGGTTCAGAGCAAAGGGCAAGGCGCGAAGTGTAAAAAAAAAGAAATATATCGCCTTGACAGTCCACAGGGGCCAGAAAAGCTTAACCTATTTATTAACCTACTGAATTAAGGTTATTTTGTGCGCCCGCCGCAAAGAATCATGGGGATTCCAGAACCTTGGCCAAAACACCTTAGGCCGCGCTGACCGATGCGGTCAGGCGGCTGCGGGCGGGCTGGATGAATGTTCTATTTTCGTGCCTGCGCGCAGGGCGCTGGCAGCGCGAATCACCGGCGATTTCCCTTCCGGGAATCGCCGTGCGAATCAGATGGCGGCGACGCGCTTGGTCAGCCGCGAAAGCTTGCGCGAAGCAGTGTTGCGATGCAGCACGCCGCGGGCAACGCCGCGGGCCAGTTCCGGCTGTGCAGCATGGAGCGCTTCGACTGCTGCGGCCTTGTCGCCGCCTTCGAGCGCCGCTTCGACCTTCTTGACGAAAGTGCGGATGCGGCTGAGCCGGTTACCGTTGATTTCGGCGCGGCGGTCGTTGCGGCGGATGCGCTTGCGGGCTTGTGGCGTATTGGCCATGATCGTCCTTGTGTCTGGCCGCATCAGGCGGCCTCAATTGTTGATTTGTTTGCCGGATGACGGGAAGAACCCGCCGGGAAAGCGCGGCCCTTAGCCCTGCGACCGAGAATCGTCAACCTTCGTCATCGCTGGCCTCATCGTTGGCATTTCGCGCACCAGAAGGTGCTGCGTCCGCCCTGGACCAGCCGTGCAACGCTTCCGCCGCACCGGCAAGGATCGCCCTCGCGGCCATAAACGCGCCAGGATGCAGCGAAATAGCCCAGTTCGCCGTTGGGCTGGGCATAGTCACGAATGGTCGATCCGCCGGCTTCAATCGATTCGGACAGGACTTGCCGGATCGCCGGGACCAGCCGGGCAATGGCCGTCTTGCCAATTGATCCCGCCGCGCGGGCGGGGCTGATCCCGGCGCGGTGGAGCGCTTCGCAGACATAAATGTTGCCGAGCCCCGCCACGATGCGCTGGTCGAGCAGCAATGGCTTCACCGGTGCGGCGCGGCTCGCAAAGGCGCGGGCGAGGTGGGCAGGCGTAAAGAGATCACCCAGCGGCTCGGGACCCATCACGGCGAATTGAGGAAAAGCATCCAGGGCCGCCGTATCGACCAGATCGACCGAGCCAAAGCGCCGCGCATCGTTGAGCGCGAGGACATGCCCCGCACCGGTTTCCAGCACGAGATGGTCGTGCTTTTCGATATTCTCCGGCTCGATCCGCCAGCGGCCAGACATTCCGAGGTGAAACACCATAGTGCGCCCGCGATCGGTGTGGATCAGGCCGTATTTCGCGCGGCGCTCAAGCGTGGTGACCGTGGCGCCGGTCAGCGCCTGGGCGAGATCGACGGGGAAGGGGCGGCGCAGGTCTGGCCGGTTGACGCAGACGCGGGCGATTCGCTGGCCTTCCAGATATAGCGCCAGCCCGCGCACAGTGGTTTCGACTTCGGGTAATTCTGGCATCACCCACCGCTATCAGCCTTTGCCCGCGCCCGAAACTCCCCTAAGGATCGCCGCCATGAACGACACAGTTTCCTTCGGCTACGAAGAAATCGCCCCCGAGGATAAAACTGCGCGGGTTGGCGCGGTTTTTTCCAGCGTCGCGAAAAAATATGACGTGATGAACGATGCGATGTCGGGAGGCATGCACCGGCTGTGGAAGGATCGCTTCGTGCGGCGGGTCAAGCCGCAGCCGGGCGAGGCTATCCTCGATATGGCGGGCGGCACTGGCGACATTGCTTTCCGTCTGGCCGCCGCCGGCGCGGAGGTGACAGTTTCCGACATCAATCAGGACATGCTCGACGTCGGCATCGAACGCGCGATGGATCGGGGGCTAGATAGCCTCGTATGGTCGCGCCAGAATGCCGAGGTACTGAGCTTTCCGGACCGCTTTTTCGATGCCTACACCATCGCTTTCGGGATCCGTAACGTGACCCGGATCGACAGCGCGCTGGCCGAGGCCCACCGCGTGCTGCGCTATGGCGCGCGGTTTTATTGCCTCGAATTTTCGACGACAGAATGGCCGGGCTTCAAGGAGGCCTATGACTTCTATTCGCACCGGCTGGTACCCCGGCTGGGCCAGGCAATTGCCGGCGATGCTGAGTCCTATCGCTACCTAATCGAATCGATCCGCCGCTTTCCGCCGATGCGCGAATTTGAGGGAATGATCCGCAACGCTGGTTTCACGCAGACCCGCGTCGAGCCGCTGCTGGGCGGACTGGTGGCGATCCATTCCGGCTGGAAGGTCTGATCGCGGCGTGACGACCTCTGCCACGCATCTGCTGCGCCTTCTGCGCTGGGGCCGCACGCTCGCGCGGCATGGCGCCTTGCGGCTGATCGAGGAGGGCTATGGCACCCCGCCGCCGGTGCGGCGCCTGTTTCGCCTCGCGCGGTTTGGCACGTTCCAGCCGAAGGAGCCCGACTATAGCCGCGCCTTCCAGGCCATCGGCCCTGCCGCGATCAAGCTGGGGCAGGCATTGGCGACCCGGCCTGACCTCGTCGGCGTGGAGGCGGCGCGCAATCTGCTGTTCCTGCAGGACAGCCTGCCGCCGGTTGATTTCGCAGCAATCGTCCGCGAGATCGAGGCGAGCTTTGGCAGGCCGATCAGCGAGCTGTTCGCCGAGATCAACCCGGTTGCAGTGGGCGCGGCCTCGATTGCACAGGTCCACCGCGCGACCACTACCGAGGGCCGCACGGTCGCGGTGAAAGTGCTGCGCCCCGGCATCCGCGAGAAGCTTGCGAGCGATATCGAGACTTACGAATGGGCTGCGGCGCATGTCGAGGCGTTTGGCGCAGAGGCGGCGCGCTTGCGCCCGCGCGCGATCATCGCCAATTTCAAGCGCTGGACTGCGCGCGAGCTTGATCTTCGGCGCGAGGCGGCATCGGCATCGGAACTGGCCGAAAAGATGCGCAGCCAGCCCGGTTTTCGCGTGCCGGGGGTCGATTGGGACCGCACCAATGGCTCGGTGATGACCATCGACTGGATCGACGGGATCAAGATTTCTGACACCGAGGCGCTGATAGCGGCGGGGCACGATATGCCTGATCTGGCGCGACGGCTGGTGCTGGCGTTCCTGACGCAAGCGATCAGCGTCGGCTATTTCCATGCCGACATGCACCAGGGCAACCTGTTCGTCGAAGCCGACGGGACCATCGCGGCGATCGATTTCGGCATCATGGGGCGGATCGACCGGCGTGCGCGGCAATGGCTGGCGGAAATCCTTTATGGGCTGACGACGGGCAACTATGCCCGCGTCGCCGAAATCCATTTCGAGGCGCAATACGTGCCGAGCTATCATTCGCAGGATGAGTTTGCGACCGCACTGCGCGCTGTGGGCGAGCCGATGCGCGGCAAGCCGGTGAGCGAATTGTCAGTCGGCCAGATGCTCGAAGGGCTGTTTGCGATCACCCGTGATTTCGACATGCAGACCCAGCCGCACTTGCTGTTGCTGCAGAAGACCATGGTGATGGTCGAAGGGCTGGCGACGCAGTTGCACCCCGAGATCAACATGTGGGACGTTTCCGGGCCATTCGTGAAGGACTGGCTGCGCGATGAGCTGGGGCCGGAG
The DNA here is from genome assembly GCA_031411415.1 of Novosphingobium sp. Lineage (GTDB taxonomy): Bacteria > Pseudomonadota > Alphaproteobacteria > Sphingomonadales > Sphingomonadaceae > Novosphingobium. The sequence goes on from JANOBA010000082.1 coordinate 9,145, forward strand.
GCAGCGATTGCCGACCGGCTGCGCACTGACGGTGAGACGCTGTTGCGCCTGCCCGCACTGATCCGCCGGATCGAGGACCATTTCCCGCAGAAAGGCGGTGCGCCGCCGCAGCCGCCGCTGCCGGAAGTCCGGCTGCTGTGGCAAGGCAGCGGGAATGGCAGCTGGCGCTATCTGCTCGCGGCGCTGGCGGGCGGCGGGCTGGTCTGGGCAGCGCAGGCGCTGGGCTGGCTGGCATGAGCGCTGCGCCGCTGCCGGGGTGGAATCGCTTCGCGCATTGGTCGTCGTTGCCGTCGCGGCTCTTGTTGGCGGCGTTGCTGGCGCTGCTGGTCGCCGCCGCTCTGGTGCCGATCAATTCAGGCAAGACCGCGGTGCGCACGACCAATGCCTTCGAGGTGCTGGTCAAGGATCAGGCGCAGCTGCCCCAGCGCGCCCGCGACGAAGATCTGGCCCTCTATGACCGCGCCATCGCCCGCATTGCGAAAGGCGAGAACTATTACGACTTTATCACGGACGAGCACCGCGCGGCGCACTATTCGGTGCGCCCGGGCCTTGCCGTGCGGCTGCCGACGCTGGCTTATCTGAATGCCTGGCTGAAAGAGCCGGGGCTGATCGCGGCATCGCTGCTGCTGCTGGCCGGCGTGGGCCTAGTCTGGTGGCGCCGGTTTGGCGAGGAGCCGGGCGGCATACGTTACCGGATGTTGGCAACGGCCTTGCTGCTGGTGGGGGCATCGCTGGGGCTAAACCGCAATTTCTTTGTGCTGCACGAGCTGTGGGCCGGGATGCTGCTGGCGCTTGCGATGGGTCTGCACCGGCCGGGTCGCTATTGGGCGGCGTTGCTGGCGGCGGCTTTTGCGCTGTCGATCCGCGAGCATTCGCTGCCGTTCGTTCTGTTAATGGCCGCCATGGCCTTCTGGCGTGGTGATAGGCGCGAGGGCGCGGCCTGGTCGCTGCTCGCCGCTGCATTTCTGGCCGCGCTTATGGTCCATTTGCAGATCGTTGCCGCGCATGCGCTGCCCAGCGATCCGCTGTCGCCGAGTTGGTGGGAGCTGCGCGGGCTTTCGGGCTGGCTCTCCAATGTCGTGCTCTCCAGCAACTTGCGCTCGCTGCCCCATTGGCTGGCGGGGCCGCTGGTGATGCTGGGGATATTCGGCTGGGCAAGCTGGCGCACCCCGGCCGGCGCCTTCGCCACGTTGCTGTATCTGGGTTATGGCCTCGCCTTCATGATCGCTGGGCGCGGGGACAACTATTACTGGGGTTTTATGGTCTCGCCGGCATTGCTTGCTGGCCTCGCTTTCGCACCGATGGGGCTTTCGGCCTTGTCGCGGTCAGCATTCACCCGGTAAGGCGGTGGTAACCTAACTCGGGGCAAGGGCGAAAGCATGACGGGTCCACGTATCCTGTTGATCGTCGGCGGCGGCATTGCGGCTTATAAGGCCTGTGAGCTGGTGCGCCTGATCCGCAAGGGGGCTGGCGGGACGCCAGGCGAAGTGACTTGCGTGCTCACCAATGGCGGGGCGAAATTCGTCACGCCGCTGGCTTTGGCAGCGCTCAGCGAAAATCCGGTGCACACCACGCTTTGGGACCTGAAGAACGAGGTCGAGATGGGGCACATCCAGCTCTCGCGGGCTGCTGATCTGGTGGTCGTTTGCCCGGCGACGGCGGACTTGCTGGCCAAGATGGCTGCCGGCATCGCCGATGATCTGGCGACGACGCTGCTGCTCGCGACTGACAAGCCGGTGCTGGCCGTGCCGGCGATGAACGAGCGGATGTGGCAGCATGCCGCCACTGTGCGGAATGTTGCGCAGTTGCGCGCCAGCGGTGTGGCAGTGATGGAGCCGGATGACGGCGCGATGGCTTGCGGCGAATTTGGCCCGGGCCGCTTGCCCGAGCCTTTCGCGGTGTGGCAGGAAATCGCCCGCCAGCTGGGCCTCGATGTTGGTATTGCCGCCGAGGAGGTGTCTGAGAGTGAGGACACCGGGCTGGGCGGACTCGCCGCGAGCCTGATCCTCCGCAGCGAGGCTTTGCGCGAGGCGCCGGAGTTTGAGGAGCTTCCCGAAGACCTCGAAACGCCGCTGCAGGAAGACATTCCCCCGTTCCAGCCCGCGAAAGCAGGCCCGGTGCTGGCAAAAAAGGGCCG
>JANOBA010000083.1:0-10096 GCA_031411415.1 Novosphingobium sp.
GTGAAATGACGGATTGCTGCCTGATGATCCAGTCCTGAGCGGCCCGGTTTTGACAGGCCCAGTCTTGCCATTCAAGGACTCCCCCATGGTTCAATTCGATTCGCCAACCAGCGGCGCGGATAAACAAGGCAGCCTGTTTGCCCTGTTCGAGGCCACCGCCTCTGCCGATCCGGATCGTCCGTTCCTGATCGTCGATGGCGAAGCGCTGCTGACCTATGGCGGAATGCTCGACCACACCGGGTGCGCTGCGAATTGGCTGCGCTTGCTTGGCGTGGGTGCGGGAGGCCGCGTCGTTGTGCAGGCAGACAAATCGCCGGCATCAGTGATCCTCTACCTTGCCTGCCTGCGGGCAGCCGCAGTGTATATCCCGCTCAACACGACCTATCAGGAGAGCGAGCTCGCCTATTTCCTGGGTGATGCCGAGCCAGCCCTGCTGGTCGCCAGCGCCGGACTGCCGGGCGAGACGGTTGCCTTTGCCGGAACCCGCGTGCTGCTTGCGGGCGATTTGCCAGCGGCGCCATGGGCGGGCCAAACGCAAGCGCTGCCGACCGCACATGCAACAGCGGAAGACCCCGCCGCGATCCTCTATACTTCGGGCACGACCGGGCGTTCCAAGGGCGCAGTCCTCACTCACGGCAATCTTTCATCCAACGTCAAGGTGCTGGCCGAGGCGTGGCGCTGGCGCGATGACGATGTGCTGCTGCATACCCTGCCGATCTTTCATGTCCACGGTCTGTTCGTGGCGCTGCACCTCGCGCTGCTCGGCGCATCACCGATACTGTTCCACGAACGCTTCGATAATGCCGCAGTGCTGCGCGATTTGCCGCGCGCCACCGTGTTCATGGGTGTGCCGACTTTCTACACTCGCTTGCTGGGTGAGCCGGGATTCGGGCAAGCGCACTGCGAGAGGATGCGGCTGTTCGTCAGCGGCTCGGCGCCTTTGCTTGATGCCACGTTCGAGGAATTCGAGGCCCGCACCGGCCACGTCATTCTGGAGCGCTACGGCATGACCGAGGCGCTGATGGTCACCTCCAACCCTTACGAGGGCCCGCGCATAGCCGGCAGTGTCGGACCGGCGCTGCCCGGGATATCGGTGCGGGTTATCGCCGAGGGCGGCAAGGAGGCCGCGACCGGGGAGCCGGGCGTGCTCGAAATGAAAGGCCCGAACCTGTTCTCGGGCTATTGGCGCAACCCGGAAAAGACCGCGGAAGATCACACTGCCGATGGCTGGTTCATCAGCGGCGACATCGCCACCCGCGACGAGTCTGGCTATGTCCGCATTGTCGGCCGCTCGAAGGACCTGATCATTTCGGGCGGCTACAATGTCTATCCCAAAGAAGTCGAAATGGTCATCGACGCGATTAATGGCGTCGAGGAGAGCGCGGTGATCGGCGTGCCGCATCCCGATTTTGGCGAAGGCGTTGTTGCGGTGGTCGCCCGCGCTGCCGGTGCGAATATCACTTCGGACGACATCGCCAAGGTGGTCAACGTCGAACTGGCTGCGTTCAAGCGGCCCAAGTATTCAATCATCGTCGATGAACTGCCGCGCAACGCCATGGGCAAGGTCCAAAAAGCCGAGCTGCGCCATCTGCATAAAGACATCTTTGCCACATCAATCGCCTGAGCGACCTGAACCGCTGCTCTAGGCCTCTGCCGGATCGCGATGGCGCGATTGGGCGCTGAGCCGGATTGCTGCGTTGGCAGCGCCATAGGCGTCATAACCGCGGCGTTCGACCACCTCGAAGAACACCCGCTTCCCCACTGCGCGGCTGTAGAACTGGAAGTATTCGCCGCAATCGTCGCGATCATAGAGAATGTTGAGCCTGGCCATCCGCGCGGCGAGTTCGGCATCGATCCCGAACCGGGCCTCAATGTCGGCATAATAGTTCGGACCGATTTCCAGCATCGGCAGGCCTGCTGCCTGGGCGCGTTCAGCGGCGGTGAACACATCGGCTGTCAAAAAGGCGATATGCTGGATCCCGGCGCCGAAGTAGTTGTGGATGAACCGGGTCGACAGCGCATTGGCGGCCATCGAACCGTTAAGCGTGAAGCGCACCCCCCGGCCCGGGGTCTCGACCGCTTGGCTGTAGACGATCCCCATCGGATCGGCGATTTCCAGCTGCGGGGCTTTGTCCATATTGAACAGCGCGGTGTAAAACAGCAACCAGCTGAGGAACTCCTCATACTGCATGGTCTGGGCGACATGATCGACCCGCAGCAGCACAGCCTCGGTCGCCGGCTCGCCAGCTTCAATCGGCGGAAATTCGTCGCGCCACATGGCTTCGCAACTCGCTTCGTCGATCAGATAGAGCAGCGAGCCACCAATTCCGCGCACGGCAGGGATCTCCCACTCGTTTGCTCCGACAGGCTGCAGGAAACGCTGCATATCGAGCGCCTCGGCCCGGTCCAGCACTGCCGGCTGATCGTCAACCGCCAGCCCGATCGCGCAGACCGAACCGCCGTGGACGATGTCGAAGCTGTGGGCGAGGCCTTCGGGTTCGGAATTGATCACCAGGTTGATCCCGCCCTGCTGCCAACGCACCACGTCCTTGCTGCGATGGCGCCCGGTTTCGGCAAAGCCAAGCGCGGCGAAGATTTGCGCAAATTGTGCTGCTTCTTCGTGACTGGCGGCAAATTCCAGAAATTCCACATGGCTCGGTTCAACCGGGGATGGCAGGTCCGGCACGCGATTGAGCTGTCGCTGTGCCGCATCGTGCAGCACTTTCAGGGCGCGCAGGCCATCACGGGCGATCTGACTGGCCGACCCTGCCCGGAACCGGTCATTGAAAATTTCAAGGCTCCAATAGCCCTCGTATCCAGTCCGCGCGATTGCGGCAGCATAGTCTGCCAGTGGGAAATCACCCTGCCCGGGCATGCAGCGGAAGTGACGGCTCCAGTTCAGCAGGTCCATGTCGAGCAGCGGGGCATCGGCGAGTTGCAGCATGAACAGCTTGTCGGCCCGGATATCGCCGATCGAGGACGACGGGATATTGCGCGCTAGCGAATGGAAACTGTCGAGGCAAAGGCCGAGCGCCGGATGATCTAGATCGCGGACCAGCGCCCAGGCCTCGCGGTGGTCATTGACGTGCGGGGCCCAGGCCAGCGCCTCATAGGCGATGCGCTTGTCGTGGCTGGCGGCCAACTCGGCGATCTGGCCGAGGTCGTCAAGGATGCGGCTGCGATCGCCGCTCGCCCGGGGCGAACAGTTTGAGCACATCAGGATCAGATCGGTGCCGAGATCGTCCATCACTGCAAACTTGCGGCGCATCCGTTCCAGCGCGCGTTCTGACAGATCGTGCGGCAGGCCCTCGTAATCGCGAAACGGCTGAAAAATCGAAATCGCCAAGCCCAGATCGCGCGCCAATGCCCCGATTTCGGCGGCGGACTGGGCCGCCGAAAGCAGATCATTCTCAAATATCTCCGCTGCATCGAAGCCACGCTCGGCAATGCTCACCAGTTTTTCAGCCAGGCTTCCGCTGACCGAAACTGTAGCAATCGAAGTCTTCATCCCGCCTTCTCCGCCTGGCCGACGAACACCGGGACGCCGTTGGCAACCTATTGCCCGTGTGGCCGTGCGGCGGCAAGCAGTTCGGCTTCAATCGGGAAATTGCGGGGCCAAATCGCGCAGCCAATTGCCGAAAATGATTCTAGCCGAGAAACTCGTTCAGAATTGCCGCAGTCGCAGCCGGGTTGTCCTGGATCACGAAGGCCCCCGCACCGGGGACATAGGCCGTGCGGGATGTCTTGAGCGCGGTTTCGGCGGCGATGCGGAAGCGGATGTAATTGGGATCGAGCGCGCCATAGAGCAGCAGCGTCTCTGCCTCCACCCGCTCGAGGTTCGCGACAAGATCGGTGATCGCCACACCGCGCTCCGAAGGCTGGATCCAGTGCCCGGCGGCAACCCGGCTCGAATTGCCCTCGGCACCGATCGACTCGATGTTGACGATTCCAAAGGTGCTCGACAGCAGTTTCGCATCAGTCGGTGTCGGATTGCCGCCGGCATCAAACATGCTCGTCTGGCCCTTGTCGACCAGTTGGGCGATGGTCGCCAACGAGCGCGCCCGCGCCAGCGCCGAGGAAATGATCGCCAGCTTGTGAACGCGGTTTGGAAACATCGCCGCGAGCGAGGCCCCGACGCAGCCGCCGAGCGACGTGCCGAGCAGATCGACTTGCGGCAGCCCCCATTCATCGAACGCGCCGACGAGGATCGCGGCGGTTTCGCCCAGTGTCTGGATATAGGGCGCGGGGCCTTCCCAGTGCGAGCCGCCATGGCCGGGCAGGTCGATGGCGATGACCTGGCGTTTGGTCGCCAGCAATGGCGCGACATGGCGCCAGTCGGCCATCCAGCCGCCCAGCTTGTGGAGCAGGATTGCCGGCGGCTTGGCGTTGCTGGCCGTGCCCAGCTTAGCATAACGCAGCTTGCCGCCGGGGCGCTGGAGCACGCCTGTTTCGGTCCATGGCCCGACTGCGGATACGTCGGAAAAAGCCTTCTGTGCATGGGCGCGCGTGGCAAGCGCGCCGCCTGCTGCCATCATGCCGAGACTGGCGGTCAATTCGCGGCGGCTTAGCATGGTGGCAGTCTCCATTGGCACTCGGAAGCTGTATCAGCGCAGAGAACCGGGCTGCTTCTATCAGGAATTATCTGCCTGTCCGCCAGTTGACTAGATCGCTGCGCAGATGGTCTTCCATTCGAGGTAATTGTCCATCGCCTGCCGCCCGCTGTCGCGGCCCCAGCCGCTTTGCTTGATGCCGCCAATCGGCAGCGATGCGTCATACATCGCGTGGCAGTTGATCCATACCGTGCCAGCACGGATGTCGCTGGCCATGCGGTGGGCGGCAGAGAGGCTTTCGGTCCACAGGCTGGCAGCAAGACCGAATTCGCTGTCGTTGGCAGCCGCGATGACTTCCCCCACATCATCGAAGGCCTGCGCCACCAGCACCGGGCCAAACACTTCCTCGCGGACCACTTCCATGCCTGGGGTTACATCGACCAGCAGAGTAGGGGTGATAAACGTGCCCGCCGGGCCAGATCGCTCGCCGCCGGTCAGCACGTGCGCACCCTCGGCCTTGGCGCGGGTGACAAAGCCTTCGACCCGCTCAGCATGGCGCTGCGAGACCAGTGGGCCCATTTGCGTATCCGCCGCGAGGCCATGGCCCAGCTTCAGGTCCTTGGCATAAGCCGCGACGCCATCAATCACTTCGTCGAAACGCGAGCGGTGCACATAGAGCCGCGATCCGGCAATGCAGACCTGCCCGCCGTTGAAATAAATCGCATTTGCAACGCCTGGAATGGCGAGCGAGAGGTCGGCATCGGGCAGGACGATGGAGGGCGACTTGCCGCCGAGTTCGAGCGTGACGCGCTTGAAGTTGGTCTTCGCCGCATCCAGCACCGCGCGACCGGTGGCGGTCGAGCCGGTAAAGGCGATCTTGTCGACGCCCGGATGTGCGGCCAGCTTTGCGCCGGTCTCCGAACCCAGACCGGTGACAATGTTGACCACGCCCGCAGGCAGCCCGGCTTCCATCAACAGTTCGCCCAGCCGCAATGCAGACAGTGAAGTGTCTTCGGCGGGCTTCAACACCACCGTGCACCCCGCCGCCAGAGCCGGCGCAAGCTTCATCGCGGTGAGCACCAGTGGCGAATTCCACGGCACAATGGCCGCGACCACGCCTACGGCCTCGCGCACGGTCCAGGTGCGCATCTGCTTGCCCGGCGACTGGTAGCCGATCGAGCTTTCGAGCGTCTGCCCCTCGATGCTCATCGCTTGTCCGGCAAAAAAGCGGAACTGGCCCGCCGCGCCCGGAATCTCGGCCCACCGCCCGACGAACAGCGGCTTGCCCTGATCGAGCGTTTCCAGCTCGGCCAGCGCATCGATCTCGCGCTCGATGATGTCGGCAATCGCCCAGAGCAGGCGGGCGCGCTCGGCAGGCAGGGTGGCCCTCCAGCCCGGCAGCGCGGCGCGCGCGGCGGCTACGGCGGCATCGATGTCGGCCGGACCAGCAGCGGCGATGCGGCCGGTTTCCAAGCCGGTTGCCGGATCGAGCGTCGCCAGGCTCGCGCCGCCTGTTGCTGAAACCCAAGCGCCGCCGATCAGCAAACCCTCGCCTCGCGCGCGGCGGTTGAGAAATTCACGGGTGTCGGTGCGAAGCTGAGCAAGGTTGAATGTCACGGCGGGGTACTCCTCGATGGGGCCGACGATGCCGCAAGGGTGCCTGCGCGGCCATGCGCAGACCCTAAAAATTCGCTTGGCGGATAAGTCTGTCCGAAAACGGTGCCGCCAATCCTGCCTGCGCTAGTCCGTCACACTATTCCGGTTGGACCAGCCGGGCCGTTGGATCGGGGCCAGGAGACTAGGGTATCATGAGCTACAGACTTGGCGTTGATGTTGGCGGCACTTTCACCGACCTTTTGCTGTTCGATCAGCAGAAGGGCACGTTCTGGCGGCACAAGACGCCATCGACCCCGCATGACAGCTCCGAAGGCGTGCTGAACGGGGTCACCGCGATCTGCGCGGCGGCGGGGATTACGCCTGCTGATGTGGAGTTTTTCCTCCACGGCACGACGGTGGCGACCAATGCCATGCTGGAAGGTAAGGGCGCCCGCGTCGGGCTCGTTACCACCGATGGCTATCGCCAGGTCATGCAGATCGCTCGCAGTTTCGTGCCCGGCGGGCTCGGCGGCTGGATCGTCTGGCCCAAGCCGCAGCCGCTGGCCGATCTGGCCGACACGGTCGAAATCAAGGGGCGGATGGACGCACAGGGCCGCGAGATGGCTCCGATTGATGACGCCGATATCCGCAGCGCGCTGGGCCTGCTGAAGGCGCAGGGCGTCGAAGCGATCACGGTTTCGCTGATCAACGGCTATCTCAACGGCGCGCACGAGCGCCGGGTGGGCGAGCTTGCCGCCGAGGTCATGCCTGGCGTGCCGGTGTCGCTCAGCCATGTCGTGCTGCCGGAGATGCAGGAATACGAGCGCACGCTGACGACAGTTGCCAATGCCTCCGTGCGGCCGGTGGTGGGCAAATATGTCCGCAACCTGCGTGAAAAGCTGCGCAGCTCCGGCATGGCGGGCTCGCTGTTGCTGCTGCGTTCGGACGGCGGGCTGATGTCCTCGGAAAAGTCGGAAGAGCATCCCGTGTCGCTGCTGATGTCCGGCCCGGCGGGCGGGGTCACCGGTGCATTGTGGGTGGCCAAGAACGCCGGCTTCAACAATATTCTGACGCTTGATGTGGGCGGCACCTCGACCGACGTCGCACTGATCGAGAACCTCGAACCACGCCGGGTGCGCACGACCGAAGTCGGCGCGCTTTCCGTGCGCGCAAGCTCGCTCGATGTGAAGACCGTTGGCGCGGGCGGCGGCTCGATTGCCTATGTGCCCGAACTGACCGGCGCGCTTCGCGTCGGCCCGCAATCGGCGGGCGCGGTACCGGGGCCAGTGGCTTACGGCAAAGGCGGCGAGTTGCCGACCGTGACCGATGCCAACGTGGTGCTCGGCTATCTGCCCGAGAACCTGCTCGGCGGCGCGTTCAAGCTGGACCGCGAGGGCGCCAAGAAGGCGGTGCAGACCATTGCCGACGCGCTGGGCATCGACCTGATGGCTGCGGCGCGCGGCATCATTGATATCGTCAACGAGAACATGTTTGGCGCATTGCGGATGATCTCGGTGCAGCAAGGCTATGACCCGCGCCACTTCGCGCTGATGGGCTTTGGCGGCGCCGGGCCGCTGCATGCCAATGCGGTCGCCCGGCTGATGGGCTCATGGCCAGCAATCTCGCCAGTCTCCCCCGGTGTGCTCTGCGCGCTTGGCGATGCAACGACGCGGATGCGCACCGAAGCTGCGCGCTCCTATGCCCAGCGTTTTGGCAATACCGAAGAGTCCGACGTGCTGGCCCAGCTGGAAGACATGGCCCACCAGACCCGCGCGGAGCTTGCCGCCGAAGGCATCGCCGATGCCGATATCACCTCGCTGTTCGAACTCGACGTGCGCTATGAAGGCCAGGCCTTCGAAGTGCCGCTGTCGGTCGATCCGGAAACCCTGCGCAGCGGCGGCCTTGCCGAAGTGCAGGGGCGCTTCGACGAGGAGCATCGCCGGCTGTTCACGTTCAACATGGATAGCCCGCACGAACTGGTGAACCTGCGCGCGGTGGCGCTCGGCCCGGTGCTTGATCTACCAGCGCCGCCGCTGGCCAGGGGCAATGGCGATCCGGTGGCCGCCAAGCTGCGCGATCATATGCTGTGGATGGACGGGCGCGAACAGGCGGGCGTAATCTATGACCGCGCCAAATTGCTTGCCGGCGACATCATCCCCGGCCCCGCCATTGTCATCGAGATGGATTCCACCACACTGATCGAAGCCGATTGCACCGGGACCGTCGATGCCCACGGCAACATCCTGATCAACCTGCGCTGAGGAAGAGAACCATGACCGCACAGATTATCCAGCCCAACAGCGCCACGTTCAAGACCGTCCCAATTGATCCCGTGACGCTGGAAGTCATCGAAAACGCGCTGCGCAATGCCCGCATCGAAATGGACGCGACCCTGGTGCGCACCGCCATGTCGCCCGGCATCCGCGAACAGGGCGATGCCTTCCCGCTGATCGCCGATGCCAAGGGCAAGATGATCGTCGGCCAGTTCGGCAGCTATATCGGGCCGTTTCTGGAAGGCTTCGAAGGCACGGTCGAAGATGGCGACATGATTTTCCTGTCCGATCCCTATTCGGTCGGCGGCGCGATCAGCCATTGCAACGATTGGCTGGTGCTGCTCCCCGTGTTCAAGGACGGGCGGCTGGTCGCCTATACCTCGATGTTCGGCCACCAGAGCGATATCGGCGGCAAGGTTCCCGGCTCCATGCCGATCGACGCCACCAGCATCTTTCAGGAAGGCGTGCGCATTCCGCCGGTGAAGATCTGGAAGAAGGGCGTCTACAACGAGGAGCTGGTCAAGCTGGTGCTGCATCAGGTCCGCACGCCCGATTGGTGCAAGGCCGATCTCAACGCGTTGATCGCCTCTTGCCGGGTCGCCGCTCGGCGGGTGCTGGAACTGTGCGAGCGCTTTGGCGACGATGTCTATGCCTCGGCCACCGACCTGCTGCTGGCTCGAAATTTCCGGGCGATGAAGCATCTGATCGAAACTTCGGTGAGCGAGGAGCACGTCTCCTTCGAGGACTATGTTTGCGACGACGGGATGGGATACGGCCCCTACAAGATCAAATGCACGATGTGGCGCGAGAATGGGAAAGTCGTGCTCGATTTTGCCGGGACCGATCCGCAGTCGGAAGCCTCGATCAACTTTTTCCTCAATGAAAACATGATGAAGATGTTCTTCGGCATCTATATGATCATGGTCTTCGATCCGCAGATCCTGTTCAACGACGGCTATTACGACCTGATCGACGTGCGCATTCCGGAAGGCTCGCTGCTCAAGCCGAAATTCCCGGCGGCGCTGTCAGGCCGCACCCATGCGCTGGGCCGGTTGTTTGATATTCTCGGCGGCTTGCTCGGCCAGAAGACGCCGGAATTCCTCAACGCGGCCGGCTTCTCGTCTTCGCCGCATCTGTTCTATGCCGGCACCGACAAAGACGGCAAATGGTTCCAGCTGTTCCAGATTGGCTTCGGCGGCATTCCGGGGCGTCCGCTGGGCGACGGGCCGGACGGGCATTCGCTGTGGCCGGGCTTCACCAATGTGCCCAACGAATTCCTTGAACGCTATTTCCCGCTGGTGATTGAACGCTATGAGACTGTGGCAGACAGCGGCGGCGCGGGGCTGCACCGGGGTGGGAACGGCATCGACATGGTCTATCGCTTCCTTGAAACCGGCGTGATTGCGATCCACGATGATCGCTGGTTCGTGCCGCCCTGGGGCGTCAACGGCGGCGAGCCGGGCGCGCGGGCTCGCAAGGTGCTGGTCAAGGCCGATGGCAGTGAGATCATCCTGCCCAACAAGTGCGAGGACTATAAAGTCGAGGCGGGCGACCGCTTGCACTTCATCACCTGGGGCGGCGGCGGCTGGGGCGACCCGCTGGACCGCGATCCCGCCTTGCTGGCCAAGGAGCTGAAGCAGGGGCTGGTGAGCACTGCGGGCGCGCGGCGCTATGGCG
>JANOBA010000084.1:0-5899 GCA_031411415.1 Novosphingobium sp.
GTCGGCATGCCGGCACCGGGCGGATTGGCCTGGGTTTGAACCACGGACGGCTGTTCCTGCGCTGCCGCCTGAACTGAGAGGATTGATACTGCGCCACACAGGGCAATGGCGGCGGCACTGGAAAATGGGAGTTTACGCATCGGTGTTCTCCATCGTCGGTCACATAGGCAGGTCAACGTAAGCAGGATCGCTTGCCGCGATTGCAGTCATCAGTCGTGCGACTTGCGGTCTTTGTTCAGGCTTTCATGCGAGTTGCCGTGCTGGCCACTGCGTTGATTGCCTCGCCTTTCTGGCGCGGCTTGCTGCTGTTCCGGGGCCCTCGGGATCTGCACAGCACCAGGCTGGCGCTGTTGCGGTGCGACCACTTGCGGCGCGCTGGACACGGGGGCCTGCCCTTGCGGTCTGCCGCCTTGGCGTCTGCCTGTGTCGGGCTGGCGCGGCTGCGGTGTTGCGTTTGGTGCAGTTGAGCGCGGACCCCATGATGGCTGGTAGCTGTTGTTGTAATGCTGTTCCCAGCGGGGCCGTTGGGAATAGAAGGGCCGGCTGCGGTAATTATTATCCCAGTAGTTTCCGAAGCTGAATGACAGGATGATTATGCCCATGGACGAGCCAATATAGCGCCTCCGGCCATTGTAGCTGACCACGATATCCCGGCGCGGAACCCAGCCACGATCATAGCGATTGCTGACATCGCACCAGTTCCAGTCTCTGAGGCAGCCATGCACAGTCACACCGGAATCCCTGCGCAATCGCTGCACGGCAGGGTAATCGTAATCTGGCCCGGCTCGCATCACTGTCGTGCGGACAATGTAACCATTCATCGTTCGTGCCATTGCCGGTGCCATAGGCAATCCGATGGCGACAAGCGCTGCGGTCAGCATATATTTGCGCATGGTATTCTCTCCGCTTGGCGACCGGGAAAACCGCGAGGGTCGATTTTTGTTCCTGTGGGAGAAACATTTCTTCGTGGTGCGGCCTCGCCCGGCAACCCGAGGGAGAATGACCGTCATGAAAGACTGTCCATTGCGCCGGCATGGCATCCCGCGCTAGCGCTGCCAGATGCCAGAAACGACGATCATAGACTGGGCGCTGGGCGATATATTCGGCCTCGATTTTCCCGCGCATCCCGAAGCGCTGAAATCCGGCGGGCCTGAATTTCTTACGCGCGCTTTCCGCGCAAGCGGCGCGCTCGGGAAGGATAACCGCGTCACGCAGATCACTGGCTTCGACGAATGGATGTTGGGCGGCACCGGTGTCAAAGCGCTGCTTTCGGTCACCTATCAACGCGAGGCGCCGGGCCTGTCCTGCGATCTGTTCGTGAAATTCTCGCGCAACTTTCAAGACAAGGTGCGCGATGGCGGCAGCTATCACATGCCTCCGGAGGTGCGGCTCGCCAATTTGTCGCGCGATCCGGATTTTCCGGTCGCCGTGCCGAAATGCTTCTATGCAGACATCGAGCAAGCCACGCTCACTGGCATCATTATCACCGCACGCATTGCTTACGGCCAGGGCGCCATCGAGCCGCATCATCCAAAATGCATGGATCAGATACTGCCCGATCCGCTCGCGCATTACAGTGCGCTGGTTTCGAATCTGGCGCGGCTTTCGGGCACGCACAAATCAGGCCGGCTTGGCGCGATCGTGGAGCGTGATTTCCCGTTCGATCTGGAGATGATGATAGCGCGCCGCCCGCGCTTCGAAGCGCCGCTGCTCGCCAAAAGGATCAACCGGCTGGCGGAATTCATTCTGCAATATCCGCATCTGGTGCCGGCACACATCGCCGATCCCGCCTTCCTCGAGAGTTTCTGCGCCGACGCTTTGTTGGCGGCCGAACAGCTGGAAGACATTGTGCGCTTCCTGCATTCGCGGCCTGATATGATCGCGCTCTGCCACATGAACGCGAACATCGACAATGCGTGGTTCTGGCGAGAGCCGGATGGCGCGCTCCGGTCCGGATTGATCGATTGGGGCAGCGTCGGGCAGATGTCCGTAGCCGCATCGATCTGGGGCTGTATCGGCGCGGCAGAGCCCGACACACACGATCGGTATCTTGACCGCTTGCTTGATCTTTTTGTCGCGGAATACGAAGCCGCAGGAGGGCCAATTCTCGATCGGCGCGAGCTCGCGCAGCATTTGGAACTGCATGTGATGTTGTCGGCGCTGCATATGACGACGGCCCCGCCAGCCATCCTGCGCGAAGTGCCTGATCCGGGGGACGCGGCCGACCGTTATGATCTGATCTTCACGCGACACGAGACCGCACGCGTACAGCTGAAAATCACCATTTCGCTGTTGAATATGTGGCAGCGCCGCGACCTTGGCCGGCTTTTGCGGACGTATACATCCTGGCAGCAGGCCTGACTGATTTCAGACCTCGAACCTTTCAGGTAGCATCAGTTCAGATGGAAACGCCCAAGCCGCGCCGGAGGTTGAAAGTATACTTTGATGGTGGTTGCCGCCCCAATCCCGGGCGCATCGAGGCCGCCGTCGTGGTGCGCGGGGGCCTGCATATGTTCGACGATCTGGGCCACGGCACCAACAGCGACGCCGAGTGGCTGGCGCTGATCTGCGCGCTGGAATTGGTGCAATCGTTGGGCCTTGCCGATATCGAATTGATTGGCGATGCGGCCGAGGTGATCGAACAAGCCAACAAGGCCGTGACCGACGGCTATGCCAAACACGGCCATGCCGCCACGTTCCTGGCCCTGTCGACCGGAACGCCAATTGCGCGGATCCGCTGGATCAAGCGCGAGCAAAATCTCGCGGGCATTGCCCTGGCAGCCCGGCACCCACGATAGCGAACCCGACTCCCGGCAGTCAGGATAGCGGTTGATCTGGTTGTCCTTCACCACGCCTTTGCCATCGAGCAGTCCGGCATCGCGGATTTCAGCTCTTGGGCAATCGCCATCTGGCAGCGTGCGCCCGGCGATAACCTCTCCCCGCCGGCTTGCGGAAGCGATAGGCGAACTGGTCGGTATGGCCACGGATCGCGGCATCGAACACGCGCAGCGCATGATCGTCTGCCGGGTTGGCCAGCACCCGCGATTCGCCGTCGAACACGAAACCCGCTGCCTCGACTTCGCTGCGCACCACTGATGGCTCGATGCGGTGCAGCGGCTTGGTGTCGCGGCCTGATCGCGTGATGCGGCACGCGGGCTTGACACGGGCTATAGTTTCGATAAATTGATAATTATCGAAATATAGGAACAATTAATGCAATCCGAATCTGTCATCCGCGCGCTTGCGGCGCTTGCGCAGGAGCATCGGCTCGCCGCCTACCGCCTGCTGGTGCAGGCCGGGGTAGACGGTATTGCGGCTGGTGCGCTGGCGGAGGCACTTGGTGTTCCTGCTTCATCGATGAGCTTCCATCTTGCCCAGTTGTCCCATGCCGGCCTGATCACCCAGCGCCGCCAGAGCCGCTCGCTGATCTACAGCGCCGACTATGCCGCGATGAACCGGCTGATGGGTTATCTCACCGAAAACTGCTGCGGCGGTGAACAATGTGCGCCCGCAGTGGGCTGTACTCCCCAAATTGCACAGCAAAAGGATGTCGCATGAAACGTTTCCATGTCCATGTCGGGGTGGAAAATCTCGAGGCCTCGATAGCCTTCTACACCGGCTTGTTTGCTGCTGCGCCGACTATTGCCAAGCCCGACTACGCCAAATGGATGCTCAACGACCCGCGCGTCAATTTCGCAATTTCGCAGAAATGCGGCGCGGTGAAGGGCGTCGAACATATCGGCATGCAGGTGGAGGACGAGGAGGAACTGGCCGAAGTCTATGGCCGCCTCAAATCTACCAATGGGCCGGTGCTGGAAGAGGGCGCGACCAACTGTTGCTATGCTGCATCGGAAAAGAACTGGATCACCGATCCCGATGGCGTGATCTGGGAAACCTTCCTGACCACTGGCGAGGCCACCGATTATGGGCACAAGATCGATATTCCGCAGCTTGTTTCGTCCGGTGTCAGCGAAACTGCGTGCTGCGCACCGTCGATCAAGACAGCCGGCCTTTGAGGTTCTGCCATGCCTGACCGCATCTATAATGTGTTGTTCCTGTGCACAGGCAATTCGGCACGCTCCATTCTGGCCGAAACGATATTGAACGAAGATGGCAAAGGCTGTTTCCGCGCCTTCAGTGCCGGAAGCCATCCTAAGGGCACAGTCCATCCGATGGCGCTGGAAGTGCTCAAGGGCATGGGCTTTCCGCATGAAGGCTTGTCTTCGAAAAGCTGGGCAGAATTTTCCGGGCCAGATGCACCGCAGTTCGACTTCATCTTCACGGTTTGCGATAATGCGGCCGGCGAGAGCTGCCCGGTGTGGCTGGGCGCTCCGGTCACTGCCCATTGGGGCATCGAAGACCCTGCGGCGGTGGAAGGCGCTGGCCAGCGCATGGCATTTCTTGAGGCAATGCGCTTTCTGCGCCGGCGGATAGACCTGTTTCGAGCACTGCCGCTTGAAGCGCTCGACAGAATGACGCTGGCGGCCCGGCTCAAGGCAATCGGCAGCGAAGCCGGGGCGAGCGAAGGTGTGCCGGAGTGACCCAGCCCGTGGTGCGCCGTCTGCTAGCCGAAATGCTCGGCTCCTTCCTGCTGTTCACTACTGTCGTCGGATCGGGCATCATGGCTGAGCGGCTGGCTGGCGGGAATATGGCCGTGGCGCTGCTTGGCAATACGCTGGCGACCGGGGCAATGCTGTTTGTCCTTATCACCATGCTGGGGCCGATATCGGGCGCGCATTTCAATCCGGCGGTGAGCCTGGTCATGTGGCTGCGCAAGGAACTGGCAGGGCGAGAGCTGGCGGGGTTCATCGCCATACAGATCATAGGCGGCATTGCCGGGGTCTGGGCAGCGCATGCCATGTTCGAGGTGCCGGTGCTGCAATTTTCGGCAAAGACGCGGACGGGTCTGGGCCAATGGACCGGCGAGTTCATCGCGACCTTTGGATTGGTGCTGAGCATCCTCGGCACCGTCCGCATGCGCCCGGCCTTGGTTCCGGCGAGCGTTGCGCTGTATATCACCGCAGCTTACTGGTTCACCTCATTGACCAGCTTTGCCAACCCCGCGATCACTGTAGCGCGCAGCCTGAGCAATAGTTTTGCTGGCATTGCCCCCGGCGATGTCCCCGCGTTCATCGCCGCGCAGTTGCTTGGGGCCTTGGCGGCACATTTTTTGGCGAAAGCGCTGTTTCCTTCACCCAATTGATCAGGCGTGCCTGTCACCAATCCGTCACAGAGCTGTAACAGGCATGCCTCATGCGACGCGTGTCGGGATCACTATGGCAAAGGGCAATGATGACAGGCGGTGCAGTGCATGCCGGGAGCCAGCCTGGAGCGACCGGCGACGCGCTGTATTTCAACCGCGAGCTGAGCTGGCTCGCCTTCAACCAGCGCGTCCTTGCCGAAGCCCAGAACCAGGAATATCCGCTGCTGGAGCGGCTGCGCTTTCTGTCGATTTCCGGCAGTAACCTCGATGAATTCATGATGGTTCGCGTCGCGGGCCTCGCCGGGCAAGTGCGGCGGCAGATTGAAGAAGTTTCGATTGACGGGCTGACCCCGCTTCAGCAACTCACGGCCATACGCGATGCCTACAAGCTACTTGAACAAGGGCAGCAGCAAGTCTGGGGGGAGCTGCGCGGCTTGCTGGCCGACAAAGCCATCACCCTGATCGGCACCGAGCCGGTGGAAGAGCCAGTGGCGCAATGGCTGCGGGACTATTTTCTCGCCCAGATCGTGCCGGTAATCACTCCGCAGGCAATTGATCCCGCGCATCCGTTTCCCTTTGTCGCCAGCCAGGGGATGGGACTGCTGTTTTCGCTGACTCGCAAGGCCGATAGCGCCGCAGTGATGGAAATGGTGCTGATCCCATCGGCGCTGCCGCGCTTCATCCGTGTGCCCGGCG
>JANOBA010000085.1:0-3890 GCA_031411415.1 Novosphingobium sp.
CAGCCCGCTATCGGCCTATGCCGGCTTCCTCGGCTGCCGCCATTTTAGTCAGACCAATATCTTTCTTGAAGCGCAAGGGCGCGGCGGCGTGGACTGGCGGCTATAGTGTGCAGCGAATCGGGAGAGAAACAGACATGACCAGCGAACAGGAACTCGCAGAGCTGAAGGCGACCGTGCGTGAACTCAAGGACCGCCACGACATCCGCGATTGCATTGTGCGCGAAAGCCGCGCACGCGACCGTCAGGATATTGCCGCGATCGAGGCCTGCTGGTGGGGCGACGGCGTTGATGAACACGGCGCGGTGATCACCGGCGCGGCGGACTATGCCGCCAGGGCGAACCTTGGCCATCAGATGAACTTCCACATGACCAGCCACAACATCACCAACCACGTCTGCGATTTGGACGGCAATGTGGCGCACTGTGAGAGCTATGTGGTCGGTGGCCTGTTCTGGCTCGACGGCAAGACCACGAGCATCGCCATGGGCCGCTATCTCGACCGGTTGGAGCGGCGGGACGGGGAATGGCGGATGCTGGTGCGCAAATGCACCATCGAGATGACCGGAAACTGCGATGCCAGCTGGGTTTATTCAGACAACATCAAAGGCTTCCTCAAGGCTCGGTGGGACGGCGAGGACCCCTGCTACGAGCGGCCCTTCGTGCCCAACAACGAAGGCCTGCGCTGGTAAGCGCTCAGGGCATCGCTTTGCCCACGGTCGCGCGCACCGGGATGCCGTCGGGCACGAAGTCATCGAGGCAGAATACGTTCACCCCGACGAAATCGGGCGTCACGCGCTTGCGGTGAAACGGATAGATGCCGCAGTGCCTGCAAAAGAAATGACGCGCAGTGCGGGTGTGAAATTGATACTCGGTTAGGCTCTCCGCCCCCGCCAGCAACTCGAATTTGCTTTCGTGCACTTTGACCATCAGCGCATTCTTGCGCCTGCAGATCGAACAATCACAGGTGGTGAGTTCAGGGAAATCCGTAGTGATTGCAAATTGCACTGCGCCACAATGGCACGAGCCGGTGTGGCGGGCTTCGGAGCGGGTCATCATGCTCGGAATGTGACGTAAATGCGATGCAGTGACAACCTTAAGCCGCTCCAGGACGCGAGTTCAGCGCTGGAAAGCTACGTCTGCGATTGTCGCGAGTGCACGCTCACCGCAGAGAACTATGACCGAGCGGTAAGATTGTGAAAAAGCCTTGCCGCGATATTCGACAGGAGATGACGTCACCACCTGCGCCACCATCCCGCTGGGTGGGGTGGCAGTGAGGCGGAAACGCTGGCTCGGCGGCATCATGCGGTCAGCCGGACCGTCCGTCATCGTAAGCTTATAACCTGGAGTTGGCAGATCAACCTCGCCAGTGATCACCAGCGTCGCACCCGAACTCCCCGGCCCCGAAGCAGTTTCCAGCCGCGCAGCCCAGGAACGCGAGCCAAGCACCGGGCAGCCAGCAGCCAGTGGCGGGGCGGTTTCCTTGGGCGGAGCGGCCATACAAGCACCAAGCAGTCCGGCCGCCCCTATGGCCGCCAGGCGGCGGAAGCTCACGGTTGCACCGTCGAGCCAAACCAGCTGCCCGCATCGTGGACTTCGGTGCGGCTGTTGCTGCGCCGGAAGATGCAGATCTTGCGGTGGAAGCGGTTACGCGAATCATATCCGCGTATCATGCGGATTTCGACACCCAGTGCGTCACTGGTGCTGACCTTCTGCGCCAGCACCGAAGGCCGGGCCAGCCCGCTCATCGCAATGCAGGCGCGATTGACGCGAGTGTCGAGATTGGCCCAGCTTCCCGGGGTCGAGGCTCCGGCAGCGGCAGTCATCGCAAGACCGGTTACGCTGGCAAAAATGGCAAATGTTTTCATGGTATTCCTCATGAGCAATGGGCTTCCCAATTCGGGAGGTTAGGGTTTAGGCTAGCACTGGCAAGCTAATTACGGGAAGAAAGCGGAATGGGTGGGCAAATGCCATTATGGCTGGTGGTTCTGGCTTTGCTCGTGGCCATGGGCGTGGCCTACGAAGCCGGGATGCGGCTGCACCCGAGGCTGCGCTCGCGCGCCGACGCGAACAAGCGCGATTCAAGCGATGAGGGCCACTCGCTGTCCGGCGTGTTCGGGCTGCTTGCCCTGCTGATGGCCTTTGCCTTCAGTCTCGCGCTCAATCGCTATGAGGAGCGGCGAACACTGGTCACCGCCGAAGCCAATTCCCTCGGAACCTTCGCAACCCGGCTTGCGTTGCTGCCGCAATCCGATCAACCGGCATTGCAGCAGCAACTCATGGACTATGCCCGGGCACGGCTCGAGGTAAGTTTGGCGCAGGACGACGGGCAGCACAGTCGCGCCCGCGCCGTTGCGCTCCACGATACGCTTGGCGCTGGCCTCTACGCCGCACTGGCAAAATATCCCTACGATGCGCGCACCACTCTGCTTGCGCAGGAGTTCGATGTGCTCGGCGATGTTGCCACCGAGCGCAACGCGGCACGCAAAGCTCGTCTCCCGACAGCCGTTCTGGCACTGCTCGTGCTCTATTGCGTCGCCGGTGCCGGGTTGCTCGGCTATACCGTTGCCGCATCGGGGGCGAAACATCGCACATCTGCCGCAACGTTCTTCCTGTTGCTCTCGCTCGCCTTTGCAACTGTGCTCGATCTCGACCGGCCACGCGGCGGCGTGATCCAGGTGCCGCAGGACGAGATGACCACAGCCGTGGCGCGATTGCTAAGCTAGATTTTTCCGCAATCGTTCGGTTCGCTCAACCCTGCAAATCGATCGCCGATCCAGTCGAGGGTCACCGCTGCGCTGTCACGCGCGGAATTGGCATGATCGCCACCGGGCAGCGGAACCCAGCGCAGCGGTTGGCGGTTGAGGCAGCGCTGTCTGACGAAAGCACGCGTCACACTCGACGCCACGAGCGGATCATCGGCGCTCTGTGCCACCAGCAAAGGACCGGGCACGTTTCGCGGATTTACGCTGTTTCGCCGCGCAATAGCAGACCACGGTGCAATGCTGCCAACATCCTTGCCCTTCAGTGCGTTGCGAACCGAAGCGATCCCAAGGACTGTGCCGAGCCGCGGATTTGCGCCAAGGGTAATGCAGTTGTTCGTTGCAAGCCGCGTGGCAACGCCCTGATTGGTGCGATTGAACAACGTTGAAAGCGGGGCTCCGAAGCGCTGCGACCAGCTGTAAGTGGTGAACGCGGTAAACATCGCGCGGATATTGGGTTCGCTGGCAAGGCGCATATTGGCAGCCAGATCGGTTGGCGGGGCGGCGGCGGCTGTGCCGACCAAGCTTAGTTCAGGGGCATAGCGACGCGCTTCGGTCGCGGTCCACAATGCCGCATGGCCGCCCTGCGATTCGCCCCAGACGGCAAACCGTGAACCGGCAGCGGCTCCGGAAATCCGCTGTACCGCGCGCACCGCATCGAGCACCGAACGTGCAGTGTCGCCGCCAACAAGGAAGGGGTGGACCATGTTTGAACCGAGCCCCGGATAGTCCGGCGCCACCACCACATAGCCGCGCCGTACCATCTCGGCGAGCGCCGGGGTAGCAGCGTTGAAGCTGGTGCTGAGCGACGGCGCGCATTTCTCGGCCACGCCCCAGGTGCCATGAGTCCAGGCAATGACGCGGCGCGGCGTGTCCGGCATCGCCTCACGCGGAGCAACAACCATGCCTGTCACACGCTGGGCATGGCCATCCTGATTGGTGGTCCAGTACACGATTCGCCAGGCCTGCGTTCCCGGCAGCGTCTCAACCACAGGGTCAGCGCTCACCAGCGAACCTGCGGTGGAAGTCACCGGCTGGGCTGACAGGGTGGTGCCAGCAAAAAGGCTTGCCGATGCACACAGCACCGAAACTGCGCGAATAACTGGAGCACGTGTGGCAAACGACATAAGA
>JANOBA010000086.1:0-2183 GCA_031411415.1 Novosphingobium sp.
GCGGAAGCGATCAATCCCTATCTGGCGTTTGAAACGCTCGAGGAGATCCGTGTCCGCCAGAACCTGTCGCTCAGCACCTATGAAGTGCAGAAAAACTACATCAAGGCAGTGGGCAAGGGCATATTGAAGGTGATGTCCAAAATGGGCATTTCCACTTACCAATCCTATTGCGGCGCGCAGATCTTTGATGCCGTCGGGCTTTCAACCGCGTTTGTGGAGAAATATTTCACGGGCACTGCAACCACCATCGAAGGGGTCGGGCTGGCCCAGGTGGCGGAAGAGACCGTGCGTCGCCATGCTTCCGCCTATGGCAACAATCCGATCTACAAGAACATGCTGGACGTTGGTGGCATATACGGGTTCCGCATGCGTGGTGAAGAACATGCCTGGACGCCCGCCAACGTCGCCAGCCTGCAACATGCGGTGCGTGGCAACAAGCCCAAGGACTATGCCGAATTCGCCGCCAGCATCAATGAGCAGAGCGAACGACTGCTGACCATTCGGGGGCTCATGTCGCTGAAAAAAGCGGAAACGCCGCTCGATATTTCGGAAGTCCAGCCCGCGAGCGAGATCGTCAAGCGCTTTGCCACTGGCGCGATGAGCTATGGCTCGATCAGCTGGGAAGCGCACACCACGCTGGCCGTGGCAATGAATCGCATTGGCGGCAAATCCAATACAGGCGAAGGCGGGGAAGATCCGGCGCGGTTCACGCCGCTGCCCAATGGCGATTCCATGCGTTCGGCCATCAAGCAGGTCGCTTCGGGCCGCTTTGGCGTGACAGCGGAATATCTGGTCAATGCCGATGATGTGCAGATCAAGATGGCGCAGGGGGCAAAACCCGGCGAAGGTGGGCAATTGCCGGGCGACAAGGTCGACAAGATCATCGGCAAAACCCGCCATTCAACGCCCGGCGTGGGGCTGATCTCTCCACCGCCGCACCATGACATCTATTCGATCGAGGATCTGGCCCAGCTGATCCACGATCTGAAGAATGTAAACACAGGCGCGCGGATTTCCGTGAAGCTGGTTTCTGAAGTCGGCGTTGGCACGGTTGCCGCAGGCGTTTCCAAGGCGCGCGCGGATCATGTGACGATTTCGGGCTATGAAGGCGGCACGGGCGCGTCTCCCCTCACCTCGCTCACGCACGCAGGCTCCCCCTGGGAAATCGGGCTGGCGGAAACGCAGCAGACCCTTCTTCTCAATGGCCTGCGTTCGCGCATCGCGGTTCAGGTGGATGGCGGACTGCGCACCGGGCGTGACGTGGCGATCGGCGCCCTGCTTGGCGCGGACGAGTTCGGCTTTGCGACGGCGCCGCTGATTGCTGCAGGCTGCATCATGATGCGCAAATGCCATCTGAACACCTGCCCGGTGGGCGTGGCGACGCAAGACCCTGTGCTGCGCAAGCGCTTCACTGGTCAACCTGAGCATGTGATCAACTATTTCTTTTTCGTTGCCGAGGAACTGCGCCAGATCATGGCGGAAATGGGCTTCCGGACGCTCGACGAAATGGTCGGGCGGGTTGACCGGCTGGACATGAAAAAGGCGATTGATCACTGGAAGGCCGAGGGCATTGATCTGTCAAGGCTGCTCCATGTCGTGGAAACGAACGGTGCTCCGCTCCACCAGACCGAAATCCAGGATCACGGGCTGGACAAGGCGCTCGACAAGGCATTGATTGCGGCTGCCGCCCCTGCGCTCGAACGCGGGGAAGCGGTGCGGATCGAGCGCGAGGTAAAGAACGTCAACCGCACCGTAGGCGCGATGCTCTCTGGCGAGATCGCCCGGAAATATGGCCATGAGGGCCTGCCCGAAAACACGATCCAGATCGCGTTCACTGGTGTCGCCGGGCAAAGTTTCGCGGCGTTCCTGGCGCATGGCGTGACGCTGGAGCTGACGGGCGATGCCAATGACTATGTCGGCAAGGGCCTGTCTGGTGGCCGCGTCATCGTGAAGCAGCCTACCCACGTGAAGCGTGAACCGACCGAGAATATCATCGTCGGGAACACCGTGCTGTATGGCGCGATTGCCGGGGAAGCCTATTTCAACGGCGTCGCGGGCGAACGCTTCGCGGTCCGCAATTCCGGTGCGCTCGCCGTGGTTGAAGGCACGGGCGATCATGGCTGCGAATATATGACCGGCGGAGTGGTCGTGGTGCTGGGCAAGACCGGGCGCAACTTCGCGGC
>JANOBA010000087.1:0-11112 GCA_031411415.1 Novosphingobium sp.
GACGGATGCGCGCGGTCGGCATGGCCTTGTTGGCGGTATCCTGCACGGCAGTGAAATTGACGTTGCCGGGCGGATCGGGGACCACCTGGCACATCAGCAGCTCACGGATCGCGCGGCCGCGCAAGGTGGGCGAGCTGCGGCCCGAATGCGAATACATCGCGAGAAAACCTGCCTGGCCGAGCAGCCCGGCGCGGTCATCGCCTGGGGCAAAGGTATAGGGCTCCCAGCCCTGCGCCTTGCGCACCGGCACTTTATAGAGCGCGCCCAGCGAGCGGGTCATGTAAGTTTCAGGCGTGGTGAACAAAGCGCGGTAGTCGCCGCCCCGGTCCAGCAAATGCGCGCTGACCGTGCGCAGCAGTTGCTCGGGCATGGCTTTCGCGACATCCTGGTTGAAGTAGGGAAAAATCACCGGGTCCTTGGCCAGCGCATCGAACTTCTCGAACAGCAGCATGTCGCCGAAGAAGGCGCGTACCCCGGCCTCGAAACGCGGGCTGGCGACCATGCGCGCGGCGATGGCATCGAGCTGGGCCTGGTCGGTCAGCTTGCCCTCTTCGGCGGCCTTCAGCAGCATCTCATTGGGCGTCGAATTCCACAGCATCATCGCCAGCCGCGTCGCTCGGGTGTGATTGTCGAGCCGCAGCGCGCCGGGATTGGCCGGATCGGGCTCTGCCTTTTCGACGACATACAGAAAATGCGGCGAGACCAGCATGGCCGAGACCGCCAGCTCCAGCCCCTTGTAGAACGAACCCGTTGGTCCTGCGCCCTTACCGGCCATCGCGACATAAAATGCCTGCTCATCGGCGGTGAGTGCCCGGCGATAGAGTAGGCGACCGAGCGGGGCGAGCGTGATTGCCGCGCAGGCGACGTCCGCCTTGGCGGCATCGGCGGGCTGGCAGGGGACGAACTGCGCCCGGTGGCCTCCATCGAACACCTGTCCTGCGATTACCCGCGCCATGGCATCGAACTGTTCAAGGCCGGCGGGCGAAATGCTGGCATCGCGCGCACCGCTGGCAATCAACTCGTGAACCGGGCGCACGATCGGCTCGAAACGCCCGGCGACGCGGATGTCGGGGCCGAAAATGTCGGCGATCGCACTGCGGTATTGCGCTTCGGTGATGCGGCGCATGGCGACAATGCGGGGCCCCGCAGCAATGACCGCTTCTGCCGGAGCGGCGGCGGGCCGAGACGCGGGCAGCAGCGCAAGGCCCGCGCCAAGTCCCAGCGCCGCTGAAAGGCCAAGCGCCGCATCACGAAGCTTGCGGCTCATGTTCATCGCGCAGAGGTCCTTGTCGGTTGCGGCAGATCGGTGACGAAGGCGGGGATCGCCATGATGCGGATTGCGCTCGAGACGCCTTCGCACTTACCGCTCTTCGGATTTCGCAGTCCGTCGGCAAAGTGCCTCAGCGTGCGCAATTCGGCGGCACAATCAATGCCTGCCACCAGCGCCGAGCCCGCCCCGCCGAGTGCCGGCGAGTGGATCACATCGAACACCGGGCGATAACCGCCAAGCATTCCGGTGACCGAGCCATCGCTCTGGAAGGCAAGCCGCAGCTTGGCCCGGCGGAAATCATACTTTGTGCGATTGCCGCGCAAGTCACGCGCGCCGCCCTGTCCCCAGGTCTGGGTGAGTACGACGTCAGCGGGATCAGTCGTCAGTACGCCATCTTTTACTCGCCCGCGCAGCACATTGCGGTTGCGCGGCGCCTTGTCGCTGATGGTAAAGCTCGCGCCGGGCAGGAATTTTCCGGTGTTGTCCGCCATGGGCCGGTCGGGCGTGTTGGCATAGATCACTTCGACGGCATCGTCGATCTCAAGACTGTCGACCCCGCGCAGCAGGATCACCTGGGTCCACTCGCCCGAGGCGTGGAACTGGCGCATGCCGATCTCCTGATCGCCCGCTACCCCATCGCCCCCGCGCCATTCAAGCGTGCAGCCCATCACGCGGTATTCCTGGTTGTCGATGCCCGCTTCGCCGGTGGGCGAGGAGAAGTTTTCCTGCGCGCAAGTATTGGCGGAATCCTTGCCGTTTGCTGCATCGTCGAGGTTGAGACCCCAAGAGCGCTTGCTCTGCACGGTCTTGATCATGGGGCGCTCGAACATGTCGGGGTTGGAGCAGACATTGGTGCCATTCGGGCCGAAGGCATCGGTCTGCCAGCGCCGGACCAGTTCGGGCTCGTTTTCCTTGAGCGACAGGCGGGCGCGTTCTTCCGGTGCTTGGGCGAGCAGGTAGGCCTCGCGCATCTTGGGCACTGTGCCGGCGGGGCAGGCATCTGCCTCCTGCACCACGGCGGGCACAAAGAGCGAGACGACGAAGCCCATTTCGCCGTTTGCGGGCGGCGTGGGCAGGGCGTGGTTCGCCGCCTCGCCGCCCACCATCGGGCCCACCGCAAGCAGCGCGGCGAGTGCGGTCGATTGCAGAATGGCACGCATCATGGCCGCAGGACCTTTCCAGTGCGGGGAACAGACAGAAGATTGCCGTCCAGGCTGACGAAGACCGGCTGGCCGCGCCAGACCCATTGCGGGCTGTCACCGGCTAGGCTGACGGTCCATTCGCCAAGCCCCCGGCCTGCCATCGGCGCGGCGAGCGGAGTCCATGAAGCGCAGGGCGCGGGGCATTTACCGGTAAACAACAGCCGCCCGCCAGTGTCGGCGAGGGCATAGGCGCTGCCTGCGAACTGTGTGGTCACGCTGGGCGGGGCGACAATCCGGGGCACCGGCGGCACGAATTTGAGCGTGTTCCAGGTCTGCTCGCCTGCCCCATCGTGCGCGGTCGATCCGGCGCGCTCGCCCTTGCGGACATAGGCCATGTGCCAACCTTTATAGACCCATTGCGGCCCTTGCGGCCCGGCAATGATCGTCCAGTCAGGCGCACTTTGCGGCGCAACGAAGCCGGGGGGCAGCGTCTGCTGGCCGGGCAAGCGCGGGGCAGCACCGGCAGCAGCAGGCGGCGGCGCTGCCCCGCGTGGCGGCGGCGGCGAGCCGAAACCGCGCGGGAACATGATGTTCGCCTTGGCATCTGCGGGGGCGAGCACTGGCTCCCAGTCGGCACAGCGATCCTTGCAGAACTGCGACGCATCGGGCGACCAGCGCAGCACGGTGCGCATGTCCATGCCATAGAGCGTGCGGCCCTGCCGGTCGGCATAGACCGGGCCGGATGCGGTGCGGCGCACGGAGACGCCGGGGGGGTATTCGCTGGTCGTTGCCGCCGGAATCGGCAGGTCGGTGGGCTGGGCGTGTGCTGGCGCTAACGCTCCGGCCAAGGCCAGCAGCGCCGCAATCAGGGATAGGTGCTGTTTCATCGCCCCTGCCATTTCCTCATGCCCAATTTACTTAGGTTGTCCGGCGCAGAATAGTTCGCAATCTGAATTATGCAACACTTTGCGCGGTCACCAATTGTAACAGGCCGCAGGCACAATCACGCCGGCTGCATGATCTCGAACACGTTGCCATCTGGATCGCGGCAATAGGCCGCGCGCATGCCGCCACCCGCGAAAGTCTGGAGCCGGCCGTGGATCGGCACACCGGCGGCTTTCAGCTTTTCGTAAGTCGCCCCGATGTCATCGACCGTCACGCCGAAATGCGAAATGCCCCGGTCACTGACCGGATAGGCCGGGTCTTTCGCTTTGCCGGCAGGATTGCTGAACTCGAACAGCTCGAGCCAAAGGTTGCCGCCAGCGATCATGCACATCCGCCCTTCGACATTGGGAATGTCCATGATCTCGGAAAACTGGGGCCCGCTAAAGGGGAAGGGCTCGCCCAGCGGCTCCATGCCGAACATCTCGCGGTAGAAGGCAATCGAGCGATCAAGATCGGTGACCGAAATGCCGACATGGTTGAACTGCATTGGTTGGCTCCGTTCAAAGCGCGCGGGTTGTGCGGAAGTGTTCGAGAATTTGCGCGCCGCCCGGCCCGGCGACAATCGCCGGCACCGTGCTGCCGCGCTCCGCCAGCACCACGTCTTCAGCGGTCAATGCCATGCCGCCGCAGGTCGCGGTGCCGCCCAGCAGCAGCGCGCCATAGGCATCGCCGCGCGGGCTTTCGGGCAAGGCTTCGCCGGGGCCGAGCGCGGTATTGCGCACGACCGGTCGCTCGGGATCGCCGGCCTCACCAAGATCCCACTGCCAGCCGGGGGCAAGCCGGCTCTTCCACATGCCTTCCGTGCCTTCGAGCGAGAGGCTGGAATGGCCCTCGTTACGCCGGTTGATGCCATCGCGCACCTTGAACACATGGTTGCCGCCGAGCAGCGTCGGATGGTCGCGGTATTCCGGGCCATAGCCGCCGGGCGCAAGCGACAGATCGCCGAAAATCTCGAGCAGGCGGCAGCCGGCGGGGCCAATCAGCAGCGGCCCATATTCGATTGCGGGCGCGGCGACGAAGACATCCTGCGGGCCCATCACCCAGTCGCCGACGATGCACGAGCCTTCGAGCACCACGACGACGGTCCAGCAGTCGTGCCAGTGCATCGGCCACAGCTGGTTGGGCGGCATGCGAATGTCGGGGACCAACATCATGAAGGCATCGTTCGGCCGGCCCAACACAAGCGCTTCGCTCCAGGTCTGACCGCCGGGGATTGGGTTGCCAACGATGCCGTCCGGCCCACCCTTGCCGCCCGGATAGAGCCGCCGCCGGGTGACGCCGGGCGCGATGTCTTCAAGCTGGAAGGGCTTTTCGGGCACCAGTGAACGGGTCGGGGGGGTCATCGCGCTCTCCATGCACGGCGCTTTGTGCCGCTGCGCGCGCATCATGGGCACGGGCGTGGCCGCAAATCAAGTTGGTGCGCTGCTTGACAGTCCGCAACCCTGCTTCACAATGCGGCCAACAATCAACGGGAGATGATAGGATGAGCGGGCTTGATCTGGTCATTCGCGGCGGCACGGTAATCGATGGCACCGGGGCCGATGGCGTAATCGCAGACGTGGGCATTGCCGGTGGCAGGATCGCCGAAATCGGCAAGATCGCGGCGAACGGCGCGCGGGTTATCGATGCGGAAGGGCACGCGGTCACTCCCGGCTTCATCGATGGCCACACCCACATGGACGCCCAGATGCACTGGGACCATCTCGGCGCCAATTCGTGCTGGCACGGGGTGACCAGCGTGGTGATGGGCAATTGCGGCTTCTCGATTGCGCCGATGCGCAAAGGGCAGCAAGCGCTGGTCGCGCGCAGCCTTGAGCGCGCCGAGGATATTTCCGGCGCGGCGATGGCAGCGGGGATCGATTTCTGCTGGGAAAACTATGCCGATTATCTCGATGTAGTTGATGCGCTGCCCAAGGGGATCAACCATGCAGCATACGTGGGCCATTCGGCGCTGCGCACTTATGCGATGGGCGAGCGTGCCTTCGAAGAAGAAGCCAATGCGTACGATCTGGCCCTGATGAAGGCAGAGCTCGCGCGTGGGCTCGATGCCGGGGCGATGGGATTTTCCACATCGCGCAGCGGCGCCCACCTGACCTCGGACGACAAGCCCGTTGCCTCGCGGATTGCCAGCCGCGATGAAGTCGCGGCGCTGGTCGGTTCGATGAAGGGCCGCAAGGGCGCTGTGTTTGAACTGGCGCACGAGATCCTGCTGCCCGGCAATCTTGATGGCGATGCCTATTGGCAATGGCTCAAGGACCTGACCGTCAGCAGCGGCGTCGGCACGACCTATGGTGTGCTTGGCCGCTTCGCGCTCAGCCAGATTGATTATATCGACCAGGTGACGGCGGCGGGCGGGCGCATGTTCGGCCAGACTCACAGCCGCGGGGTCAGCTCGCTGTTCTCGTTCCGCACAGCCTTCTTCTTTGATGGCCAACCTGTGTGGAAGGCGTTCCGCGCCCAGCCGCTGGCAGCGCAAAAGGCTGGCCTCGCCGATCCGGCGACCCGCGCCGCGCTGATCCACGCTGTCGACAATGCGCAATACGCCGCCGCCGCAGGCGCGGAAGGCAAGCCGCCGCAGTGGGACGATTACTATTTTTGTGACAAGCCGATGCCGCCCTACAAATCGCTGGCTGAACTCGCGGCGGAGCGCAGCGCGGCGCATCCGCTGGAAGTGTTGTTCGATCTCGCCATCGAGACCGACATGCACGCACTGTTCCTGCAATACCTCACTCGAGCAAGTGACGAAGAGGCGGTGCAGGTGATGCGGCATCCGAGCAGCGTCATGACCTTTTCCGATTCGGGCGCGCATGTCAGCCAGATCGCCGATAGTTCGATCCAGACGCATTTACTGGCCTATTTTGTCCGCGAGAAAGGCCTGCTTTCGCTGCCTGAGGCGATCCACATGATGACCGGGCGTTCGGCACGGCATTTCGGCTTTGCCGGGCGCGGCGAGATCAAGCTTGGCAATGTGGCCGATATCAACATTATCGACCCCGGCACCGTGGCCCCGCTGATGCCCGAAGTGGTCCACGACCTGCCCACCGGCGCGCGGCGCTTTTCGCAGCGCGCCCAGGGCATTCGCGCCACGCTGGTCGCGGGCGAAGTCCTGATCGATGCGGGCGAGCACACCGGCGCGCTGCCGGGCAAGCTGCTGCGCCGGAAGGACTGAACCGGTGGTTGCAATTCCGCTGGCCCACCTGTCGTGGGCAATCGCCGACAACGAGCGCCGCAAGGC
Source organism: Novosphingobium sp. (assembly GCA_031411415.1). Lineage (GTDB taxonomy): Bacteria > Pseudomonadota > Alphaproteobacteria > Sphingomonadales > Sphingomonadaceae > Novosphingobium. Next base: position 6,593 of record JANOBA010000087.1, read on the forward strand.
CTGCGATGCTTGGGTGATCGACACGTTTGGTGCCGAGACGGCATATGAAATGCTGATCACGCCCGAAAGCGAGAGCATGGGGTTGGACCGCGAAGAGAAGCTGATGCTGGTCGGCGATACCATGCTTATCCCCATCGCGCCCGCCGGCGCCGGGCTATCGCCGGAATCGCCCACTGGCGAGATGCTGCGGCGTAATGCGGGGGTGAACCGCTGGCTGGGCGTGGCGATCCGGGTCGACGATGTCCGCGCGGCTGCCGCCTGGTTCGAGGGGCGCGGTTTCAAGCTGCATTATGACCCCGGCATGGAGGAGATCTATTTCCTTATCGGCAGCGGGCAGGTGCTCGGTCTGCGCATCGAAGTGCTGGGGCAGGACTTGCCCAATGATCCGCGCGTGGCGAGCGGCTGGCACCCGATGCGCTGGCGCGACGAGCATCCGCTGGGCATCGAGGGCCTGCAATCGATCAGCATTTCCACGCCCTCGCTGGATGCGGCGCGCGAGATCTTTGCGCAGAAGCTCGATTGGCCCGAAATTGCCACGCGGGCGCTGCCGGGCGAGGCGGCCACTTGCGTCTCGTTCAACATGGGCGACACCGTGATCGAGGCGACATGCCCCGAAGACCCCGCCAGCGAGCTTGCCCGCCATGTGCGCGAGGTGATGGGCATCTGCGGCATCACCTTCAAGGTGCGTTCGGCAGAGGCTGCCGCGGCTTACCTGAAGGGTAAGGGCTTTGACCTCGTCGGCGATGTGGCCACCCGCTTTGCCATCCGCCCGGACCAGGCCTTCGACCGGCTGATCTGGTTCACCCAGAATGCAGTGCCCGGCTATCCGCCGCTCGGCTCGCAGCTGCGCGAGCCGGCGATGTTCGCGGCGGGGGGCTGAGGCTATGGAGTTCCGGCCACTCCATCCCATGCTTGGCGCTGAAGTGATTGGCTTCGACACCCGGGCCGGCGGTTCGCCGGACGAAGTGGCCCGGCTGCGCGAAGCCTATGGACGATTCAACCTGCTGCTGTTTCGCGGAGGCGAGCGCCTCAGCCCGGATCGCCAAGCGGAAATTGCCGGCTGGTTTGGACCGCCCGCGCCGGTGTCGAACGATGGCGAGGGCAATGTGGTCTCGGTGCTGACCAATCGCGATCCCGCCGGCTCGTTCCAGCTGCCGTTCCATTGCGATCTGACTTACACCGAGGTGCCGATCAAGGCGATCTGCCTGCAAGCGATCGAACTGCCCGCCTCGCCCACCTCGACCACTTACGTCAGCAATGCCGCCGCCTGGGACCATCTCCCGCCCGATTTGCAGCGCCGCTGCGCCGGGCTGACGCTGCGCCATGAGCTGGTCAGCCAGATGCGGGACTACGACTGGCCACCCTTCGTCGCCGATCATCCGCTGTGCTTTCCCCATCCGCAGAGCGGCCGTCCGTTGCTGCTGGCGACCGAACACCACGCGGCGCGCCTGCTTGAGCTGGACGAGGCGGAAAGCCGCGCGCTGATTGATGATCTGCTCACGCGGAGCTATGCCCCCGAAATGCAGTATGAGCACGTTTGGCAGCTGGGCGATCTGGTGATGTGGGACAATCTCGCGCTCCAGCATGCCCGGCGCGAAAAGTCTGATTTTGCCGGCGGTCCGCGCGCGCTGCAGCGTGTGGCGCTGTCCGAAGTAGGCCTGCAAGAACTGGTCGAGCGCGCCCGCGCACGCCAGTTGGCCTGAAAGAGGAATACCGAATGTTCACACCATCCGACATGACCGGCAAGGCCGCGCTGGTGACGGGCGCGGCGGCGGGACTGGGCCAGGCGACCGCCATTCGGCTGGCGCAAGTGGGCGCGGATGTGGCAATTGTCGATGTGGCCGCAGATGGCCTTGTGGCAACCGCAGAGGCGATAGGCGCATTTGGACGTAAGCCACTGGTGCTGGAGCTCGACCTGTCGGTGCGCGAGAACTGCCGTCTGGCAGTTGAACGCACGGCCGAACATTTCGGCCGGCTCGATGCCCTGTGCAATGTCGCGGGGGTGATGCGTCCGGGCGCCACCACCGAGATCAGCGACGAGGACTGGGATTTGACCATGAAGGTCAATCTCGAAGCGCCGTTCTTCGCCATCCGCGCCGCACTGCCGCATTTGCTGGCGGCGGAGGGCGCGATCGTCAACGTCACCAGCTGCGCCGCCTTCCAGGGCCAGGCCTATTTCGCCGCCTATTGCGCGACCAAATCGGGGCTGACGAACATGACCAAGGCGCTGGCGATGGAATATATGCACGCGAACATCCGCATCAACGCTGTCGCGCCCGGCGGCATGATGACCGGGCTGACCCACGGCATGGCCCGCGTCATGCACCTCGACATGTCATTGATCAGCCGGATCGGCTCGGCCCGACCAGAGCTGTGCGAGATCGAGGATGTCGCCGAATGCGTTGCCTTCCTCGCCACACCCGCAGCGCGCGGCTATCACGGCGCCTGCATTCAGATCGATGCCGGGGTGACGGCGGGTTAAGCCAACGGATCAGGGGCGCCCGACACTGACATATTCAAACCCCGCGCCCCGCACCTCCGCCGGATCATAAACATTGCGCAAGTCGATCAGCAGCGGCCGCCGCGCGATCTGTTTGATCCGCTCGAGGTCGAGCGCGCGGAAGGCATCCCATTCGGTGACGATGACCACCGCATCGGCGCCTGCGATGGCGCTGTAGGCATCCTTCTTCATGGCAACGTGCGGCATCATCGGCCCCGCCAGCTCCATGCCCTCAGGGTCATAGGCGGTGACTTCGACGCCGGCATCGACCAGCGTCTGGGCAATCGCCAGCGACGGCGCATCGCGCATGTCGTCGGTGTTGGGCTTGAAGGTGAGGCCCAACAGCGCCACCCGCTTGCCGCGTGCGTCTTCGCTCATCCCCCCGACAATCAGCGCATCGTTCACCTTGCGGCCCATCGCGCGCTTGCGGCTCTCGTTGACCTTGGCCACCGCCTCGACAATGCGCAGCGGACTGCCAAAGTCCTCGGCGGTCTTGAGCAGCGCGAGTGTATCCTTGGGAAAGCAGCTGCCGCCATAGCCAGGCCCGGCGTGCAGGAATTTCGAGCCGATGCGGCCATCAAGGCCCACCCCGCGCGCGACATCCTGAACGTCCGCGCCGGTCTTCTCGCACAAGTCGGCGATCTCGTTGATGAAAGTGATCTTGGTGGCAAGGAAAGCGTTGGCAGCATATTTGATCAGCTCGGCGCTGCGCCGGCTGGTGAACTGGATTGGCGCCTGATTGAGAAACAGCGGGCGATAGACCTCGCGCATCACATCGCGCGCCCATTCGTCGCCTGAGCCGATAACGATTCGGTCGGGCCGCTTGAAATCGGCGATCGCGGCGCCTTCGCGCAGGAATTCGGGGTTGGAGGCGACGGCATAGCGCGCCTTGGTGCCCGCTTCGGCCAGAATGCGCTCCACCTCGTCGCCGGTGCCCACCGGCACGGTCGATTTGGTGACGATCACCGCAGGCTGCGTCAGATGTTCGCCTACTTCGGCGGCCACCGCATAGACAAACGAGAGGTCTGCATGGCCATCACCGCGCCGCGAAGGGGTTCCCACGGCAATGAAGATGGCGCTCGCTCCGGCTATCCCGGCCGGCAGATCGGTGGTGAACGAGAGTCGGTCACTCTGCGCATTGCGGCGCACCAGCTCTTCCAGACCCGGCTCGTAGATCGGCATTTCGCCGGCATTGAGCCGCGCGATCTTGGCCGGGTCCTTGTCAATGCAAACCACATCGTGGCCAAAATCGGCAAAGCAGGCGCCGGAAACAAGCCCGACATAACCCGAGCCTACCATCGCGATTTTCATGACATTACTCCGATCATAGCGGCTTTGTTTCGCATGAAAGCTGCCCTTCGTTGTCGCTCGCCGTCACCAGCCAGCGGTGCTCGCCCTCCAGCCCCAGCGCGGTCAGCCTGCCATGCAGGTAGGCACCGGTATCGATGCCGATGCGGTTGCGGCGAACTTCTGCCTGTTCGGCAATCGTATGGCCGTGGACGACGACATGGCCGTGGTCGCCGGCATGGCTGAGGAATGGCTCGCGCATCCAGCGCAAGTCGCGGGTGCTTTGCTCTTCCAGCGGGACTCCGGGCGCGATGGCGGCATGGACGAACAAATAGTCGCCGATCACGATCGCATCTTCAAAGGTGCAGAAGAATTCGAGATCGTCTTCGGGAATTGTCCAGCGCATCATGGCCTGGGCTTCTTCCATAGTGGCGGCGTTCCAGCCGGCGATGTCGATGGGATAGGACAGGATCGTCTCACGGCCGCCATAGCGCAGAAACGCGCGCAGGACTTCGATATCCTCAAAGCTTTTGAGGAACATTTCCTCGTGGTTGCCGCAAAGCGCGCGCATCGGCCGCCGTGCTGCCAGGGCCCGCGCCGCCGCGATCACTCCGGCGCTGTCAGGCCCCCGGTCGATCAGGTCGCCGAGCAGGATGATGGTGGTCTGCGCGCGCGCCCGCGCTGCATCATCAGCCTCGATTGCCGCCACCAGCGCCTCGAACAGATCGCTGCG
>JANOBA010000088.1:0-5886 GCA_031411415.1 Novosphingobium sp.
TCGCGACGAAGGCCTGCCGCTGCCGGCCGCAGTCGTCCTGGGCTCGCCCGAAATCGACCTCACCGAAACGGGCGACAGCTTCCGCACCAACGCCGGGATCGACGCCATGGGCAGCCTGATGCAGGTGAACCTGCTCTATGCTGCCGGAACTCCGCTCGATGATCCCTATATCTCAGCCCTGTATGGCGATTTCACCAATGGCTTTCCGCCGGCCTTCATCACGGCGGGAACGCGCGACCTGTTCCTGTCGAACGCCGTGCGCATGCACCGCACCTTGCGTGCTGCGGGTGTGCCAGCCGAACTGCACATCCTGGAAGCTGCTGCCCACGGCGCCTTTGGCGGCGGATCGCCAGAAGAGGCCGAGTTCGACCGCGAAATGCGCAAATTCTGCGAGGCACGCTGGCAGAAGGGCTAGCTGCCTGCCTTGCGCCGCAGCTCCGCGCGCGCGGCCTCGCGGACATAGCTATAGAGCAACTCGAGCTCGGCATCGCTGAACCGGGCGAAACGCGGCATGCCCTTGGGCAGCGACGCGCCCTCGCGCACGACCTGCCTGAAACCCGTCCGATCAAGCGCCAGCGCCGATTCGCGCAAGTCCGGCCCCGGAGCGCCGGCTGACTGCACAGCGCCGCCATGGCAGCCGCTGCAATTGCCGCCATAGAGCTTCGCGCCGGCACCGACCGCCTCCGAATCGAGTACCAGCGCCGGATCATCGAGCGGATGCACGGTTTCGTCATAGGGCGCGGTATTCGGCAGCCGGGCCTTGCCGCCGATGCGGAACGTAAGCAGCCGGCGCGGTTGCGCATTGTAGCGCCAGCCGGTGGGCATTAAACCGTTGCCATAGGGATTGGGCCCGCCCCAGCCGACCAGCAGCGAGACATATTGCGTGCCCTGCCAGGCATAGGAAATCGGCGGCGCAACGATCCCCAACCCCGCGCCATAGCGCCACAGCCGCTTGCCATCCGCCGCGTCATAGGCCGTCAGCCACCCTTCATTGTCCCCCTGAAACACCAGCCCGCCAGCGGTCGACAGCACGCCGCCGTTCCACATCCAGCGTTGATCCACCCGCCAACGCTCTTTCTGCGCCACCGGGTCCCAGGCGATCAGCGCGCCTTTGCCGTCATGGGGATCATCGGTGAGGTGCGGGGTCGCGATCACGCCCTGAAAACTTGCAGGCGCAGGCGTGAAATCGAAACCGAGCTGCATGGTTGGGATATAGACCAGGCCAGTGCCGGGGTTGAAGGCCATCGCCTGCCAGTTGTGGGCGCCTGCTGTCCACGGCCAGATCGTCACCGGCCCATGTTCATAGCGGATGCCGGGCAGCTCGACCGGCCGGCCACTGGCGGGATCGATATGATCGGCCCAGCTCGCCTTGGCGAACTTTTCCGCCGAGATCAGCGCGCCGGTCTCGCGGTCAAGCACATAGAAAAAGCCATTGGTCGGCGCCTGCATCAGCACTTTGCGCGGGCGGCCATCGATGATCAGCGTCGCGGTGATCATTCCGGCGGCGGCCTTGTAGTCCCAGGCCTCGCGCGGGTTGACCTGATAGTGCCAGACATATTTTCCGGTATCGGCATCGAGCGCGACGATGGACGCGAGGAACAGGTTGTCGCCGCCGCCCGGATCGCGCTTTTGCGGATTGTAGGGCCCGGAATTGCCGGTGCCTATATAGATGCGGTTAAGCTCTGGATCGAAAGTCATGCCGTGCCATGCGGTGCCGCCGGTGCCGGTTTTCCAGTATTCGCCAGTGCCCCAGGTTTTCGCCGCCATTTCCATCGCGAGCCGGTTGGCCTGGTCCTCGCGGTTTTCGTCTGGCGATCCCGGCACGGTGTAGAACCGCCAGACCTGCCGCCCGGTCTTCTGGTCATAGGCGGTAACATAACCGCGCATCCCGGCATCGCCGCCGCCGTGGCCAATGATGACTTTGCCACCAAACACGCGCGGCGCCCCGGTGATCGTGCGGCGATCATTATGCCCCACCGTCTCGGCGCTCCACAATTGCCGGCCGGTGGCGGCATCGAGGGCCACCAAGCGCCCATCGGTAGCGCCGACGAACACGCGCCCGTCGGCATAGGCAACGCCCCGATTGAGCGGGAAGATGTAGTGCATCTTGTCCGGATTATACTCCCAGACGCGCGCCTCCCATTTCCACAACAAGCGCCCGGTGGTGACCGAGACGGCATAGACATCGGCAAAGCTGCCGGTGAAATAGAGCACGCCGCCCGCCGCCAGCGGCGTCGCCTCCAGCGTCTGTTCGCCAGGCAGGTCAAGCGACCAGGCAAGGCCGAGCCGCCGCACGGTCTGCTGGTTGATCTGGTCCAGCGCCGCATGCCCAGCCTCGTCTGCCTGCCCGCCATAGTTCGGCCAATCAAGGTTGGCGGGCATGGTAGCCAGCGCTGGGGCGGCAAGCAGCAAGGCTGCAAAGGCCGCAAGGAGAAGTCTCATATCATTCCCCCGCCGCCTGCGTGGTCACAACGATCTTGCCAAGCTGGAGGTTGCTTTCTAGCCGGCGGTGCGCCTCGACAATGTCCGCCAGATCAAACGTACTGTCGATCACCGGCGAAAGCGCGCCGCTGGCAAGCCCGCGCGACACATAAGCAACTACGCGCGCGCGGGTTACCGGGTCACGGATCAGCCGGTCGGCAGAAAAGCCATGGAGTGCGAGATTGCCCAGCATCAGCAAGGGCAGCATCAGCTCGAAGGAAAAGCCGCCGAGCATGCCATAGACGATCACCGTGCCGCGCTGGGCCATAGCAGCGAGAAGGTCCGCCAGTGGGGGCCCGGCAACGGCATCGAAAGCCACGCGCGCGCCTGCGCTGCCGGTGATTTCCATGATCCGCGCAGGCACATTTTCCTCATCGCTGACAATGACATGCGCCGCGCCCGCCGCGATCAGGGCCTCGGCCTTGTCGCGGGTGCGCGTGATCGCAATGGGGATAGCCCCTTCAGCGCGGGCAATCTGGATGGCGGCCAAGCCGACCGAGGACGAGGCGGCATTGATCACAACCACGTCACCCGCCACGATCCCGCCCAGATCGATCAGCGCAAAGGCCGTGCCATACTGCATCCAGCTTGCCGCAGCATCGCTCAGCGACTGGCCGGGCGGCACCGCCACCAGCATGTCGGCGGGAAACAGGATCACCTCGCCGTTGGTGCCATAGCGATCCATGTCGAGACCAAACAAGGTCGCCACCCGGTCGCCGGCTTGCCAGTCCACCACGCCTGCCCCCACGGCCTCGATCACCCCGGCTGCCTCATAGCCAATGGTGGACGGCAGTGCCTCGGGCGGCATGAATGCCCCGGCGCGGAAATAAGCCTCGACCCGGTTGAGCCCGAAAGCGCCCACCCGGATGCGCACTTCGCCCGGCCCCGGATCGCCGACGCGTAACTCGTCGAGCCGCAGCACCTCGGGGCCACCGAATACGTGGAACCGGACAACTTTCGCCGAGCCGCTCACAACCTGAATCCGCCGCTGGCCTCGACGCATTGCGCCGTCACCCAGCGCCCCAGCGGCGAGGCCAGCGCATAGACTGCATCGGCAATCTCCTCGGGCTGGCCGAAACGCCGCAGCGCGGTGAGGTCTGTCACGCCCTTGGCGGCCACCGGGTCCTGCACGATGTAATCATTGGTCGGCCCGGCGGTGAAACCCGGCGCAATGGCATTGACCGTGATCCCGCGCGGGCCAAGCTCGGCAGCAAGCACGCGGGTGAAGGCATCCACCGCAGCCTTGGCCATGGTATAGACCATGATCCCCGGATCGGTCAGTCGCCCGCCGACGGATGACAGATTGATCACCCGGCCAAAATCATTGAGCCGCGCATGCAGCGCCTTGGTGACGAAAAAGGCAGCGCGGACATTGTTGTTCATCACCTGATCGAAAAATGCCTCGTCGACATCAAGCATGGTCGCGTAATCGCCGCCGCCGATGTTGTTGACCAATATGTCAAGGCCGGGCGAGCCGGTGCGTGCGGTCAATTCTGCATCGAGGCTTGCCGCCAGGGCAACCGCCTCGGCCTCGCCGGACAGCTTCACCTGAACCGGAAATGCCGCGCCGCCGCCTGCGACGATCCGCGCCACAGTCGCCTCGGCCGCCGCCCGGTCACTGGCATAGTTGACCGCCACCAGCGCCCCGGCCGCCGCCAGCCGCACGGCTATGCTGCTGCCCAGCCCCCGGCTTGCGCCGGTGACCAGCGCGGTCTTGCCGGCAAGATCCTGCTCCATTACCTCTCCCGAACTGGTTTCAGGGACTGCATTGCCGCTGCGGATCGCTGGGGTCGCCCACCAGCATGTCGCGGCCATAGACATCCTCTTCGATTCTCAGGGTGCCGTCCGCACGCCGCCCTGCGGTGAAATAGGTGATATAGACCGGCAGAGACTGCGGCAAAGCCACGTTGGCGGTCTTGAGCGGCTCGGGCTCAGGTGGTGCCAGGCCCGCCAGCGCCATGCGCGGGGCGGCCGCGCCGGGCTTGGCGAGGTCTGCCAGCCGGTCAACCTGCCTGCGGGTCATCGCCCCTTCAAGCAGGGTCGCAGCAAAGCCCAGCGCATCGCTAACCCGCACGCAGCCGTGGCTGTAGGCCCGCCGGCTTTGGCTGAACAGGCCCTTCGCCGGCGTATCGTGGAGATAGATGTTATAGGGATTGGCCATCGCCAGCTTCATCCGGCCAAGCGAATTGCCCGGGCCCGGTTTTTGCCGCCAGTGGCCTGAAGCCGTGCGGACATAGCCACCGCGCGACGAAAAGCGCCCACCGTTTTCAGCCACGATGCTGGGCGGAATCTCCCACCAGGGATTGATCACGACATGGGTGATCGTCGACGCGAAGACCGGCGTGGCCGAGCTGGTTTTGCCGATCACCGCCGGCCAGCTTTGCGCCCGCTCGCCCTGTCGCCACAGACCGACCTCGAAAGCGGGGAGGTTCACCAGCACATAGTTCTCGCCAAGATCACGCGGCATCCAGCGCCAGCGCTCCAGATTGCGCGCAAGCGTGATGCGCCGATTGGCATCAGTTTCGGCCACATAGGCTGCCTGCAGCGCGGTATATTCGGGGTGCTGGGGGCGGACCGAGGCGAAGAAATGGTCGAGGTCGGCATCGCTCGCCAATGCCTCGCGCAGGCTGGCCTCCACCGTGCCATCGTCCTTGTCGTCCGGAATGCGCCAGCCGCCACGTTCGACCGGATTGGCGCAGCCTTTAAGGTGCGCGCGCGCCAGTTTGAGCGCCAGTTCGGTTGCCGCGCGGTTGGCGGCATCCCCGCTCCACAAGCCCGCCGCCGCATCGAGCGCGGCCGCATCAAAGCGCGGCAAGGCCTCCTCGGGCGCGGCAGCCAGCCAATGCCGGAGGCTGGCGATCTGGCCGCGCGTCCAGGCCGGCGCTTCCGGCCCAGTCGCCGGCGCGCCGGCGCAAGCGCCAAGCAACAGGGCCAATGCTGGGGCAGCGCTGCGCATGCCGTGCCGATCCTCCTGGTGAGAGAGAGAGACAGCATCTTGCGCACACAATTGCCAAATTTGGAATAGCGCCGCAGCGATTTTCAAGTGGTTGCATTGCGGGGCAAAGTCTGGTGGCTAGAACCTGCATAGCCAGGGCGGCGGAGACAGAAAGCATGATCGGATTGCCAGCACTTGATCTCCCGGCCGCCGATCGTTTCGGCGAAGGACGGACTGACAATCCATACTGGAACGAGAGCGTGTGGTTTTCGCTCTCGATTCCCGAAAGCCGCATCCACGGCATGATCCAGTATTACTTCCGCCCCAATATGGGCATGCTTAATGGCGGCCCGGTGTTGTGGGATGCCTCAGGCCTCCAGCAGTCGAACTGTCTGCACTACCAGTGGAGCCATTTGCAGGCGATGCCAGCGGGCGCGGAAAAATTCGGCATGACCGCGCGCAATTCGCTG
>JANOBA010000089.1:0-1741 GCA_031411415.1 Novosphingobium sp.
CGGCGCGCACAGTAAGGCGTGCCCTTGGCTTCGTGCTGTCGTCGAGCCCAACGATCTCGAATGTCTCGAAGCCGGTGAGTCCGAGCGATTGACGCGTTTCGCCATTCACGAATTCCAGCGGCAGGACGCCCATCCCGACGAGATTCGAGCGGTGGATGCGCTCGAAGCTCTCGACGATCACCGCGCGCACGCCCAGCAGGTTGGTGCCTTTGGCCGCCCAGTCGCGCGAGCTGCCGGTGCCGTATTCCTTGCCCGCGACGATCACCATCGGTGTGCCGTTCGCCTTGTGCTTCATCGCCACGTCGTAGATCGGCTCAGGCTCGCCTGCTCCGAAGCGGCTCATGCCGCCCTCAATGCCGGGGACCATTTCGTTCTTGATGCGGATGTTGGCGAAAGTGCCGCGCATCATCACTTCATGATGCCCGCGGCGCGCGCCGTAGGAGTTGAAGTCCGCCTTGGCGACCTGATGCTCCATCAGCCACTTGCCGGCAGGGCTGTCGGCCTTGATGTTGCCGGCGGGCGAGATGTGATCGGTGGTGATCGAATCGCCAAGGATCGCCAGCGGCTTTGCCTCGATGATGTCGGTCACCGGCGGTGGGGTCATGGACAGGCCTTCGAAATAGGGCGGATTGGCGACATAAGTGCTGCCAGCGCGCCACTTGTAAGTCTCAGAGCCGGTGACGTTGATCGCCTGCCAGTGCTTGTCGCCCAGATAGACATTGGCATAACGCGCCTGGAACATCGCGCGGTCCATGCACATGGCCATGGTCGAGGAAACTTCCTCATTCGTCGGCCAGATGTCTTTCAGGAAAACGTCCTGACCATTGCTGCCCTTGCCGATCGGCGTAGTGACGAAATCCTCGATCACTGTGCCCTTGAGCGCATAAGCGACCACCAGCGGCGGCGAGGCGAGGAAATTGGCGCGCACATCCGGCGAAACGCGGCCCTCGAAGTTGCGGTTGCCCGAGATCACCGAGGCGGCGACGATGTTGTTTTCGTTGATCGCCTTGCTGATCGGTTCAGCCAAGGGCCCGGAATTGCCGATGCAGGTTGTGCAGCCATAGCCCACAAGATTGAAGCCGACAGCGTCGAGATGCTGCGTGAGGCCCGCCTTGTTGAAATAATCGGTGACCACCTGGCTGCCGGGAGCAAGACTGGTCTTGACCCAAGGCTTGGGCCGCAGCCCCAGCTCATTCGCCTTCTTGGCGACAAGGCCGGCGGCGACCATCACGCCGGGGTTCGAGGTGTTGGTGCAGCTGGTGATCGCGGCGATGACCACGTCGCCGTCGCCAATATCGTGCGCCTTGCCTTCGACGGCGACGCGGGTCTGGGTCTTCTTGTAGGTCTCAGTCAGATCATTGTTGAATACGTCGTCGACGTCTGTGAGCGCCACTTTGTCCTGCGGGCGCTTTGGCCCGGCGAGGCTGGGCACGACGGTGCCCATATCGAGGCCAAGTGTGGAGGTGAAGATCGGCTCAACTGAAGGATCGATCCAGAAGCCCTGCTCCTTGGCATAGGCTTCGACCAGCGCAATCTGGTTTTCCTCGCGGCCCGTCAGGCGCAGATAATCGAGCGTCTTGTCATCGATGCCAAAGAAGCCGCAAGTCGCGCCATATTCGGGCGCCATGTTGGCCAGCGTCGCGCGGTCGGCAAGGCTGAGCGAGGCGAGGCCCGGGCCATAGTATTCGACAAACCGCCCGACCACGCCGTGCCCCCGCAGCATGTTGGTCGCGGTGAGCAC
>JANOBA010000090.1:0-7533 GCA_031411415.1 Novosphingobium sp.
CCCTTCAATCTGACAGTTGCCGCGCTGACCGGCATTTTCGTCAGCGTCGTCGCCGCCTGGGAAGCCAATCAGCCGATAATCACCAAGCTTGCAGCGGTCATGTCGCTGATTGCCATTGGGCGGATCGGCATGGCAATGATCCTGCCACGCATCCTTGGCAAAGACAGCCACCGGCTGGAATCGCTCTACGAACTCGGCGCATTCAGTTACGCGCTGTTCATCGGCCTTACCGCCGCGATGACCGTGCACCTCGGTGTCGCCGCTTCAGTGCAATTGCTGATGGTCTGCAATGCGGTGGGCTATGCCGTGGCGATTGCCGCGCGCAATGCCGGGCGGCCATCGATTGCCATCGGCCAAATGGTGCTGGCACTGGGCCCGATCTGCTATGTGCTGGCGCGTCAGAATAATCCGGCGCTGATCGCGCTGTCGGTTTCGATCCTTGCCCTGCTGCCGGCGATGACCTCGATCGCGCTAAACGTGTTCCGCACCTTGCGCACTTCGATCGCAGCGGCGGAAACCAGCGCCCGGCTGGCGGAACGCATGCAGATCCTGGCGCGCAGCTGTGTCGTCACTGGCCTGCTGAACCGCGCCGGCCTCAATCATCATCTGGTCGAATCGCTAGCTGCTCTGGAGCCGGGCAGGAAGCTCGCGATGTTCTGGATGGACCTCGACAAGTTCAAGGAGGTCAACGACTCGCTCGGCCACCAGCTGGGCGACAAGCTGCTTGCCGAAGTTGCGTCCCGGCTCAAGGCCGCCGCTCCCGAAGGCGCCACGGTCGCCCGCTTCGGCGGCGACGAATTTATCGTCGCCTGCGAGGTTAGCGGCCACGCCGCAGTCGAAACACTGGCGCAGAAGATGATGGACGAGATCACCCGGCCGATGCGGATCGACGGGCACCGGCTGGAAATTGCCAGCTCAATGGGCATCGCCGTGCTGCCCGACGACGGCGAGGATATCGACACGCTGATGCAGGGTGCCGACCTTGCTCTCTATCATTCCAAGGTCAACGGGCGGAAGCAGGTCAGCTTCTTCGATCCGGCGATGACCCGCGACCTGGTGCGCCGCCGCGAGATTGAAAGCGAGCTGCGCCTGGCCCTGCAACGCGACGAGCTTTCGATCTTCTTCCAGCCGATCATCGACCTGAAAACCGGCCGCATCCGCGCTTTCGAGGCGTTGGTCCGCTGGTTCCATCCTGAAAAGGGCGAACTGCGCCCCGACGAATTCATCCCCGTCGCCGAGGAAACCGGCGCGATCATCACACTCGGCAACTGGATCACCGTGCAGGCCGCCAAGGCCGCCGCGACCTGGCCCGATGACATCACCATCGCGGTCAATCTCTCGCCAGTTCAGATCAAGGCGCCGGGGGCGGCGCTGGGCATCCTCAACGCTCTGCGCGAGGCCCGGCTCGATCCGCGCCGGCTGGAGCTGGAGATCACCGAGACAGTGCTGCTCGATCACAGCCAGAACACCGAGAACTTCATCAACGAGCTGAGTAACGCCGGCGTGCGCTTTGCGCTCGACGATTTCGGCACCGGCTATTCCTCGCTCGGCTATCTCAACAAGTATCCCTTCTCGAAGATCAAAGTCGATCGCAGTTTCGTCTCCGGCATTCACGCCGGCAAGAAGAGCGATGCGATCATCCGGGCGGTGTCCGGCATGGCGGCGACTCTCGACATGGAGATCGTCGCCGAAGGGCTGGAAACCATCGAACAGGTCCAAGCCGTGCGCGAAGCAGGATGCACCATGGGTCAGGGCTATTATTTCAGCCGCGCCGTGCCAGATTACCTCGCGGCGATGCTGCTGGCCAAAGAGCGGGAAGACCTCCCGCCCTTGCGCCGTACCGCCAGTTATTAATACTGCGAACCATTATCAATTAAACTTCTGGTTTGGCTGCTTTTCGCAGTTGCAATAGGCCGTTCAGCCGCCTAGGGCATCGCGCATCCCGAGAGCGGCCAGGCTTGGCGCGGGGTCACGCTGGCCGCACATTCAGCCCACCTTCCCCGCCCCAACGAAGGATTCCCGCTTCAATGGCTCGCAAGAAGATCGCGCTTATCGGCGCCGGCAATATTGGCGGCACTCTGGCCCACCTCGCCGCGCAGAAAGAACTCGGCGATGTCGTCCTGTTCGACATCATGGAAGGCGTGCCGCAGGGCAAGGCGCTTGATCTGTCGCAGTGCGGCCCGGTCGAAGGCTTCGATGTCAACCTGACGGGAACCAACGACTACAAGGACATCGCCGGGGCCGACGTAATCATCGTCACCGCCGGCGTGCCGCGCAAGGCCGGCATGAGCCGCGACGACCTGCTCGGCATCAACCTGAAAGTGATGAAGGCAGTTGGCGAGGGCATCAGGGCCAATGCGCCGGATGCGTTTGTCATCTGCATCACCAACCCGCTCGATGCGATGGTCTGGGCCCTGCGCGAATTTTCCGACCTGCCGCACAACAAGGTTGTCGGCATGGCTGGCGTGCTCGACTCGGCGCGCTTCAGCACGTTCCTGGCGCAGGAATTCGGCGTTTCGGTGCGCGATGTTTCCAGCTTCGTTCTCGGCGGCCACGGTGACACCATGGTGCCGGTCGTCGAATACTCCACGGTCAAGGGCATTCCGGTGCCTGATCTGATCAAGATGGGCCGCTCGACGCAGGAGCGCATCGACGCCATCGTCAAGCGCACGGCGGGCGGCGGCGGCGAGATCGTCGCGCTGCTCGGCACCGGCTCGGCATTCTATGCGCCTGCCGCCTCGGCCATCGCCATGGCGGAAAGCTACCTTGGCGACCAAAAGCGCGTGCTGCCTTGCGCGGCGCACCTCACCGGCCAGTATGGCATCGACAACCTCTATGTCGGCGTGCCGGTGGTGATCGGCGCGGGCGGCGTGGAGCAAGTGATCGAGATCAGCCTCGACGACAAGGCCAAGGCCGGGCTGCAAGTCAGCGTCGATGCGGTCAAGGAATTGATTGTCGCCTGCAAGGCGATCGACAGCAGCCTCGGCTGAGCCAGCGAACACCTCTCCCTTCCCCAGGAGCTTTTTAATGTCCATTCTCGTCGACAAGAACACCAAAGTCATCACCCAGGGCATGACCGGCAAGACCGGCAGCTTCCACACCGAGGCAGCGCTAGCCTATGGCACCCAGATGGTCGCCGGCGTTACCCCCGGCAAGGGAGGCACCACTTTCCTCGATCTGCCGCAGTTTGACACTGTCGCCGAAGCACAGGCCGTCACCGGCGCCACCGCCAGCTGCATCTATGTGCCGCCCGCCGGCTGCGCCGATGCCATCCTTGAGGCTATCGATGCCGGCATCGAGCTGATCGTGGCGATCACCGAGGGTGTTCCGGTTCTCGACATGGTGCGCGTCAAGCGGGCGCTCACGGGTTCCAGGTCGCGGCTGATCGGCCCCAACTGCCCCGGCGTGCTGACGCCAAACGAATGCAAGATCGGCATCATGCCCGGTTCGATCTTCTCGAAGGGTTCGGTCGGCGTCGTCAGCCGTTCGGGCACCCTGACCTATGAAGCCGTGCACCAGACCACTGCGGTTGGCCTGGGCCAGACCACGGCAGTCGGCATCGGCGGCGATCCGGTCAACGGCACCAATTTCATCGACATGCTGGAACTTTTCCTCGCCGACGAGGCTACCCGTTCGATCATCATGATCGGCGAAATTGGCGGCTCGGCAGAGGAAGAAGCCGCGCAGTTCATCGCCGACGAGGCAAAGCGCGGGCGCAAGAAACCGATGGTTGGCTTCATCGCCGGCCTCACCGCGCCTCCGGGCCGCCGCATGGGCCATGCCGGTGCGATCGTTTCGGGCGGCCAGGGCGGCGCGGAAGACAAGATTGCGGCGATGGAGGCAGCGGGCATCCGCGTGTCGCCTTCACCCAGCGAACTCGGCACCACTCTGGCAGGGCTGCTTAAGGAAATCGCCTGATAGCGCCGCGCTTGGGAGGTTAACTACAACAAGGGTAACGGTCTTCCTCCCCGGGAACCGAGCAAGCCCTGGATTGCAATTGGACTGACGCTGGCCATCCGCCGGCGCGGAAAAGGCTGAATCCCATGGGCACCGAAAGCCACGATTTCTCTCCCGAAGACTTCCAACCCGGCCCCAGCTGGCAGCGCGCCGGCTGGCCGCTGGCGGGCGGTCTGTTCGAGGACGATCTCACCCTGGCGCTCGATCCGCTGGCGCTGAAGGCGGCAATCCAGAAAGACGCGGCCAAGACCGGCGCGCAAGTCAGCCCGGAACGGGTTGAGCTTGCCGCCGCCGACGCGATCCGCGCGATGACGCTGATCCGCACCTACCGGGTGCGCGGTCATCTTGCGGCCAATCTCGATCCGCTGGGACTGACCCAGCGCGAGCTGCCTGCCGACCTGACGCCGGAATACCACGGCTTCGTCGGCGCGGCGCTGGAACGCAAAATCTATGTCGGCGGCGTGCTGGGCCTTGAGTGGACCACGGTGCAAGAGCTCGTCGCGATCCTGCACGCCAACTACTGCGGCAAGGTCGGCGTGGAATACATGCACATCGCCGATGTCGAGGAGCGCCGCTTCCTGCAGGACCGCATCGAAGGCGGCGACAAGTCGATCGACTTCACCCCCGAAGGCAAGAAGGCGATCCTCTCGGCCGTCATCCGGGGTGAACAGTATGAGCGGTTTCTCGGCAAGAAATACGTCGGCACCAAGCGCTTCGGGCTTGATGGCGGCGAGAGCATGATCCCCGCGCTGGAAGCTGTCATCAAGTATGGCGGCCAGCTTGGCGTGAAAGAAATCGTTTATGGCATGTCGCACCGCGGGCGCCTGAACGTGCTCGCGAATGTCATGGCCAAGCCTTACAAGGTGATCTTCCACGAATTTTCCGGCGGCACGGCCAACCCTGAGGATGTCGGCGGCTCGGGCGATGTGAAATACCACCTCGGCACCAGCACCGACCGCGAGTTCGGCGGCACCAAAGTGCACATGAGCCTGATGCCCAACCCCAGCCACCTCGAAACGGTTGATCCCGTGGTGCTGGGCAAAGTGCGCGCCTACCAGGTGTTCCGCGACGACATCGGCCTCGATGAAAACGGCAAGGCCAAGCACAAGCAAGTGCTGCCCGTGCTGATCCACGGTGATGCCGCCTTTGCCGGGCAAGGCATCGTCTGGGAGTGCTTCGGCTTTTCCGGCGTGAAAGGTTATCACACCGGCGGCTGCATCCATTTCATCATCAACAACCAGATCGGCTTCACCACCAGCCCGCAGTTTTCGCGCGGCTCGCCCTATCCTTCCGACGTCGCCAAGGGCGTCCAGGCGCCGATCCTCCATGTCAACGGCGACGATCCGGAAGCCGTGACGTTCGTCTGCAAGCTCGCCATCGACTATCGCCAGACCTTCGGGCGCGACATCGTCATCGACATGTGGTGCTATCGCCGCTTCGGCCACAACGAAGGCGACGAGCCTTCATTCACCCAGCCGCTGATGTATCAGAAAATCCGCGCCCATCCGCCGGTGAGCGAGGTCTATGCCAGCCGCCTTGCCGAGCAGGGCGTGATCGACAGCAGCTATCTTGATGTCGTTATCGATGGCTTCACCGCCCATCTCGAAGAGGAATTCAACGCCGCCAAGAGCTATAAGGCCAACGAGGCCGACTGGTTCGGCGGACGCTGGAGCGGGTTCAACAAGCCGGTCGATCCCGAAACCGCGCGGCGCAATGTGCCCACCGGGATCGAACCCAAGCTGTTCGAAAGCCTCGGCCGCACGCTGACCACCGTCCCCGCTGACCTGACCATCCACAAGACGCTTGAACGCGTGCTCGAAGCCAAGCGGCAGGCCTTCCGGCATGAGCCGGGCACCGAAGTTTTCGACTGGGCAACCGGCGAAGCCCTGGCTTTCGGCTCGCTGCTTTCGGAAGGCTATGCGGTGCGGCTTTCGGGCCAGGATTCGGGGCGCGGCACGTTCAGCCAGCGCCACGCCGTCTGGGTCGATCAGACTGACGAGCGCAAATACGTGCCGCTCAGCACGGTGCCGCACGGCCGCTTCGAAGTGCATGACAGCACGCTCTCCGAATACGGCGTGCTCGGCTTTGAATACGGCTTCGCCAGCGCTGATCCCAAGACGCTGGTGCTGTGGGAAGCGCAGTTCGGCGATTTCGCCAACGGCGCGCAGATTATCATCGACCAGTATATTGCCGCATCCGAAGCCAAGTGGCTGCGCGCCAATGGCCTCGTCATGCTGTTGCCGCATGGCTACGAGGGACAAGGGCCGGAGCATTCGTCGGCGCGGCTTGAGCGTTTCCTGCAACTTTGCGCGCAGGACAACCTTCAGGTCTGCAACATCTCCACCCCGTCGAACTATTTCCACGCGCTGCGCCGCCAGATGCACCGGCCCTTCCGCAAGCCGCTGATCATCATGACCCCCAAGAGCCTGCTGCGCCACCCGCTGGCCAAGTCGGAAATGGGCGACTTCATCGGCGAGAGCCACTTCCGCCGCATCATGGCCGACCGCACGCCGCCCGCCGACGCCAAGATCCGCAAGCTGGTGCTGTGTTCAGGCAAAGTCGGCTACGACCTGATGGAAGCGCGCGACGCGGCGGAGCAGGAGGATGTCAGCGTGCTGCGGCTCGAACAGCTCTATCCGTTCCCCGGCGAACCGCTGGCGATCCGCCTTGCCCGGATGACCAATCTTGAAGAAGTCGTCTGGTGCCAGGAAGAACCCCGCAACAATGGCGCCTGGTTCTTTGTCGCGCCGCTGATCGAGGATGTGCTGAACTCCGCCAAGTCCAAAGTCGAGCGCGTGCGTTATGCCGGCCGCCAGGCCTCGGCATCTCCGGCCACCGGCCTTGCAACGCGCCACGCCGCCGAACAGGCAGCGCTGGTCGCCGACGCGCTCTCGCTCTCCGTCCGTTCTGAAATCCGCCGCAGAAAGCAGGCCTGACATGACCACTGAAGTCAAAGTCCCCGTTCTGGGTGAAAGCGTCAGCGAGGCGAGCATCGGCCAGTGGCTGAAGCAGCCGGGCGAGCCGGTCGCGCTTGATGAGGCGATTGCCAGCCTGGAGACCGACAAAGTCGCCATCGACGTTGCCTCGCCAGTTGCCGGGATAATGGGCGCGCAGCTCGCCAAGGAAGGCGACACGGTTATCGTTGGCGCGGTGATCGCGACAATCGAGGCCGGAGGCGCGGCTGTGGCCGCAGCGCCCGCGCCTGCCGCCGCCCCCGCAGCAGCAGCAGCAGCGAACGAGGCCGCCACGCTTTCGCCGTCTGTGCGCCGCGCAGTGCTCGAAAACGGCATCGATCCCGCCATCGTCAAGGGCACCGGCAAGGATGGCCGGATCACCAAGGAAGACGTGCTCGCCGCCGCCGCCAGCAAGGCAGCGCCAACCCCGGCTGCTCCCGCCAGTGCCCCGGCACCTGCCACTGCGCCCGCCCCTGCAGTGCTTGGTGAGCGCCGCGAAGAGCGCGTCAAGATGACCCGCCTGCGCCAGACCATCGCCCGGCGCCTCAAGGAAGCGCAGGATACCGCCGCGCTGCTCACCACGTTCAACGATTGCGACATGACCGCAGTCATCGCCGCGCGC
>JANOBA010000091.1:0-2349 GCA_031411415.1 Novosphingobium sp.
CCATATAGATCAGATATTGCTCGCCGACCGGCTTGTTGAGGCCATACTTTGTCTCAAGATTGCGGCGGATTTCCGGATTCATGGCTTTCGCGCCGCTGAGCGGATCGCCCGGCACCGCATGCATGGCAAGGAAAGTCGCCGCAATCTTGAGACAAAGTATGGCCTCAACAAGCCGGTCGGCGAGCAATATCTGATCTATATGGGCAACCTTGCCCACGGCGATCTGGGCATTTCCTTCACCCAGAAAAACCGCGAAGTGAACGACATCATCCGCGAACATTTTCCGGTGTCGGCAACGCTCGGCATCATGGCCGTGGTTTTTGCCGCGCTGGGCGGCTCGCTGTTCGGGGCGCTGACGGCGCTCAATCGCAACAAATGGCCAGACACCGTCATCATGCTCGCGGTGATCCTGGGAATTTCGGTGCCCAGCTTCGTTTTCGCGGCGTTCAGCCAGCTGATGATGGTGAAGATCAACGGAGTGCTTGGATTCTCGCTGCTGCCGGTTGCCGGCTGGGGCAGCGTGTCGCACATCCTGTTGCCGTCGTTGGTGCTGGGGCTGGGGACGATGGCCTATCTCACCCGGCTGATGCGCAGCTCGATGCTGGAGATCGTCAGTTCCGACTATATCCGCACGGCCAAGGCCAAGGGCCTGCCGCAGACTCGCATCTTCCTCCAGCATGAAATGCGCAATGCGATCCTGCCGGTGGTTACGGTTCTGGGGCCGTCGATCGCGGGCATCACTACGGGCAGCTTCGTGGTCGAACTGGTCTTCGCGATTCCCGGGTTAGGGCGCTATTTCGTTCAGGCGGTGCAGCAGCTGGATTATACCGTGATTATGGGCACGACGGTGTTTTTCGGTGCATTTCTGGTGTTGATGGTGATCGTGGTTGATCTGCTTTACGGGTTTATCGATCCCCGGGTCAGGGTGGGCTGAGCCATGACCCAGACCGATCCTGCGATGATGCCAGACGCTTTCGCGCCGATGCACAATGAATTGCGCGTGCAGAAACTGACGCGGCCATCGCTGTCCTATTGGCAGGATGCGTGGCAGCGGCTGAAGGCCAACAAGCGCGCGATCCTGTCGCTGTACATCATCATCGGCCTGTTGCTGTTCACCGTGCTGGGTCCGCAAGTCTGGCGGGTCAATCCCGCCGAGCAGGACCTGCTCCAGATCAGCAGCGCGCCGGGGGCGGACCGTTCGGCAATTCTGGTTGCACCCCATGCTCCATGGGTGCTGCCTGAAGCAGATGCCAATGCAACAAAGGCGGGGCTTGCATTGGCCGGACAGGCGACGACCCAATATGTCCGCCTCACCTGGGGCCGGATGCCGGGCGCGGCTGATTACATGGTTTACCGCAACATCGTTGAGCCGAAGGGTGAAGGGACTTTTGGCCTGCCCCTCGGCCCGACAGGTTCGGGCGATATCACCCGGTTTGAAGACATGCTCGATCTGCGGCCGGGCATTTCCCATTATTCAGTCGTGCCGCTAGGCGCGAACGGCGAGCAACTCCCCGGCGCGCTGAGCCTGCGGGTCGAAGTCGTCAATGCCATCACCCCGCAAGAGGCTGCCGACAGAAAGCTGATCGCGGCCGGCAAAGTGATGGCGACTGGCAACAGGATCGAATTCAAGCTGCATCCGCTGGGCACCGACTATCTGGGCCGGGATATGCTGGCCCGGCTGATGCAGGGCGCGCAGGTTTCGCTGTTCATCGGCATCGTCGCGCCGCTGCTGTTCGTGCTGTTCGGTGTCGTTTACGGCAGTCTGGCGGGCTTCGTCGGCGGACGGGTGGACCAGATGATGATGCGGTTTGCCGATTTCGTGGTTGCGCTGCCGTTCCTGCTGTTCATGATCCTGTTCAAGATCGCCTTTGGCATCGGCCCCGGTGAAAGCGGCATTTTTCCGCTGATCGTGGCGATGGTGATCCTGCTGTGGCCCGGCACTGCCCGGCTGGTGCGCGGCCAGATCCTGCAAGTGCGCGAGGAAGCCTATGTCAACGCCGCCCGCCTGCTGGGCGCGCGCACCGGCTATCTGGTGATGCGCCACATGATCCCCAACACGATGGGGGTGATCCTGGTCACGCTGACTTTCGCCATTCCCAGCGCGATTTTCACCGAGGCCTTCCTGTCGTTCATCGGCATGGGGGTCGCCGCGCCCACCGCATCGTGGGGCAGCATGAGCAATGACGGGATCAAGTCGATGCTCACCCACCCGCATGAGCTGTTTTTCCCGGCCTTGCTGATCAGCATCACGGTGCTGGCCTTCAACCTGCTGGGCGACGGTTTGCGCGATGCGCTTGATGCCAGGATGAGGTCACGCGAATGACGGCTCCTGCGCCCCTGCTCGCCGTG
>JANOBA010000092.1:0-9057 GCA_031411415.1 Novosphingobium sp.
GTCAGGCCATCCGGTCCCGGCAAGGCGACGCGGGGGTGGATCCATCCAAAGCTGAAACTGGGGTTTGAATGCGTTTCCGACATTTTGCTGGATGGCCTCGCCGACCGCGACATGGTGCAGATCGTCGAACTGGCGCCGGACGGCGCAGTGGCGGTCATTGCCCCGGAAGACATCATTGCCGATCGCATGGGGCAATATGCCTCAGGCAGCGCGCCCGAAATGCTCGGCCAGGCCCGCGCCCTCTTCAGCCTGTGCGAAAGCCTAGACATGGACTATATGGCAAGAAGGATTTCCGAGGAAACGGCGGGCGACTATGGCCTTCAAGACCTTAAAACCGAAGCGTGAGCCAGTAACCCTGGCCGAACTCGGCGCGCGTGCAATGCGCAGGGCCGGAGAGCTTGGCGGGGTCGAAGTCCCGCGCAATTCGGGCATGCGTCGCACGGCGAGCAAGCGTGCCTTGCTCAAGGCGATCGAGGATACCGGGGGGAAGTGGTAGAGTTCGCGTGGTGGGTGCGGCGTTTGGGGGTTATTGCAACTGTCACCGTATTCCCCACCGTATTCCCAATGTTATCGGACCTACGAAGTGATTATGTCAGCGCGCTCCCACAGCAGCGCTTGTACTTCTTCCCGGAGTTGCAAGGGCAAAGCTTATTTCGACCAACCAAGGGTCGTTTAGGCGCTCGCGCTTTTTGCAGCAGTCCTGGTGCAGGTCCTGACGACACGCTCATCGAGCCCACAATTATGGCAAATCCCTCTGCGTTAAATTCCTTCCGATAGTCTGGCCTTAGCGTTCGCAAAACTTCGTGGCCGATCTGGCGCACTGCAGCCTGAGTAGGACTGGCAACTGGGCCACGCGCAGATAGCGGCGGATTGAATTGCAACCCGAGCCCTTCGCCTAATTTGGCCCGAGCATAAGCCTCATCGAGCCTGGGGTCGACGTGGGCGCCGCCGTCCTGATCTGCAACTGCGCGCACCAGCGTCTCTCGTGACATCGGACCGAATTGGGCGTTGCTGAAAATAACTTCGCTCCACCAATCCGGGAACGGCCTTTCGGTCAGGTGGGGCCCGTCAAGCCATGCGACAGGAACCCAGCCCCGTTCAGCATGCGAAGCAAATGCGACAAGCGCGTTAATCTCAAGCTGATTGCCTTGATGTTCAGGTGATGCTGTGCTGATGAAATGCCTATTCAGTTCCCCCAACTGTCCAAGCAATGACTTTGAGGCTCCCCTGTCTAAAAGGAGGATTCTAAGCGTAAGAGCGATGCGAGAGGCCTCCCCTTCAAATCCCAAGTCATAGGCGTCGCAAGAAGCTTCAAGAAACCGCAGTTGATCGTCGAACGCCTTCCTCAGATCACCTTGGCTGCGCTCAATTCTAGCCATAGACACCTCTAACTTTTCAAGTCTCAAAGCCGGGTTGGCTTGAGTTGCTGAGTCTACAGTGGTTACGCGGGTTACGGCGACAGGTGCAACATCCCCCAAAACACCTTACTGCAACCACAATTCCCCCACCGCCGCCAACTCGCTAAGCTCTCGCCTTAACACAAACCCACACCGGAGAGCCCCCATGTCCCGCCTGCTCGGTCAGCCCGCACACCAGTGCTATGTCTATCCCGACTTCGACGCTGCGCTTGAACGCTTCGCCGCGGGCGGGATCGGGCCGTGTTTTTTGGTCGATGAAGTGGGCGGGATGGGGGACTATCGGGGCGAGCAGCATGCTTTCTCGGCCAGGGTGGCATTCTTCTACACCGGCGACACCTGCATCGAGATGATCACGCCTGCGCCCGGCGGCGTTTCGGCCTATAACGCCTTTCTGGACCGCAATCCGCATGGCGGGCTGCATCACATTGCCTATTATTCCGATGATTTTAACGCTTCGTTGGCAGCCATGAAAGCGGCGGGGCGGCCGTTGGAGACGGTGGTCGACATGCGTGATCCCGCCACCGGATTCCAGATCGAGATCTATTGCGAGCCAGTGGGCGTGGACAATCCGGTGCTCTATCAGTTGATGCATCGCGGGCTGTTCGATGGCTGGTTCGACGCCATGCGCGCGGCGGCGGCGAGCTGGGATGGCAGCGATCCGATCCGCGATGCCCGCCCGATGATGATGGCGGCGCTTTCGTCTGGAGTGGGGGCGGCGGCTTAGCGCTGCCTCCCGCCAAACCGCAGCACCGCAAAACCCAGCGCGGCGGAGAGCAGCGAGCCGGCCAGCACGCCCAGCTTGGCTTCCTCCGCCAGCGCCGGCGCGGCGGGGAAGGCGAGGGCGGCGATGAACAGGCTCATGGTGAAGCCGATGCCGCACAGCAGCGCGAGGCCCCACAGTTGCAGCCAGCTGGCGCCGGCGGGCTTTGCCGCGAAGCCGAACGTGCAAGCCGCCCAGATCGCGCCGAAAATGCCTACCTGCTTGCCGACGACCAGCCCCGCCGCCACCGCCAGCGGCAGGGGCGCAAGCAATTCGTCTGCGCCGCCGCTGAGCGTCGCCCCGGCGTTGGCGAGGCCGAACAGCGGCAGGATCAGATAGGCGACCCAGGGCGCCAGGGCGTGTTCCATGCGCAGCAGCAGGCTGTCGCCGCGCCGGTCGAGCCTGATCGGAACCAATAGCGCAGCGGCGACTCCGGCGACGGTTGCGTGAACGCCCGAATGGAGCGTGCAAAACCAGGCTAGCACGGCGAGCGAGGCGAAAGCCCAGCCCCCCCCGACTTGGTGACTGCCGATCCGCATGCGGCCCAGCATGGCCATCGCGGCAAGGCAGGCAAGCGCCCCGCCCAGCCAGATGGCCTTGATCGACGCGGTGTAGAATACTGCGATGATCGCCACTGCGCCGATGTCGTCGACAATCGCGATGGTCAGCAGCAACAGCCGCAGCGATGGCGGCGCGCGTTTGCCGAGCAGGGCCAGCACGCCCAGCGCAAAGGCAATGTCGGTCGCCGCCGGGATCGCCCAGCCCCGCGCCAGTCCCGGTTCGCCCCCGGCGATGGCCAGATAGACTGCCGCCGGCGCGGCCATTCCGGCGATCGCGGCAAGCACCGGCAGGCGGCGCCTTGCCGGCGTTGCGAGCTCGCCGTCCAGCACCTCGCGCTTGATCTCCAGCCCCACGGCGAAAAAGAACAGGGCCATGGCCGCATCGTTGATCCACAAGTGCCAGGTGTTGAGCTTGGCAATCGGCGTGAAGGCCAGCGGATGATGAAACAGGCCGTGCCAAGCCGCCGCCCAAGGCGAATTGGCCAGCGCGAGCGCGAGGCCCGCCGCTGCGATCAGCAGCACGCCCGATGCCGCCTCTCCCCCCACCGCCCGCCGCAGCCATGTGGCGATCCGGCTGGCAATGCGATCTCGCTGCGGCAATGGTTAATCCTCGGTTTGCGTCGTTCGTTACTAGTTCATTCCTATTCCATTGCAAATCTGGGCAATAGCAATAGTTTGCTTGATATGGCGGGATCGGGGGCTTGACGCAGAAATGCCGGACGGGGCGGTGACAGGACTGGAACAGCTCTTCGGATGGCTGTTGGTGGCGGAGCGCGAATTGCTGTTTTTTGCCACTTTCTGGTTTATTATCAGTGCAATAGACGAAGCGGCGGTCGATCTTTCGTGGATCTGGCTGCGGCTGGGCGGCAAGGCCGGCGCCGGCAAAGTGCCCAGCGGGCTGACGGAATCGCCGTTGCTCGGCCGCGCCGCCGTGCTGGTCCCAGCGTGGCACGAGCACGAGGTGATCGGCGCGATGATCGGCCATACCCTTGGCGCCTGGCAGCAGCGCGAATTCGTGCTCTATATTGGCATCTACCGCAACGATCCCGCGACACTGAATGCCGCAATCCGCGCGGCGCACGGCGATCCGCGCATACGCATCGTCGTCAACGGCGAAGACGGGCCGACGACCAAGGCCGGCTGCCTCAACCGGCTCTATGCTGCGCTGGCCGAGGATGAGCGGCGCAGCGGCGCGATGTATCGCAATGTCATCATGCACGATGCCGAAGACATGGTGCATCCGGCCGCGCTCGCGGTGATGGACCGCGCGCTGGCAGAAGTCGATTTCGTCCAGTTGCCGGTGCGGCCAGAGCCGCAGCCGAAATCGCTGTGGATCGCCGGGCATTACTGGAATATCCCGCAGAAACAACTTCTTGCGGCATAATCGGCGGAAAACGCCGTCCAGTCCTATCAATATGTTACACGCGGAGGGAAAACCGGCAGGAGCCCGGTCCGATCCTACGGAGGCATTGGTTCCGCCCTGGTGAACTGGCGGAGCTGGCCGCATGACCGACTGGCCGCACGCTTCCGCATTCAGCAGCCAGAGCTATTTCAAGCTTGGGGCAATTCCACACATTCGCCAGGATGGCACTCAGACCTCACTCACATGCTGGGCCTCCCATTGCGCCGAGTGCGGCAAGCCTTTCGCATTTTTCACGCCAGCCCAAGCGGGGAGGTTTCAGCCAAACCGCCGTTGTCCTGATCACAAGCGACCTGGACGCCGAGTCAAAGGCTGCACGGCATGAACGCGGCAGATACCTTCGCCCCGCTGATCGGCGACGTCGCCATCAAGCTGCTTGGCGAGCCCGACCAGTCCAGCGGCAACGGTGCGACAATGCGTTGGGGCAGCCGTGGCAGTTTCAAGGTCGATACAGCGGATGGCGTTTGGCACGACAAGGAAGCCAACGAAGGGGGCGGCGTGCTTGCCCTCGTTATGCGCGAGAAGCGCTGCAACAAAACTGGCGCGCTCGAATGGCTGGAGGGCGAAGGGCTGATCGAGCCTCGCAGCGACGATATTCCTCGCTACCTTTACCACGATGCAAAGGGGAGCGTCGCCTATGCCAAGGCGCGCGTGAACCGCCCCGATCAGAAATATCAATATCAGCATTTTGACGGCCAGTGCTGGCGCGCGGGACGCAACGGAGCTGATGCTATCCCTTATCGCCTCCCCGGTCTTATCGCCGCTCCGGAGGGGGCAGCAATCTATATGGCCGAGGGTGAAAAACATGCCGACAAGCTTGCGAGCTGGGGGCTTGTGGCAACGTCCCTCAAGGATTGGAACCGCGATTTCGGCAAATACGTCAAAGGCCGCACAGTCATCATTCTGCCCGATAATGACGACCCCGGCGAGGAGCAGGCTGCCAAAGCCGCACGACTAGTCCGCGAAGCGGGCGGAGATCCGGTGCAAGTGCTCCTGCCCGGCCTGCCAATCGCGGGTGACATAATGGATTGGCAAGGCTCAGCAGACGACCTTGCAGCCCATGTGAGGGAAGCCTTGGCCGCGCCGCAGCCTGAGGAACCCGCGCCAGCCCTCCTGCCAATGATCGACCTAGCGGCATGGCAGGGCGAGCCGCCACCGCGCGAATCCGCATGGGGCGACTGGCTCCCGCTTAGGTACACGACCATGCTCACCGGACCGGGCGGCATCGGCAAGAGCCTGCTCGACCAGATGCTTCTCACCTATATCGCGCTTGGCAGGTCATTCCTGGGCATGGAGACGCGCCAAGCGAATTGCCTCTATGTCACCTGCGAAGATGACACGGACGAGCTGTGGAGGCGCCAGGCGGGAATCTGCGCAGCATTGAACTTGCCTATCTCGGCAGTGATCGGCAAACTGCACCTGGTATCCCTATGCGGGCAGACCGACACGGCGCTGGCCACATTCGACGCCGATGGCAGGATCATGCCGACCGAACGCTGGCACCAGCTGGTCGCCACGACCGATGCATTCGATATCGGCGTTTATGCTTTCGACAATGCGACCGATGCAATGGCCGGCGACCTGAACGATATTCACCAGGTCGCCGAATTTGTGAACCTGCTCACCAGCCTTGCCATTCGCCGCAATGGCGTCGCCATGATCCTGCACCACCCGAACAAAGCTGGCGACGATTGGCTGGGTAGTGTTGCCTGGCACAACAAGGTCCGCTCGCGCCTCATCATTGAGGCTGGTGACGAAGACGATCCCGACACGCGCGTTATTATCAATCCGAAGGCCAACTATGGTCCGCAGGGTGGCAAGATCGCCTTCCGCTGGCATTGCGGGGCATTCGTTCGGGATAAGGATTTGCCGTCTGACGAGCGCGCTGAGATTGCTGTTATAGCCAAGGCCAACGGCGAGAATAGTGCCTTCCTTGGTTGTCTGGCTGCGGCGACAGATCGCCAGCGGGCGGTCTCGCACAACCCCGGCAGCAATTATGCTCCCAAGGTTTTCTCGGGGATGCCAGAGGCCAAAGGCTTCACTGCTAAATCTCTTGCTGGGGCCATGGAAAGGCTCCTGCACCTCAACACGATAGCACTGGATCAACCGCTTTGGCGCGGCCCTAACCGGGTGATGAAACAGGGCATAAGACTGGCAGAAAAGTGCACCGACCCCCCTGCACGACCCCCCTGCACGAACCCCCTGCACAAACCCGCACGAAACGCGCGGAAATGCTGCACGCTTCAACCCCCCTATAGATAAATCTATAACAGGCGCCGCCCTTGGGGCTGCGGCGCCCGATGATGATGACCTGGATTGGGGCAACGAAGGCCAGGGCGATGACTGATCGCCATGCAAAGCCAGAGCCGCATAGGAGCGAAACATGACCGAGCAGCAACTGATCGAAGCCTACACCGAGGCCACCCAGCTCCATGCCAACGAAGGAGTCGAGCGCGGGCTGCACCCGCTGCAAGTCAGCAATATCATGCTGATCGCCTCATTGCAGATCGCCGTGCAGGTCGATGGGGTCGAGAACGCTCGCCAAGGCTTACTGCGCGCGGCTGAGCAGCTGGCATAGGGGGCTTGCAATCTGTCGCTGAATCTGCTAGCGCCCTCTCTACGGTTTGCCCGCTGGACCGTCTAAGCGCACGGCGGAGGAAACGACAGGCTTCCGGCCTGCGCGTGGCTTTCAACCCTTAGGGGGGTTGCTGGCCGCGCCAGTAGTCCCCGGAGACTGACGAAATGAAGACCGCAAAGCTTATCGAACTGGAACGCGACCGCCTTGGCCTGATTGCCGAAGCCCGCAGCATCCTCGACGAAATCAAGACGAACACCGATGCCAAGCGCGACACCGAACTGGGCCGCAAGCACGATGCATCAATTGCGGCGCTCGATGCCAATTCGCTCGACATCGACGAAGCCATAATGCTGGCAGATGATGATGCAGATCGCGCCAACCAGCGCCCGAACATGGGCGGTGGAGAAGCGCACGGCCAGGCCCTGTCCGCCAGCGAAGAATTTGCCCGCGCCTGGGGGGGCAGCGACCGTTCCGGCTGGGCCGACGACAAGGGCCAGCCTGTCCGCGTCCTGCGCAACACAGAGCGCCTTTCGCGGGCTCAGCCCGAAGGCGTGGCGCTTGGAGATGCCGTTCGCGCCATGATCACCGGCCCGCGAAACGACGCGGAACGGCGCGCACTTTCTGAAGGCACGTCCAGTGCGGGCGGTTACACCGTCCCGACGCCGGTTGCGTCCTGGTTCATCGACAAGCTGCGGGCCAATTCGGTCGCCATCAAAGCCGGTGCAATGACAGTGCCGATGACTTCCGAAACCTTGGCAGTAGCGAGGCTGGCAACCGATCCGACAATCGGTTGGCGCGCGGAGAATGCCACTATCGCATCGGGCGATCCGACCTTTGAGCGAGTGCTGCTCACCGCCAAGTCGCTAGCGGGAATCGTAAAGCTATCGCGCGAACTGGTAATGGACACGGTGAACGCTGGTGCAATGATTGAACAGGCACTGGCCAAGGCCATGGCGCTGGAAATCGATCGCGCCGCAATTTTCGGAGACGGCACCAGCGACAGTCCGACCGGCGTGATCAATACGAGCGGTATCAACGAAGTCGCGATGGCAACTAACGGCTTCGCGCTGTCGAATGCCGACAAGCTACTCGATACCATATACGAAATGGCGCTCGACAACTCCGCATTGCCGACCGCGATGATCATGCACCCGCGCACCGAACTGGCGATGGATAAGCTGAAGGACGGCGAAGGCATGCCCATGGTCTGGCCTGACAAGATAGCCAAACTGCCCCGCCTAGTGACGACTGCTGCGCCGATCACCGAGACTCAGGGCAGTGCCAGTAACGCAAGCTCAATAGTATTCGGCGATTACACGCAGCTGTTCATCGGCATGCGCGAAGACATCAACGTTCGCGTCCTGAATGAGCTTTACGCGGCGAATGGCCAGATTGCACTGCTCGTTCATGCCCGAGTCGATATGCAACTGGCCCATGCGCCGAGCTTCAGCCGACTGAAAGGCATCATTCCATAAGCGGCAAGGTCTACCCGCTGGCGGCCGGCCTTGACCCTCAGAGACCGGTCGCCCCCAGGGGGGTATGTCAATCTCTAGCCCCCCCGACCACCTAGACCGTTCCCGGACCTCCGCTTTAACGCCAAACCCGAATTTGCGAGTTGCCCATGGCCAAACGTCCCCCGATCAATAGCACAGACGAAGCATTGCGGATATTTGCAGGCGTTGGCCGCGAACTGTCACCGCCTGGCCATGTTCCGCTTGATGATTGTGACTGGCCATTCTGGCATTCGATTGTTGCTGAGTTTGCCAAGGCCGACTGGACCGATCACCGGCTAGAGCTTTGTGCCCTGCTGGCCAAGGAGATGGCCGACCTAGAACGCAATCAGCGCCTGCTGCGCGCTGAAGGCTTCGTGTTCGTGACGGCATGCGGTGCAGCGTCAACCAACCCGCGCGGTCGCGTTGTGCAGGCCCTGTCGGGGCAGATTATGGCCCTTCGTCGGTCGCTGGCGCTTCATGCGCGTGGACGCAGTGGTGACAGTCGCAACGATGCCGCTCGCCGGGCATCTGCCAAAGCGATTGAAGGCTGGGCTGACGGCATTGGCGAAGACGACCTATTGGCCCGCCCCAGCTAAAAATCAGAAACCTTGCGCAATATAGTGCCCATGTCATTATCGGAATTGGATTGACGGACACGCAACATCGGGAGGCCAGTATGGTTCGGAAGGCGGCTTTATTTGCCTTGGCCTTAGGGTCAGGACCTATTAAATTGCTTGCATGATGCACTCTTGCATGATGCACTGATGGTTGATTCAATGGCGGCACCAGGGAGGTGCTGCTTGTGGATGACCTGTTTATGCTGAGCGA
>JANOBA010000093.1:0-18212 GCA_031411415.1 Novosphingobium sp.
CCTTCCTCCAGCCCGCGCTTGGCGGCAGCATAGAGCAGGTTCGAGGTGCTCATCACGAAGACCCGCTTGCCTGAGAGTTCGCCGATCATGCGGTTGACGAAATCGAGCTGCTGGTCGCCCATGCCCGCTTGCTGGGCTTCCCATTCGCGGCGCCGGGCAAGCAGGGTGGGTGGCACATCGACCTTGCTGGCATCGCCCTTGGCGGCTGCGGCGCGCAGGCGGGCGGCAAGCCACATCAGGTCGGACGAGAGCTTCATGTCGAAGCAGTAATGCCAGAAGTCCGGATCGCCGAGCGCGAAGGCCTGGCAGGAGTATTTGCCGAATGCGCCCATCGAGGCGTGGCCGTCGCGGTAAAGCGGGATGATCGCATGGATCTTGTCGTGGATGTCGCCGGGCTGGGGATCTTGCCCGAATTTCTGCGCCAGCTGCACGCGCAGGCCCCACATCGAGAGGAAATAGTCACGCTTCGACTTGGGGTAGAACGACATGGTGCCGCTGCTGCCCGAAGAGGCACCGACATCGAGCGGGGTTTCGTCGCGGATCTTGCTCAGCCACGAGTCGATCGAATCGCAGTCCGTCACATCGACTGATTCGGGATCATGGCGGGTCAGCTTGCCCAGCCATTGGTTGAGCTTGCCGAACTGCTGCTTGGCCAGCAGCGAGACCGGATAGCTCTTGTAAATGTCATGCGGCATCAGCAGCGGCGCGAGGTCGTTGAAACTGTCGATCCGGGTGATGCCCTGCCCGTCGGCCAGCTTCTTGAGCATCTGGACTTGCGCCATCCGCTCCTCAAAACGCAGCTGCATCGCGGCAAGCTGGACGGCCTCGACGTGCTCGCGGTCCAGCGAATGGATCTTCGTGTTGTGATGGCCAAAATGCGCATAGGGATCGTTCATCCAGGCCAGCGCCTCGCGCTCGAACTCAGCATCTCTGGCTGGTGCGACTGTTGCCATTGCACTCTCCTCTCGAACCGCATCGCTCGTGCGTTATCGAAGCAGAGTGTGAACCTGCATTGCGGGCAGTTCAACGGATTGTGTAGCTTGCACGCGACTCGCAGATGCGAACATCGGGAGAGCGATAATGGCTACAGGACTTGATCACTACCGCCTGCTCGGCCGTTCGGGCCTGCGCGTCTCGCCGCTGACACTCGGCGCGATGACTTTCGGGGTCGAGGCCGGGACATGGGGCTCCACGCTTGAAGAGGCGCAGGCCATGACCGATCTCTATGTCGAGCGCGGCGGCAACTTCATTGATACGGCCAATTTCTATGGCCAGATGGGCGGCAGTGAGGAATGGCTGGCGCCGATGATCGCGGCGCGGCGAAACAGTCTGGTGATCTCGACCAAGTATGCGCTGACCACCCGGCCCGGCGATCCCAATGGCGCGGGCAACCACCGCAAGAACATGGTCCATTCGGTGGAAGACAGCCTGCGCCGGCTTAAAACCGACTATATCGACCTCTACTATCTCCACATGTGGGACTTCCGCACGCCGGTAGACGAAATCCTGCGCGCCTTTGATGACCTCGTGCGGGCGGGCAAAGTGCTCTATATCGGCCTCAGCGACACGCCTGCCTGGCAAGCAAGCCGGATGCAGGCGATTGCCGAGCTGCGCGGCTGGAGCCAGTTTGCCGCGCTGCAAATCTCCTATTCGCTCACTGAACGCACGGTGGAGCGCGAGATGATCCCGATGGCGCGCGAAATGGGCATGGGCGTGTGCCCATGGTCGCCGCTGGGCGGCGGCGTGCTCTCGGGCAAATATGCCCGCGCTGATCTGACGGCGGAAATCGACTATGGCAGCCGCAAGGGCCAGAACGTGCTCTCGGGGCGCCTTACCGAACATGCGCTTGATGTGGCCGATGCGGTGGCAGTTGTGGCAAAGGAACTGGGCCACACTTCGGCGCAAGTCGCGCTGGCCTGGACACTGCTCAACCCCGCTGTCTGCTCGCCGGTGATGGGCGTGCGCACTTTGGCGCAGCTTGAGGATAATCTCGGTGCGCTAGATGTGACCTTTGCGCCGGAGCATGTCGCCATACTCGATGCGGTCAGCGCAGTGGAGCCGGTGTTTCCGGTCAGCATCCTGAAAGGCCCGGCGGAAAGCTTCATGATGGGCGGGGTAACGGTCGAAGAGCGTGGTTAGACCTGCCCCCTACTTTACACCTGTGAGGCTGCGCTGAAAATCGTATAGATTCGCGCGGCGAAGCGCCAGGTTCCGTCCATCCGGCGGAAGGTGTCGTGATATTCGCCGATGATCTTGTGGGTGGTGCCATAGATCTGCGCTTCCATGACGCAATTGGCCCGCGCGCTGTCGCCGTCCAGCTCAACAATCAGGTTATGGATCAGCGGCACCGGATGCGGCTTGCCCTTGCCGGGCGTCAGGTAGTCATGAATTTCTTGCGGGCTGGCAAAGTGGCTGCGCACGGCGAAGTCTGCACGATCAGGGTGGCCGTCACGCACTTCGAACGTGCCACCCGGCGCGAACAGGTTATGGACCTGCTCGGGCTCGTCGCGCCGAATGAAGCGCGCATAGGCATGGATCAGCTCGGCAATGGCTGCGCGCGATTCGGCTTCATCGAGGCGTTGCTCCAGCGGCTTTGTCCCGGCCATGCTCAATGGACCCGGTCAGCAGTCGAGCGCACGATATGCATGTGCGCGCGCAGGCCCGCATGGCGCGCCTCATCCGGTCCCTGGATTTCGACCGCAAGGGCGATGTGGGCAAAGGTGAGGCAAAGGTTCATCAGCCGCTGCTCGGCCTCGTCCAGCTGGGCGAGGTGCTTGACATCGAGCATGTCGAGCGCCGGCCCGATCAGGTCCTTGGCGGCGGCATAGAAAGCCGCGCGCTCATCGGCGCTGGTATCCGAACGCAGCTGGGCGCGCGCAGCAGTCCCGGCCAGCGCGAATCGTGCAACAAACGCCTCAAGGCTGTCAAATCCGGTGGGCAGCAGTCTGGCCATATCGGGCATCCTCTGATGGATTGTTTGACCGCAACCTAACCCGGCACGCGGGGTTTTACAACATGCCTGTCGGAAAGTTGCCGTGACGGGAGGTTGCAATTGCCTTGCCTGCCGCCTTGGCCTAACAACCGGGTCGAACGGCGTTTCCGGCCATCCCCGCGAGGCGCCTCAGATCCCGGCCCATATCCTGGAGTGCCTGCGATGATGATTGCCATGCTGATGTTTGCTCCCCTGATGCTCGCCACGCCGGAAGCTTCCGAGCCAGTTCATATGGGCGCGCCCTCGATCCTGACCGGGCGCAAGCGCGGCTATGCGGCGACCGAGTGGGAAAAGCTGGACCAGGACGTTGCCGAGGGCAAGCCGGTCCCGGTGCAGTGCCGGGCCTTTGCCCCGCCGATCTTCTCTGGCCGCGCCAAGCGCAACGATTGCGAGCTTGAGATCGTGCCACCCGAAATCGACACCGTGGCACCAGCGATGTTCTCGGGCCGGTCGCCCAAGCGCGGCGAAGTCATCGTCGGCGCGCGCGCGCTGCAGTATTATCCAGCGGGGGCAGTCGGCAGGACCGAAGCCGAGGCCCAGGAAATTGCTGCGCAGGCGGCACAGGAAGGCGGCAGCGGCCAGGTCTATATGCCGGCTCCTGCGGTCGCACCGAAACCGCGCCGCCGCGCTCCCTCGATCTTCTCGGGCCGCCGCGCCCGCCCGGCAACCTCGCAGTAAGGTTTATTCGGCGGGCACCGGGTGCGTAGCCTCTGCCGGATCGCGCGGGGTGAGGCGCATGAACGGGACCCACAGCAGCGCGGCCAGCGCCAGCCCGCTGAAGGTCCAGAAGATGCCCTTATAGCTGCCAGTCAGATCGAAGATCAGGCCGAACAACGGCGGCGTGGAGAGCAGCGCCACAAGGATCACGCCCGAGAGCAGCCCCATGGCGCGGCCCACTGCGCGGTGGCCAAAAACGCGCGGCGCAAGGAAGCTCTCGATGGGCACCATCATGCCGCCGAACAGGCCGATTACCCCAACCCCTAGCGCGATCGCGCCATATCCGCCGCTCGCCAAAGTCAGCAGTGCCATGCCGGCGGCAAACCCGCCAAGCGCCCCAAACATCAGCATGCGCGGTCCGAACCGGTCGGAAAGCGCCGCGAAGACCAGCTTCGCGATGAAGCCGCAGCCGGCATAAATTGAAATCAGGGTTGCAGCCCTGGTGGCGGTGATGCCGCTGTCGATGGCCAGTGGGGTGAGGTTGGTGATCATCCCCTTCATCCCTGAAGTGACGATGGCGACCGTCAGGGCGATCAACCAGAATGCCGGGTCGGTCAGCAGCTCCCGCACGGTGACTGCTGCCTTGCCGACATCTTCGCGCGCCAGCACTGGCGGCGCGGCGGCGCCATCGGGATACAGGCCGCGGTCAGCCGGCCTGTCGACCGCCAACAGAGCTACCGGAACAGTCCAGGCCACAATCACCAGCCCGAGCAGCTGCAATGCCTGTCGCCACTGGTTGGCATCAAGCAGGCTTTGGATAATGATCGGGAACACCACGCCGCCGGCCGCAATCCCGGCAATCGCGAAGCCCACGGCGCGGCCGCGCCGCAAGGTGAACCAGCGGGCAAGCAGAACCGTTGCCGCCACTGGGCCGAGCAAAACATTGGCCGGGGCGATCAATATCGCGAAAATCGCCAGCACCTGAAAAAACGAGGAAGCCAGCGACATGGCGGCATAGCCCGCGCCCAGACACAGCCCGCCAATGACCATCAGCTTGCGCACTGACACCCGGTCCATCAGGTTGCCAAGCAGCGGCGAAAGCACCGCGCAAGTGGCGGAAAGCACGGTCATGCTGGTCATCACCGCCGCACGGCCGAGCGCAAATTCCTTGGCGAGCGGGACTGCGATCAGCGAGTAGGTCGAAGCGATCATCCCGGCTGCGGCCATCAGCATGAAGCAGATGCCGACCTGGCGCCATCCCAATGCAAAGCCTGCTGGCATCACTCGCTCCCCGTCCGGCACTTTTGCCATCTGCCTCGACCATGCCCGATGCCGGCGCAGATGCAACTGCCTTACCCCTACACAGGCGGCGCAAACCAATCAGGTCAGTCCGTCGCGGCGCAGCGTGCGTTGCTCTTCCTGCAGGAACCGGCGGACAACATCGGCCACCTTGGCGCCCGGGTTCACGCTGTTGGCAAAGACGCGCGGGCCGATGATCGAGGCAGAGAGCAGCATCACGCAATAGACTTCCGCGTCGATTTCCTCGCCGTTGGCGGCAAACGTGGCGCTCATCGCCGCCACCAGTTCATCCCAGCGGCTATAGCTGTCACGAATGTCCTTGCCGGTGACAAAGTCCTCGATCCACAGTTTGATCAGCTCCGGGTTCTCCAGCACGAAGTGGCTGATGTGGCCGATCCGTTCATCCGTACTCTCGCCCAGGTCCATGCCGCGCGCGAGCTCGCCAGCGGCATAATCCTTCACTGCGCCGATCAGCGCCTCGCGGGTGTCGAAGTGATAATAAACCGTGGTTCGGTTGATCCCCATCGCGCGCGCCAGGGCAGCGATCGACAGTGCCTCGGCGCCGCTTGTCGCAATCAGGCGCACGGCGGTTGCGATCATCTCGCGGTGGGTGTCGTCAAAGCCGCGGTTGCGGCGCGGCTCGTGCATTGCGTCCATGGTTCAGGCCGCCTCGCTGTCAGCGCGGATGGCAGCGTGACGCGCCTCGACTGCCGTCATTCGTGCTGGATGTGTGATGATATAGAGCCGGCCCGCGGCGATCCCGCGCAGGACAATCTGCGCCGCCAAATCGGCGTCCATCGGCTTGACGCTGAGACTGGCGGGCAGACCGTCGCCGGTGGCCCGCCGGCCCAGTGCAGCCGCGACCATCGGTGTCCACGTCATGCCGGGGCAATAGACTGAAACGCCGACACCATGAGGGGCCATTTCGCGGTGCAGCACTTCACTGAGCGCGATGACGCCGGCTTTTGCCGATCCGTAGGCACCAACGCCCGGACCGTCAGTGGCCATGCCCTGCATCGATGAAGTGTTGACGATGTGCCCCCTGCTGCGCGCGCGCATATCCGCGCCGAAGGTGTGCACCCCGTTGAACACGCCAATGAGGTTTGCGGCTACGACGGCTTCAAAGTCCTCCGGCAGGATGTCTGCCAGATGGTCGCCGCTGCCGGGCACGCCGGCGTTGTTGAACAGCAGATCGACCGGCCCCAGCGCTGCTTCGGCCTCGGCCTTGGCACGGGCCCAGGCATCCCTGTCTCGCACGTCGAGCAGTGCCCCGCGCAACGTGCCGTCACTCGCGGCGACAGCGCCATCTAGTGTGGCGGCATCAATGTCGGCAATCGTCCCCGGCACGCCAAGCATGGCCAGCGCTTTTGCGAGTGCCAGTCCGATGCCACTGGCCCCGCCGGTGATGAACGCGTGACGGGCGCTGCCGGGTTCCATCAGTTCTCAAGCCTGTATTCGCAGGCCTCGCGGATCGCGACAAAGCGTTCTTCAACGCCGGGCAGCACCTGCTTGTGGGTGACGATGTGCGAGGCGTCGCGCTCGATGCCGTCCACCACCATCTCGCCAATTTCGCGCGGGCTGACATCGGAAGCCGGCATGGCTGCGGAATACTGGCGAATATCGCCGCCGATCTTGACCGTATTGGCGCCGAGATTCGTCTGGACATAGCCGGGGCAGAGCACCGAGACGCCGACGCCGTGCGGGGCCATCTCGCGCCGCAATTGCTCGCCCAGCGCCGAAACGCCGAATTTCGCCACTGAATAGGCGCCGACCCCCGGCACGGTGGTGACCAGCCCTGCCTGCGACGAGGTCATCACGATATGGCCGCTGCCGCGTGCGGTGAAATCGGCGGCGAAAGCGAATACGCCATTGGCCACGCCGCCCAGATTGATCGCCAGAATGCGGTCGAAGCTCTCAGGGTCCATTTCCGCGAAAGCCCGGCCATTGGGCGAGATCCCGGCGTTGAGGATCAGCACGTCCACCGGCCCGAAGGCAGCTTCCGCTTCAGCTTTTGCTGCGGCCCAGCCCGCCCGGTCGCGCACGTCAAGCGTTACTCCGCGAAAACTGTTGCCGCGCATCCCCACCGCTGCGGCAATCGCCTCGGCATCGATATCGGCAATTGTCACCGGCACGTCGCGCGCGGCAAGCGCGTCGGCCATACCCAGCCCAAGGCCACTGGCGCCGCCAGTGATGAAGGCGTGCCGTGCTGTTGAAAGGTCCATGATCCTGCTCTCCCGCTGTCAGACGAGCGCCGCCGCGCCGCCATTACCCTTGATCGTTTCGGCCGCGCGGCAGCCGGAATAAACACAGTCGCCCAGCGACAAACCGCTGATATAGTAGTGCGAGCAGATGCCAACTGCGGTGCGCCCAGCGGCATAAAGCCCAGGCACTTTGCCGCCCTCGCTGGAGAGCACTTCGCCGGTTTCCTCGTCAACCACCAGCCCGCCAACGGTGATCGAACTGGTCGGCGACATCTTGGCGCTGGTGCCGATATCGTTGGCATAAAATGGCCCGATTTCGATCTTGCGGCGCAGCTTTGCCTGCTTGCCGGTCTCGTCTGGCTCGCCGGCATCGATGCGCCGGTTGTATTCGGCAATTGTTGCTTCAAGGCTATCGGCTGGCACGCCGATTTTTGCGGCAAGCTCGCTGATGGTCGCGGCGCTGGTGGTATAGTCGTTCTCGATGGCGCGGTATTGCACCTTCTGAAAGAACATCTTCTTTGCCGTGTGCATTTCGTGGATAACGTCGCTCCACAAGGGCTGGTCGAGGATCAACCAACCCTGGCCGCCAGCATGGCCGAACAGTGCCTCGCCGGTGCGCGCGCCATAGAATTCCTCGTTGACCAGCCGCTTGGCATTGCCATCGATCGAGACACTCTTGGTGAAGCTTTCGGGCGGATAGAGGAATTTCCAGGCCGAGATACGCTCCAAGCTGTCTGTCTTCGCGCCAACACTCATACCCAGCTTTATGCCAGAGCCATCATCGGCAATCGTGCCCAGCGGCGAGGCGAGGCAATATTCAGGCGCGAGCTTTTCCATCATCGCCCGGTTATATATGAAGCCGCCCGACGAGAGCACCACGCCCTTGCGCACCCGGATGCGCAGCGGCTTGGCCTGCTTTTCAAGGCCGATGATCGAGCCTTTCAGCCGGTCGACAAAGCCCAGCACAGTCATCGCAATGTTGCTGATCAGGCCCATGTATTTCGCATGGCGCCACGCGGCAAAGCCCGCTGG
The DNA here is from genome assembly GCA_031411415.1 of Novosphingobium sp. Classification (GTDB taxonomy): domain Bacteria; phylum Pseudomonadota; class Alphaproteobacteria; order Sphingomonadales; family Sphingomonadaceae; genus Novosphingobium. Next base: position 8,182 of record JANOBA010000093.1, read on the forward strand.
AATGCGCAGCGCCTCCAGCCCGACAACCGCGCCCGCCTTGTCGACCACCAGCCGCGTTGCGCGGGTCTGGCGGAAAAAGTGCACATTGGGCTGGCGCTCCATCGACTGGATCAGCGGCGGGAGCAGATATTGCCCGGAGAGCTTGGTCGGCTCGCCGCCGGCCGACGGCTTGGCCCGGTGGCCGCGCTGGGCGGGCGTTGCCAAGGCGCGACCGGGCTCGGTCACTTCATTGCCGGAGAAATAGAGCGAGGCATCGTTGGGGTAGGAGGTCTTCTCATCGGTCGCCGGGCCGCCGAAGCGGGCACCGTATTTCTCCAGCCAGCCCTGAAATCCCGCGCTTGCCTCGGCATAGCGGCGAACGGTGTCGCCGCGCACCAGATTGCCTGTCTCGAAACCAAGATAATTAGCCATGTTTTCCGGGGTGTCGTCAACGCCCGTCTCGCGCTGCGCCGGAGTGCCGCCGCCCATATAGACTACGCCGCCCGAAAGCTGGCTGGCGCCGCCGCCGGAAAACCGGTCTATCGCAATAACGTCGAGGCTTTGGTCCTCGGCTGTCCGCAAGGCCACGCAAACCCCGGCCATGCCGACGCCGACCACCAGCACATCGCAGCTCGCGTCCCACTGTTCGCTGTCGGGATCGCCCACCACACGTGCCGGCTCAACCCGATTTGCGGTATCGACCAGATCTTCAAGGAAACGGTTGTCTGGTTTCATGTCGGCACTCTCCCCACGCGGATTCGCATCCGTCTTGCAATTCTGTGCCAATTGATAGCATGGCAGGCGCGGCTGAAAACGGAAAATTGCAACATGACTGTCGAAGAAGTTATCTCTGCTGCAAGGGCGCAATCTGGCCTTGCCGATTTTGGCGATCCCGCCATCCTGGATGGGCTGGGGCGTCTGCTTGACGCTTATGCCAATGAGGCGCGTTTCACGCCGCGCGGGGCCGATATGATGCATGCCGATGTGGTCGCCACAATGGCAACCCGCATGAAAGTCGAGGACTGGCTCAAGCGCCATCCCGAATTGCTGGAGAAGCCAGTCGAAAAGCCACTGTTCGTCTTCGGTCTGCCGCGCACCGGCACCACCTTGATGGTCAACCTGCTGGCCGCCGATCCGGCGACGCGCAGTTACCTGCGCTGGGAAATCTACGATCCAATGCCGCCCGCCCAGCCGGGTGAGCTGCATGCCGGACCGCGCTATGATGCGCAAGTCGCCAAGAATGAGATGGCGCTGCAATATATGCCGCACATCGCCGCGATCCATTATGAAGAGACAGACAGCCCGACCGAATGCCAATTCCTGATGACGCCGAGCTTCTGTGCGCAGGTTTACGAATCGCAGGCCGATATTCCGTCTTGGCGGCAATGGTTCCTGCATGAGGCGGACTACATGCCGGCCTTCCGCTGGCACAAACGCATGTTGCAGGCCTTGCAGCACCATGCCAGCGGACGCTGGACGCTGAAGAACCCTTGGCACCCGCTGTTTTTGAACGAGCTGACCGGTGTATATCCCGACGCGCAGCTGGTGATGACCCACCGCGATCCCGCCGAAGTGGTGGGTTCCGCATGCAGCCTGATCAAATATGTCCGTGCGATCTATTCGGACGATGTTGACCTGAAGGGCATTGGGACAAGCTTCGCCGACACTTTCGAAGTGATGATCGCCCGCGCCAATGCATTCAAGGCAAAGCACGGCGCGGATGCAATCCACGACGTGCAATATACCGATACGGTGCGCGATCCGCTTAGCGTGGTGCGCGGGATCTACCAACGCTTCGATATCGAATTCACGCCAGCAATCGAGGCGGCGATGCAGGCCTATCTCGATGCCAACCCCAAGGGCAAGCACGGCAGCCACGCCTATGACCTTGCCGAATTCGGCCTGTCGAAAGAGGCTGTGCGCGAGCGTTTCAAGGGCTACATCAAGGACTACGCCATACCCGTGAAGGACTGATCGCATGACCATCGCCGCGCATTACGCCAACCTGTTCCAGATGAGCTACATCACCCGCGACCTGGAGGCGGCGATGGCGCATTGCACGACGGAGCTGGGCATCGAACATTTCGAGACGACCGATGCGGAAGTCGAAGTGCTGTCCTTCGGCAAACTGCGCCCGCTCAAGATCCGCGCGGCTTTCGGCAATATGGGGCGGCATCAGCTGGAACTGATCGAGCCGGTTTCAGGCGCAACCGAGATCTACACCGACGAAGTTAACCTCTCGAAGCACATCATCAATTTCCACCACATCGCCATCGCGGTGCGCGGCGGCATTGCCGAGTGGCGCGCGCTGCTCGATGAAGTGCGTGCGAGCGGCGATGAATTCGCCTATCTGTTTCCGCCCGAACCGTCAGACGACGACAAGCTGTGCTTCGCCTATGTCGACACCCGCAAACGGCTAGGCCACTACACCGAATATTTGTGGGTCGATGAAGCGATCAAGCCGATCCCCGCGATGCCGGACCTGGATGGCTAAGTCGCCTCAAGCCTGATCGCTCGCGGTGGTCAGGCCGGGATTTTCCGCGCCCATGCCGGAAAAGCCGATCGAATAGCCGCCATCAACCGGCAGGATCACGCCCGTAACGTATGCCGATTCGTCGCAGGCGAGGTAGAGCGCGGCGTTGGCGATGTCCTTTGCCAGGCCCCAGCGGTTCATCGGGATGCCCGCGAGCACCGGCATTCCCGGCGGCGGTAAGTCGTGGGTCTTGGAGGCTTCGACGAGGCCGGTCCACATCGTGCCCGGCGCAATGGCGTTCACCCGGATATTGCTATCGGCATAGTCGAGCGCTGCGACTTTGGTCAGCTGGTGGACGCCCGCTTTCGCCGAGGCATAGACGCTGTGGTGCTTCCAGCCAATCACCGCCGATGCCGAGCCAGTGTTCACAATCGCCCCGCCGCCGGTCTTGAGCATCGAAGTGATGCCGTATTTCATGCAGAGGAAAACGCCGCGCACGTTGGTTCCTTGAATGCGGTCCCAGTGCTCAAGGCTTTGCTTGTGCAACGGCGCCATGCCGCCGCCGAAGCCGGCATTGTTGCACAGAATATCGAGCCGCCCGAAAGTGTCTTCGGCGCATGCTATCATCGCCTGCACATCGGCCTCATTGCCAACATCGCAGTGCACGCCGACCGCGACCGGCTCGTTGCCCGATCCGCCATGTGCGGCATTGACCGCTGCGGCCACGACATCCTGATTGCCGCTGATATCGGCGAGCACCAGCTTTGCGCCCTCGGCGGAGAAGATCTCGGCCATGCTGCGGCCCATGCCCGAGCCTGCGCCAGTGATAACGGCGATCTTGCCTGCGAGTCTTCCAGCCATTTTATCTCTCCTAAGCCGACGTATCGATGGTCGGGCGCACGATGATTTCCGAGATGTTCACATTGCGCGGCAGCGACAGGATGAAGGCGATGACATCGCCGGTCTCCGAAGCCTTGACCGCACCGTCCTTGGAAACATGCGCGGCGATGGCATCGCGCCATTGCGGATTGCTGATCCCGGAGGCGACTTCGGTCTCGGTTGCGCCGGGCATCAGGATGGTGACGCGGATGCCGAAGCCGCCCAGTTCCTGCCGCATGCCGTCGGTCATCGAATTGACCGCGTGCTTGCTCGCCGAATAAGCATTGGTCATCGGCCCGCCCTTGCGGCCTGCGAGCGAAGAAATCGTGACGATGTCGCCCGAACCCTGCGCCTTCATCAGCGGCACTGCGGCGGCGCAGGTATAGACGGTGGCCATCAGGTTGAGATCGATCACCCGGCGGTATTCGGCAATGTCCATGCCATCGATGCCGCCCGCCTGCATGATCCCGGCTGAGTTGATCAGAATGTCGATGCGGCCGAAATGCGCGACAGTGTCGGCAACGCATTTGAGCGCATCAGCCTCGATGGTGACATCGCAGGGCAGCGCCAGCGCGGTGCCACCCGCAGCCTCGATCCGATCCACCAGCCCGGCCAGCCGGTCCACCCGCCGCGCGGCGACGGCAACCGATGCGCCGGCTGCGGCCAGCGCAATGGCCGCCGCTTCGCCAATTCCTGAGGATGCGCCAGTGACCAGCGCGATCTTGCCTGCAAGCGGTTTGGTCATGGCTCTCCCTTACGTGCTGCCTTTGCCCGTGAAGTGGCGGGATGGAAGCGGCGAGTCAATCGTTTGCTGAACACATGTTCAATATTCTCGCACGACGCAGCGGAAACCCACATGCCCGGTCGAAGTATCCACCGGCTGCGCATAACGCGCCGCCGGGCGATAGCGCTGGCAATAGCTCTCCGCGCACAAGTGCGAGCCGCCTTTCATCACCTTGCGCGGAATCTTGATTGGATCGCCTTTGGCCATGCTGCCGCCCCGCGTGCCGCCGTGTGGGTTGGCGGCGACGCAGCAATGGCCGGGTGCCTTGCGCTCGATTTTCGGGGCCGCGAACCAGTCGGCGGTCCATTCCCAGACATTGCCGATCATGTCATAAAGCCCATAGCCATTGGGCGGGTAATGCCCGACCGGTGAAGTGCGCAACCATCCGTCGGCGAGCGAATTGCCATGCGGGAACGGGCCTTGCCAATAGTTCGCCAGCATCGCGCCGCCGGGCGCGAGTTCCCCGCCCCAGGCATAGTCCGCGTCCGCCAGCCCGCCGCGCGCCGCCCATTCCCATTCGGCTTCGCTGGGCAGCGCCTTGCCGGCCCACAGGGCATAGGCCTCGGCATCGGCATGGGCGATGTGGACCACCGGATGATTCTCCAGTCCGGCGATGCTGCTGTCCGGACCCTGCGGTTGCCGCCACATCGCCCCGAAGCGAAAGTGCCACCAGCTGAGCGATGCGAGGTCGACCGGGCTTTGCGTGGGCTCGAAAACGAGGCTGCCGGGGTGGGCCAGCTCGGGCAGCAGGCCGGGATAGGCCTTCGGATCGGGCGGCACTTCGGCGATGGTGACGTGGCCGGTTGCAGCGACGAACGCCGCGAACTGCGTATTGGTCACTGGCGTCACATCAATCCGGAAGCCATCGACCCGCACCTGTCGCACTGGCGCTTCCTCAGGGTAAAAGCGCGTCGACCCCATGGCAAAAGTGCCGCCGGGAATGGCAATCATCCCGTCAGTCGAGATCGACAGTGACATGCGGAATATCGCCCTCGATTGCCCCGCGCGGGGTGGGATAATCGGTCACGGTTACCCCGAGATCGCGGCCAATGTCGAGCGTCTCGCCGCCGCCGGCTGGCGAGAGGTAATTGAGCGGCACCGCCCCGCGGGCTAGCTCAATGCCGCCTGCGCTCAAGCTCACGTCCGCGCCCTTGCCCATGCCCTGCGAGGCGAAGCGCAGGGTCAGCTTTGATGCACCCGCAGGCAGCGCGCGTTCGGCGCGGATCGTGGTGATTTCCTTGGGATCGGTCGATCGCGCCCAGGTGAAGACCGGCCTGCCGTGATCAAGCCACAGGCTCCAGCCACCGAACTGGCTGCCCATCGCCACCACTACGCCCGAAGGCTCTGCCTTGCCGGGCACCAGATCGGCGCTGAGAGTGAACGAACGCCCGATCAGGATCGGATCGTTGGTCGCGGGCAGGCTGACGTCCTTGCCCCAGAAGTCGAAATGCTTGCGCGCACCGGCCCGCGCGCCGAAACCGCCGCGACCGGGTCCGAAAATGTGGTTCAAAGGGAAGACATTGTTGCGCTCAGCCTCGCGCTGCCACACCGCCTGCAGTTCCGCCAGCTTTTCAGGATTGCGGGCTGAGACATCGACCCCTTGCGAAAAGTCCTTCGTCAGATCGTATAGCGACCATTCGATTTGCGGGCGGGCGCCGCCATGCTGCGATGCCATTTCCCATGGCAACCGGCCATTGTCGGCGCTGGCGAACCAGCCGTTGTGATATAGGCCGACGCTGCCGCTGATCTCGAAATACTGCGTGCGCGGGCGGTCCGGCTCGCAGGCCGCAAGGCTGGGGAGCAGGCTTTGCCCATCGAGCGGCTTCTGTGCCGCGCCGAGCACCATAGTCGGCGCAGGCACGCCCGCCGCCTCAAAGATAGTCGGCGCCAGATCGACCAGATGGCTGAATTGGCTGCACACGCTGCCGGGCTGTGTGACATGCTTGCCCCAAGACAGGATCATCCCCTGCCGCACCGCACCCAGCATCGAGGCGCGCTGCTTCATCCAGCGGAAAGGCGTGTTCATTGCCAGGGTCCAGCCTGCGGGATAGGAGCCATAGGTCATCCGCCCGCCGAGCCGAGGCGTGTTGGCCTGCAGCCAGGCCTCGTCCTCGTCATGCGTGCCCATGCCGCGCAGTTCGTTGATCGTGCCCTTGGGTCCGGCCTCGGCGCTGGCGCCGTTATCGCCCTGAATGATCGCCAGCAGCGTGTTGTCCAGCTGGCCGATTCGCGCGAGCTCACTCACCACCCGGCCAAGCTGTTCGTCCTGATAGGCGAGCTGCGCGGCGGCGACTTCCATGCTCCTTGCGGCGAAGGCCTGTTGCGGCGGGGTCAGGCTGTCCCAAGCGGGAATTTCTGCCGGGCGCGGGGTCAGCCTGGTGTTGCGCGGAACTACGCCGCCTGCAATCTGGCGGCGCAGGCTGGCCTCACGCATCCGGTCCCACCCGCCATCGAACTGCCCCTTGAACCGCACGATCCATTCGGGCGGCGCCTGGTGCGGCGCATGGGTCGATCCGGGGGCGAGATAGACGAAGAAGGGCCTGTCCTGCGCCCCGGCCTTCTGATTGTGCACCCAGCGGATGAGATCATCGACCAGACGCTTGTCGGCCATCTCGCCCTTCCCTTCTTCGGGATCGACCCGGCTGATGCCGCGATACATCGCCGGTTCGAACTGATCGGTGTCACCACTGGGGAAACCGAAAAAGTATTCAAAGCCGAGTCCTGTGGGCCAGCTGTCGAACGGCCCCGCTGGCCCGCGATCCTCGCCGGGGTTGTTATGGTGCTTGCCGAACATCGCAGTGTTGTAGCCATTGAGCCGCAAGACCTGCGAGATTGTCGCGGTTTCAGGCAGTATGCGCCCGCCATAGCCGGGGTAGTTCGCCGGCAGGTCTGAAAGATAGCCGACCCCGGCGTTATGATGGTTGCGGCCCGTCAGCAGCGCGGCGCGGCTGGGCGAGCAGATGCCGGTCACATGGAAACGGTTATAGCGCTGACCGGAGGCGGCCAGCCGTTCCATGTTTGGCGTCGGCACCGGGCCGCCGAACGCGGAGGACATGGCAAAGCCGACATCATCAGCCATGAACAACAGCACATTGGGCGCGCCATCTGGCGCCCGGACCGGGCGCGCGCTGCCGGGTTTCGCGTCGGCGACGTTTTCGGCGATCACACCATTAAAGGTGGGCGTGGGCACCGGCAAGATACTGCGGTCCGACTGGGCAAGGGCGCTGGTGCTGGCGAGCAGTGCCATTGCGGCCGCCCCGATGCGGGAAAGTCTGGTCATGACTTGGGTTCCTTTGTCTGGCGATGCGCCGCGCCGACTGCGGCGGCGGCCATGGCGACGGCCTCCTCGAAGATCGCCTGCGCAGCGTCCGGCTGGCCGTGATATTCCTGATCAATCAGCTGGAGTGCACGCTGGATCATGCTGATGACAAGCCGCAACCGGCCGTGGACTGCCGCGGCGCTGCTAGCCGCGTCAAGCGCCGCGATGCGCGCGACCAGCCGGTCCGTTTCGGGAAATTCCGAGCTTAGCAGACCGCGGGTTGCAATCATCCCGGCGCGCTCGACACCGGCAAGGAAGCGCGCAAAGCTGTGGCAGCCGGCTTGGTCGGTCTGTTCAAACAGCGGCAGCGCGAACACGCGGATCAGAGTAGTGAGATCATCCGCCGTGCCTTCCCGAAGCGCCGCGTCCAGCAGATCGCCGCGCCGCTGGTCTATGGCGGGAAGCCGGTGGCGGTAAATCGCCTCGATAAGCGCTTCCTTGCTGCCGAAATGATAGGCCACGACATTGGTGTTTAGCGAACCGATGGCGACACCGATCTGGCGGGTGGAGACGCCGGCCACACCCGATTCGGCGATCAGCGATTCGGCCGTTTCGATCAATGCGATGCGGGTCGCAACGCGCCGCGGGTCATGGCGCTTTCGCGCGCTGCTCGTCATTGCCGGGCCTCTCCATTCGTACTTTGCCTATAATAAGGCAGATGAGTTATTTATTGTCAAGTGCGATGCGAAAAGCTGATCAAATGCCGCTGGCAAAATGCAGATCGCTCGGCCACACTGAACACCAGAACAGCGGGCCATGACGCCCCGGCGAGAGGAAAGCCCATGAAAGTCCAGCCCGCAGCCTTCCTGCGCACCACCCTGCCGCTCGGCATCGACATGGCCGCGCAGTATGATTCGGGCCGCTATCATTCGATCTGGCTGCCCGATCATATGGTCAGCTTCTGGCCAGATTCGATCTGGACGCCGGAGTTCACTGACCTCGCGCTATCGTCGCCCAGCCCGCATCGCCATCTCGACGGAATGGCAGTCGCGGCGGCAACCGCAGTGCTGACCAAGAACGTGCCACTGGCGACTTGCGTGATCGACACCGTGCGGCGCCATCCTTCGCTGCTGGCGCAGAGCGCGCTGACGATCAGCCACCTCTCCAAAGGCCGCTTCATCCTCGGCCTCGGCTCGGGCGAGCTGGAAAACACGGTTCCCTATGGCTTTGATTTCGAAAAACCAGTCAGCCGGCTGGAAGAAGCGATCAAGGTGATCAAGCTGCTGTGGCATAGTGATGGCAAGGTCGATTTCGAAGGCCAGTTCTTCCGGCTTGAGCACGCGCGGATGGATACCGAATTCTATGACGGCAAGGCCCCGCCGATCTGGCTGGGCTCGCTCGGGCCCCGCATGCTGAAGATCACCGGGCGCGAGGCCGATGGCTGGTGGCCGGCGGGAACCTATACGCCGGAGGACTATGCCGCCAAGCTGAAGGTCATCATGGATGCGGGCGATGCAGCGGGCCGCGACATGAGCCATTTCGTGCCTGCGCTGACGCAGATCTGCCTGGTCGGCGACGAGGACGAATGCGCCGAGATGCTCCAGCAGCCGATGGTCAAGTCGATCATCCTGATGCAGACGGCAGCGGACTTACGCCAGTTCGGCCATGAGCATCCGATGGGCCCCGACTGGCGCGGCATCCACGATTTCGATCCGGTGCGGCTCTCGCGCGAACGGATCATCCAGTTCTGCAATGATCTCGACACGCAGGCGATCCGGGACATCTTCCCGGTCGGCTCGGTTGACCACGTTGCCGCCAAGTTCAAAGGCTTTGCCGATGCTGGCATGCGGGTGTTCAAGGTGATGGACTATGGCGGCATGGCCGGCGCGAAATTCGCCGCGAAGTCTGCCGCCAAGGTGCTGGAAGTGGAGGACGCGGTGATGCGGCTGTGCGGGGAAGCCGCGTGAGCGAACTCGACGCAACCGCCCTGCTGGCCCGCGCCACCGCTGAAACCGGCCTGTCGGACTGGGGCGATAACAGTTTTGCCGAGCGCTTCGGCCTTGCCATCAAGCATATCAATTCGATCCCGATGGACGGTGCCGGACGGCAGGCAGCCGCGCGCAATTGCCACTGGCTGCTGACTGACCGGCTGGGTTTCTTCGAAGACCGCAAGCGCTATCCGCTGGCCGATGAAGTGATTGACCGCCCGATGTTCGCCACCGGCGAGCCGCGTTCGGGCACGACACTGATGCATGCGCTGATGGCGGTCGATCCTGATGCGCGGGCGCTGCGCTTCTGGGAAGTGATGCATCCCTCGCCGCCGCCGGGGGTTGCGGGAGGCAGTCATCCCGGCATCGCCTTGGCCGAAGCGGAATGGCAGGAAATCAACACCAAGATGGCAAAGTGGCTGCATTGCCACCCCTACAACGACATGGCCGGCGATGGCCTGCCCGAGGACGAGCGGACCTGGGCTTTCGATTTCCGGGTGATGACGCCGACGGCATGGTGGCGGGTGCCGATGCAGAATCTGTCGATGGGCCTGCCGACCGACAGCGCCGCGCAGAACCGCCTGCACAAGATGATGCTCCAGGCCTTCCAGTATAGCCGCCCAAAGAAATACTGGGTCCTGAAGGGTTTTCACGGGCACCGCCTCAAGG
>JANOBA010000094.1:0-1557 GCA_031411415.1 Novosphingobium sp.
GCCGCCAATCAGCGTCAGGGGCACTGCATGGGCGATGTCGGTTCCGGCAATCCTGCTTAGCGGGCGCTCCGGGTAAAGGATCAGAAGTACCGTGACACCTATCGCGCCGGCACCGATCGAGGTCAGTGAAACTGCGACGCCGAGGACAAAGCCGAGCACCACTGTCAAAGTTCTCACGGTGGCGCCGGACAAATCCGGAATGTGCCGAGCCGCCCAGGATACGATCTGCTTTCGCAGCAACAGACTGATCCCTGTCAGCAGGAGCATGCCGCCCAATATCGCCGTGATCAGACTTGCGGCCTCCGCCGAAAGATTTCCCATCCTTGAAAGCAGCACAAGCGTAACGACGGCGGCCGGGATGCTACCTGCCCCGAGCAAAGCGACAATCCGCCAATCGACCGTGCCGCGCCAGCCATGCACTACCGTGCCAGCAGACTTGGTGGCAGAAGCAAACAGCAGGTCGGTGCCAACCGCCGTAGCCGGATGAAAATTGAACAGGAGCACCAGGATAGGCGTCATCAGCGAGCCGCCGCCAACGCCAGTCATGCCGACCAGAATTCCGACCAGTGCACCTGCAAGCGTGTAAAGTGGGTCGATCACCACAATCCGCCTATTCCATGAACCAGCGGGGTGCGGACGAAGCCGGGGCAGATGACATTGGCGCGGACGTTGTGCGCTGCGCCTTCCTTGGCGATCACCCGGGCAAGGCCGCTCGCCATGATGTGCTCGGGGCCGATGATGCGCTCCTGCGTATCGAAATAGGTGAAGTTTCCGGTCAGCACATTGACCGCGCCGACACTGAGGCGGACCTCGCCCGAATTGATCCGGTCGAAATCGACCAGTTCCAGCAGCGTCTTGTGCAGCGGTGTGGTGTCATAAAAGCTGATCGTTTCGAGAGTCCCCGGCAACGACAGCAGAGCTGGCGGCATGCGCGGCGCGAAAAAGCCGGGAATGCCGGTCGCGGCGACAACCCCGGCGGAAATCTCGTTGAACCAGCTCCGCATGAAACCCTCAGGAAACAGCGAGGGGACGGTCACCCGCGACGAGACCATGTCCCAGAAGGCGCGCAGGCGCTCCACGCGTATGCCGGGAGCGTTACCAGCAATGATTGCGGCATTGATCGCGCCGATGGAAATCCCGGCGATCCAGTCAGGTTCATGGCCCGCCTTGGCCAGCGCCGCATAGACGCCAGCCTGATAGGCCCCAAGTGCCCCGCCACCCTGAAGGACAAGCGCGACAGTCCCATTTTCGCCAGACATTGTCATCGGAACTCCTCCGGGTGGGGTTCAAAGCAGGCTGGGCTGCTTTATGCTGCGCTGCAACATAAAATGGAAATCGAACCGATGCTGTGCTGGAAACCATATGGCGCTGGCAGCATGACACAGGCTTGGCCGCCGCATTAAACTTCGGTCATGCCACCAGCGACAGCTTGCGTTGCAGTGCCGCGCTGCCGCGCCCGCCGCCGACCAGAGTCTGTAAGTCGATCAAGGCCCGGGCCAGGCCGACGCCGTGGAGGCCAGCGATATAGCGGGGCTCCCATACTGGCGCGAATTTGTC
>JANOBA010000095.1:0-4824 GCA_031411415.1 Novosphingobium sp.
CGCCGCGGCTCACACTAAAGTCGTTTTTTAGCTTCGCGACGCACCCGTTCTGGTCGTTGCTGGCACTGACCGGATCGAAGTTCGACCTCGCCAATGTCAGCCACCGCGTGGACCCGCTGGCTACGGGACCGATGAGCCTGCTCGACTACGTCAACGGTCAGTTCGATCCAGCCATTTCATGGCGAGATGTGGAGTGGCTGGCACGTGAATGGGGAGGGCCGCTGGCGATCAAGGGCGTGATGACGCCAGCCGACGCACGGCGCTCAATTGACTGCGGAGCCACCGGAGTAATCGTCTCCAACCACGGTGGCCGCCAATTGGACGGAGCAGCGGCACCCGTCGATCAGATCGCGGCGGTGCGCGAGGCAGTCGGAGACGGCCCGGACGTCATTTGCGACGGGGGGATTCGACGGGGTTCGGATGTGGTCAAGGCCGTGGCGCTCGGTGCGACCGCCTGCTCGATCGGTCGTCCCTACCTCTACGGGCTAGCGGCTGGCGGCGAAGCCGGCGTTAGCCGCGCGTTATGCATACTGCGCGAGGAATTTGATCGTGCGATGGCGCTGAGCGGGGTGAACAACGTTGCCACACTCGAGCCGCGGCACGTCCGCAAGCGGCCATTTCGTTCATAAAGCCTTCGATACCGACGGGAGAAGCGCGGGCAATTTATCTTGCTGGTTGGGGGGCCCAACGTTTCGCCAGAGTGTACCCTATCGCCGAAATTGCGCTGATTGTCAGGCCGACTAGGGCTAGTGCTTCAACCAATTTATCCTCTCCGCCAAGGGCCGTGCTCGTCATCGCCACTAGCGCTGGGCCAACCCCGAAACCGATCAGGCCCGCAAAAGCGATGAAGGTACCGATGCACAAGCCGCGCAGCTCGTTGGGGAGAAGGACGGCGATGGAGGTAGCGGTGACCAAACCAGTTATGCTCCCACCGAGAAGCAGCGCAAAAAGTCCGAGCCCGAAGAGTTGCGCGCTCTCCGCTATGGGAGGCTGCGGCCGGCAATGCGAGCACCGATGCGATGACAGCCCCGATCAGCACGCCCCCGCGGCCCCCCTTACGATGGCCGAAGTCCGCAGCAAAGCCGCCGACCAGCGCGCCGACGACGCCAGCCGAGAACACAACGGCCCCCATCCATCCCGCGACATTCTCAGCGGCGAGGCCAAGATCGCGTCGGAGCACCGGGACAGCCCAGATCGTCGCGGTCGAATCGACCATGAAAACGCCGACCTGGCCAAGGAATAGGGGGATGAGAAATAGCCGCCGGGCCCAGCGCTCGCTCATGATTTGCCGGGGCGGAGGATTGATAGCCTCCTGCTCGCGCCGCGATGGTTCGCGCAATGCCAGGATGGCAACAGTTACGACCGCACTGGCCAATCCAAGCGCGAGGTGAACGCTACGCCAGTCGGACTGGCCGAGCAGGCCGCCGTGCTTGAACACACCCAGGAGCTGGCCGCCCAACGCGAATGATAATGCCATGCCGGCATATTGCCCGACCGTCAGGACGAGCAGGCTCCGCCCGCGTCGTTCGGGCGGGCTGAGATCAGCCGCGATGGAAATCGCAATTGTGGTGGCGATGTTTGCGCCGATCCCGGTGAATATGCGCGCGGCGAACAGTGTTTCAACGGAACCGGCAAAGACAGTGAACATCGAGCCCCAGCGTCCAGACTGCTGATGTTGCCAGTAACAGGCGCACACGCCGAGTGCGGTCTACCGCGATACCCACCGGGATTGAAAGCAGGGCTAGCGGGATCGAGACCGCCAGGCCTTGGACTAGCGCAAGCTGAAAGTCGCTGAGACCGAGCTCGGCCTTGGCGCTTTCTTGCACTGTGCTGAAAACACGCAGCATTACCGCACCGGACGCGAGTACCAGCGCCAGCAGCAGAAGTGACGGCAGCGTCCGCGGCTGCTCGCGGTTCAAGATGCGAGCTTTGCGCTGACGTTCAATCGAATGTCCGGGGCCACATTCGCCCTAACCACGCCATTCAGGCGGCCCAGCACCGGTCCCATAAGCTGTCGGTTTCTCAGCTCAGTCCAAACCATAAGTTGGGTGACCGCACATGGGGCGTTCACGGCAGGTATTTCGGTCTGCCAGCGTGTTTCCGGGCGCCCAATATATGTCGTCTAGGAGTTGGCTATCAGGCTGACGCTGCCTCCGCAGGAACTGGATCAAACTCGATCGGAAGCGATGTGATACCCCATACGCCGGGGAACGGCTTCCACTTCACCTTGCCCACGAGGCGCGGTTTGGCGATGCGCTGGGCGATCAAGTGGATGCCCTCCTCGACATTGGCCACGGCGAGGAACTGGCCGAGGCACATATGCATGCCGCGTCCGAAAGCCTGGCTGGGCTGCTTTTCCGGCCGATCCGGATTGAACGCCATCGGATCGCTGAACACCGCCGGATCGCGGCCGGATATCGTGAGCGGGAATATCAGCATCGTGCCTGCCGGAATTTCGACGCCATCATATTCGAACCCTTCCGACACCAAGCGCATCGTGTTCGATGGAGTCGCGAAGCGCAGTTGCTCCTTCACGACCTTCCTGGCGTAGTCGGAATCCTCGCCGCAGCGGCGATAGACGTCTGGGTTGTCGAGAAGCGAGCGCATCAGCAGGATGAGCAGGTTCTTGGTGGTATCGTACCCTGCGGCGAACATCAGGATAAGGAGCTGGTGCAATTCTTTGTCGTTCACCTGCCCATTTTCCCGCGCGGCAATCATGACATCGAGCAAGTCGCCCTGGCCGCCATCGGTGCCCTGCTCGGCGATCAGGCCGTCAACGAAGTTCCAGAGCCGCTGGTAGCCGTCCTCGATTACCGGCATCTTCTCGACCTCGAGATTGAAGCTCTCGCCGTGGATTTCGAGATACTTGATGATACTGGGCAAGTGTTCGGTCGAGGTGCCGAGCAGGGCGAACATAACGCGTACGGGAAACTGGGAGGCAAATTCGGTGAAGTCGAAGGCGCCTTTGGGTGCCCATTCGTCGAGTATCGTGGAAACAGTCTCGCGCATCAGCGGGCGCAGGCGCTTGACGTTTCCGGGTCCGAAGGCCGCGCTGGCGCTGCCGCGCAGCCGCTTGTGGCGCTCGCCCGAAGCAACCAGCATCTGATCGACCGCGAAGTCGCCCCAGCCGGTGCCTTGCGCGCCCATGATATCGACGATAGCCTCGCCGGGCATCGTCAGCTTGTCGTCAAGCCGCAGAATATCGTCGATAGCCTTGTAGCCGGTGATGACGAAGCCAATCTCGCTAGCGGCCAGCCAGGCGTGCTTCTGGCGGGCCTTGCCAAACCAGGGCATCGGATCTTCGCCAAATTCCGCACTTGCGATTGGTAACGTTTCCAGTTCGAGATCATTGATCGTCGGCATCGGTCTCTCCTGTATGGCCCATTCCCGCAAGATCGCCCTTGCCCGGTCGCTCTGCGTTCGGCTCGATCCTTGCGAGTAGAGAATCGACAATTCGCAGCACCCCGGCATGTCCCGCATCGGTCCCAAGTGCCTTGTCGGTCGCAAATACCCGCGCCATTCCGGCGATGACCGTGGCCACAACATCGGGGGGAAATTGTCCGGCATCGATGCCGCTTTTCATAAAAACGGCTCGCAGTGCGGTCGTCATGGACGTCCGGTCGCGTGTGTTGGACCGCGCAATGAAGTCGCGCACCTTGGGCCGGTGAGAGGCCAGCGCGTTGAATTCGAGGTATAGCTTGCTGCTCGCCGCATCGATGCTGAGCGACCACAGGTCGCGCAGCGGAGCGCTTGACGCTGCTGCACCGGTAAAGCGCGTGAAATGCTCATCTTCGCGGCGCTGGAAGGCGGCTATGAACAAATCGTCCATCGTCGAAAAATAGTAATGCAGGATCTTGGATTTGAGGCCTGCCTTGGCGGAAACCTTGCGCGAACTGACCCCGGCGTAGCCTTCCTCGAGCATGAGCTCTTCTGTCGCGTCGAGAATGCGTGTCCGGGTGTCCGAGTTCGCCGCCGGGCCTTTTGGATCAGCTGCCGGCATGGTGCAGCGCCAGTCCATGATTTCCGGCTTCGATCATTTCGTCCATTTCATCGGAAATACCCAAGATGTCTGCTCCCAAACCCGGAATCGGAAATTTCTGCCCGTCCGCGTGCACTAGCTGCGCATCGTCACGCCGCCGTCCACACCTATGACCTGCCCGGTGATGTAGGATCCTTCATCCGCCATCAGCAGCGCAGCCATGGCCGCGATGTCCTCCGGCCGTCCGAACCGGGACTTTATGATTGCCATATCGAGCAACCAGGCGCGGGTATCGTCGTCGAGTTGTGCCTCAACCTTTGGATGGACGGTCGTCCCCGGTGCTATGCAATTGGCCCGGATGCCATTGGCGCCATAGCGGTTGGCAACATGACGCATAAGAGCCTCGACACCGGCCTTGGCGACGGCATAAGCAAGACGGATCGGTTCGCCTTTGCATGCGGCAGGCGAACTGGTGTAGATCAGACTGCCGCCACCATGTTCGAGCAATGCGGGGACTGCGGCGCGCGTACACACGAGGTAGCCGCGCAAGTTGACCCGCATCGTCTCGTCAAAATCCGCCAGCGGCAATTCCAGTGCGCCAACACTGTCATCCTGTTCGATGAAGTTGGCGAAATTGGCATGCATCCCGTCCAGCCCGCCGAACCGATTGCAGGCCAGCGCCACAGCAGCATCGGCAGAAGCCTCGTCGGCACCATCCAGCCGGGTTGCAACCGCACTCCCACCTGCCGATACAATATCGTGCACCAGGCCCTCCGCGTCACCCGGCACAACATCGCCCAGCACGACATTGGCACCCTCAGCGGCGAAGCGGCGGGCAAGTCCGC
>JANOBA010000096.1:0-16650 GCA_031411415.1 Novosphingobium sp.
TTCCACGCGGCGTGCGCGGCATTGGCCAGTGTTTCGGGATGCTGCGCCATGGCCTGTATTTGCTTGGCAAGCTCGGCCCCGGTAAACTTCTCCTGCCGGATCGCCCGCGCGCCGCCCGCCGCCACCATTTCGCGGACATTGGCGGCCTGATGATCGTCGGTCGCAATCGGCAGCGGCACCAGGATCGCCGGGCGGCCAACCGCGGTCAGCTCGGCAATCGTCGAGGCGCCCGCACGGCCGATGAACAAGTGGGCATCGGCAAGGCGCCCAGCCATGTCTTCAAAATAAGTGCCGAGTTCGGCGGGAATATCGTGCCCGGCATAGCGTGCCCGCACAGCCTCGATATCCTCAGGCCGGCATTGCTGGGTGACTTGCAGCCGCAGGCGCAACGCGGTCTGCAGCATCGCGAGGCCATCGGGCACCACTTCGGAAAGCACTCGCGCGCCCTGACTGCCGCCGGTGACGAGAATACGCAGCAGGCCTTCCTCGGTGAACGGCGGGAACGGCTGATCGCGAAGGCTGAGCACTTCGGCGCGCACCGGATTGCCCACAAGGTGCACCTTGGGCGCATGCTTTTCGGCCAGCCGGTCAACCTGGGCATAGGCGGTGGCGATGGCATCGACCCGGCCCGCAAGCAGCCGGTTGACCCGGCCGAGCACGGCGTTCTGCTCGTGGATCACGGTCGGGATCTTTGCCGAGCTGGCGGCGAGCAGCGCGGGCAGCGCGGGATAGCCGCCGAAGCCGACCACGGCGGAGGGCTCGAAACTTTCAAACAGGCGCAGCGCCATGCGCCGGCCTTCGGCAATCGCGGTGAGGCCCTTCGCCCAGCCGAGCGGGTTCCAGCCGGAAATCCGTCCCGCGGGCAGGACATGTGCGGTCAACGCCGAAGGCCGCCCCGGAATTGCCGCGCCGCGCGCATCGGTGATCAGCGCGACATGGTGCCCGCGCTGCTCCAGCTCACGTGCCAACGCAAAGGCAGGGATCAGGTGCCCGCCGGTGCCGCCGGCGGCCAGCACATAGTGGCGCGTAGCTCCGCTCATGATTGCCCTCTTTTTGTGCGCGGCGGCAGGCTCTCGCCTTTGATGAATGGATTGCGCCGGGTAATCGCCAGCAGGAAGCCAACGCCCAGGCACAAGGCGACCGTTGACGAGCCGCCATAGGAAATCAGCGGCAATGTCATGCCCTTGGAGGGGAACAGCTGCAGGTTGACGAGGATGTTGATGAAGGCCTGTCCGCCGATCTGCGCGGTGAGCCCGGCGGCGGCGAGCAGGCTGAACAGGTCATCCTCTTCCATCAGCCGCATCAGCACCCGGACCACGACGGCGACATAGAGCAAGACCACGGCGGCGCAGGCGAGCAGGCCAAATTCCTCGCCGATCACCGAGAAGATATAGTCGGTATGCGCCTCGGGCAGCGCCAGTTTGCGCTGGCCCAGCCACAGCCCGGTGCCGGTCCAGCCGCCAGCCAGCAACGTGCGCTGGGCAAGGTCCACCTGATCGAACGCCGAGCCGCCGCCAAGATAGGCATCGATGCGGTGACGGGCATTGTCATAGAACACATAGGTCGCAACCAGCGCGGCAATGCCGGCAGCCCCGAACGCGAGTATCTTGCGCACTTCCAGCCCGGAAAGCAGCATCAGCGCAAACCAGACGCAGCCGAACAGCAAGGTCGAGCCGAAGTCTGGCTGGGCCATCAGCAGGCCGGCGACCAGCGCCATCAGCCCCACGCTCAGCCGCATCACCGGCAAATCGGGATCGCGCACCCGCCATGACAGAATCCATGCGAGCCCGATGGCAAAGGCCGGCTTGAGGAATTCGGACGGCTGGAGCGAGACGCCAAGATTGAGCCAGCGCTGGGCGCCGTTCACCGAGGTGCCGATCACCGGCACCAGCACCAGCGCGGCCAGCATGGCAAAGCCCAGCACGATACCCGCGCGCCGCGCCATGTCGCGCGGCAACATCGAAGCACCCAACATTGCGGCGAGCCCGAGGAGCTGCCAGCGCAGATGCAGCGCGAAGAAATGTAGCTCTTGCAGCTTGACCGCAGAAGTCGAAAGCCGCCGCGCGCTCGCCGGCGAAGCCGCCGCAACCGCGACCGTACCGATCGCCATCAGGGTCAACACCAGCGCCAACAACACCCGGTCGATCTCGCGCCACCAGATTGCCAGCTCGCTGCGCCGCCCGCGCCGGAAGCGCTTTGCCCCGCCGCCGGTCTGGCCCAGTGCACCCGGCACGATTGGAGGATGTGTTGCCATCACTGCGCTCCCGTGGTGCCGTCGCCAGACTCGGCTGACTGTTCAAGCAAGCACTCGACCAGCTGGCGGAAGGCATCGCCGCGCGCCTCATAGTCGCGGAACTGGTCAAAACTGGCGCAGGCAGGCGAAAGCATGACGATGTCGCCGGGCAGTGCCGCAACAATCGCCAGACGGATCGCTTCGCTCAGCATTTCGGAGCGGTGCACCAGCATGTGCCCTTCGAGCAACTGGGCGAACAGCGGACCCGCCTCGCCAATGACATAGGCCGCCGCGACATTGCCGAAAAACGGCGTGCATTCCTCAAGGCTGTCGCTCTTGGGCAGGCCGCCGAGAATCCAGTGGATGCGCTTGCGGCCGCCCATATCCGCGCGCGGCGGAAAGGCCCCCAGAGCCGGGGCGGTAGAGGCGGGATTGGTCGCCTTGCTGTCGTTGATGAACAGCACGCCGTTGGCCTCGGCGACGCGCTCCATGCGGTGCGGCAGCCCGCGAAAGCTTGGCATGGCGGCGCGCCACTGGCTGGGCGAGAGCCCCAGCGCCTCGACGATGGCGACCGCGACGGCGGCGTTTTGCAGGTTGTGCGGGCCTTGCAGCGAAGGCCAGTCCGGCTGGAGTGCGGCAAGATCGGCGCCGGCGACGCGGTGGATAAATTCGGCGGGGCGGCGCGCGCTTTCGGTATCGGCAATAGCCGAGGTTTCAGCATCGCCAACGCCGAACACGGCATGCTGCGTGGGGCTCTGCATCGCCAGCAGCCGCGCCTTGGATGCGGCATAAGCGGCGAAATCGGCATAGCGATCAAGGTGATCGGGGGTGATATTCAGCAATGCTGCAACATCGCAGGCCAGGCTTTGCAACAGGTCGATCTGATAGCTCGACAGCTCCAGCACATAGACCCCGCCCGCGGCCAGCGGCTCCTGCTCCAGCACCGGCAGGCCGATGTTGCCACCCAGCCGCACCGGCAACGCGGCGCTTTTCAGCAGATGGTGGACCAGCGCGGTGGTGGTCGATTTGCCGTTGGTGCCAGTGATCCCGACGACGCGGTGTGCGGGCAGATCGGGCCGGGCCAGCGCGAACAATTCGATATCGCCGATCAGCGGCACGCCGGCGCGCGCGGCCACTTCGGCAATCGGGTGGCGGTTCAGCGGCACGCCGGGCGAGACGACGATGGCGTCATAGCCGGCAAGATCGGCGGTCACCGGGTCTTCGAAAGTCAGTGCCTCGCCATGCTTTGCCGCCATCGCATTACGCGGTTCCTCGCGCGCGTCCCATGCGGTTACTTTTGCGCCGCTTGCCAGCAGACTCGCAACCGCAGCCGCGCCCGATCGCGCGAGGCCAAGGACCACGAAACGCTTGCCGACAAAGGCGGTGCTGGTGATCATCCCGCCCGGCTCACCGCAGCTTCAACGTGGAAAGCCCGATCACCGCGAGCACGATGGCAACAATCCAGAAGCGGATCACGACAGTCGTCTCGGACCAGCCCTTTTGTTCGAAATGGTGGTGGATCGGCGCCATGCGGAACACCCGGCGGCCGGTGCGCTTGAACCAGAACACCTGGATGATCACCGATGCAGCTTCCAGCACGAACAGCCCGCCGACGATGGCCAGCACGATCTCATGATGCGCGGCGACCGCAATGGCCCCCAGCGCGCCGCCCAGCGCCAGACTGCCGGTATCGCCCATGAACACAGCGGCGGGCGGCGCGTTGAACCACAGGAAGGCAAGCCCTGCCCCCATAATCCCGGCACACAGGATCGCCAGTTCGCCCGCGCGCGGCACATGCGGAATGCCGAGATAGCCGGAAAAATCGGCGCGGCCCGCCAGATAGGCGATGATCGCAAAGGCCCCGGCGGCAATGATCACTGGCATGGTCGCCAGGCCATCGAGCCCGTCGGTGAGGTTCACCGCATTGCCCGCGCCGACCATGACGAAAGCAGCGAAGACATAATAAAACGGCCCCAGCGGAATATAGTGGCCTGAGAGAAACGGCACATACAGGTTCGTACTGATCTGGCTGACGATCAGCCACGAGGCCACGCCGGCCACGGCAAATTCCGCCAGCAGACGCACTCGGCCCGAGACCCCTTTGTGGCTGCTCTTGGTGACTTTGTCATAGTCGTCCATGAAGCCGATCGCGCCGAAACCGGTGGTCACCGCAAGGCAGGCCCAGACGAACGGATTGGTCAGGTCCATCCAAAGCAGCATGGCCACGACCAGCGAGATCAGGATCATCAGCCCGCCCATGGTCGGCGTGCCGCGCTTGGCGAAGTGGCTCTGCGGACCGTCTTCGCGGATCGGCTGGCCCTTGCCCTGGCGCACGCGCAGCATGTTGATGAAACGCGGGCCGATGATCAGGCCAATGGCGAGCGCGGTCATCAGCGCAGCACCGGCGCGGAAACTCTGATAGCGAATGAGGTTCGCAAGACCTTCGAAATGGAACTGCTCGGCGAGGAGATAGAGCATTTACCTGCGAACCTAACCTTGTTTGGCAATGAGGGCGGCAACCAGCGCGCCCAGACCCACCGAATTCGACCCCTTGACCAGAATCGCATCGCCGCGCTGCAAGCCATATTCCTGCAACGCCGCTTCCGCCTCCGCCGGGCTTAGGCAATGCGCGTGAGGCAGCACTTTGCCAAGCGCAGCGCCCCCCTCTTTCCCCAGTTCAGCAGCCAAAACCGCCATTTCCTCGCCCACCAGCACGGCAAAATCGACCCCAGCGGCGGCCAACGGCCCAGCCAGCGCGGCATGGAAGGCCGGGCCATGGCTGCCCAGTTCCTTCATCGCGCCCAGCACGGCGATACGCCGGCGCGCCGGGGTGCGGCCCAATTGCGTCAGCGTGGCGCGCATCGAGGCGGGATTGGCGTTGTAGCTTTCATCGATCAGCAGCGCAGGTCCGCCTTCCACCGCGATTTCCTGCCGCGCGCCGCGCCCGGCAAGGCCGGTCATTTCGGCCAGCGCAAGCCCGGCGGCGCCCAGATCGGCGCCCGCCGCGCGCACTGCCGCCATCACGGCGAGCGAATTGATCACCCAGTGATCGCCGGGCTCCGCCACCGTATAGCACAACCGCCGGTCGCCCAGATCGGCCGTAACCAGCGAGCCGCCGCCTTCTGCCGGCACGGCATCGAGCAGGCGGATGCTGGCATGATCGGCACGTCCGAACGAGACGACGCGGTGGCCGTGGGCCTCGGCGCTGGCTTTGAGGCTGGCAAAATGGGGCGAGTCAGCGGGGATGATGGCAATGCCGCCGGCCTTGCCGTCCACGCCTTCCAGCCCTTCGAAGACCTCGGCCTTGGCAAGCGCAATCGCTTCCTCGCTACCCAGATTTTCGATGTGTGCAGGCGCAATCGTGGTGATCACAGCGATGTGCGGGCGCACCTGCCGGGTCAGCGCGGAAATCTCGCCGGCATGGTTCATGCCCATCTCGAATATGCCGAACTTGGCCCGTGCCGGCAGCCGCGCAAGGCTGAGCGGCACGCCTATGTGGTTGTTGTAGCTTTTCACTGATCGGTGCGCAGCCCCCCGGCTCGCCCGGTCCAGAGCAGCAAAAATAGCCTCCTTCACCCCGGTCTTGCCGACTGAACCCGTCACGGCGATGATCGTCGCCTGGCTGCGCGCGCGCGCGGCGCGGCCCAGCGCCATCAGTGCCGCAGTGGTATCGGCCACTTGCACATGGCAGCCGTCCACCGCCCGGTCCGTCACTGCCGCCACCGCGCCCTTGGCCATGGCCATATCGGCGAACCGGTGCCCGTCCATCGCCTCGCCCTGAAGAGCGAAAAACAGGTCGCCCTCCACGACATCGCGCGAATCTATCTCGACGCCTGAGGCAACAAACCGTGCCGATGGCTTGCCGCCCATTGCCTCGGCCAGCGCCTCCGCGCTCCACAGGGCGAGCGGCACATCGTCATTGGCGGCGACCGGCCATTCTAGAATTCGGCTGATGGCATTCATGCGGTTTTCCTTGGAAGCGGGGCGGCGCAGTCGCGGGCCACGGCGATGTCGTCGAAAGGCAGCACCCGCATGGCCGGTCCGCTGCCGATGATCTGGCCCTGCTCGTGGCCTTTGCCGGCGATCAACACGATGTCGCCCGCGCCGGCTTCGGCAATGGCGGCGGCAATGGCGGCGCGGCGATCGGCAATTTCACGCAGAGTTTTTGCTGTCCCCGTGCCCACCCCTGCACCCGCCAGCACTGCGGCGCGGATCGCCGCCGGGTCCTCGCCGCGCGGGTTGTCGTCGGTCACGATGGCGAGATCGGCGTGGCGCGATACGGCCGCGCCCATTTCCGGGCGCTTGCCGGCATCGCGATCCCCGCCCGCGCCGAAAACCACAATAATCCGCCCGCGCGCATGTGGTCGCAGCGCCGCAATGGCAGCCTCCAGCGCATCGGGAGTATGGGCATAATCAACATAGACCGGCGCGCCGGCAGGCGTGATCGCCGCGTGCTCAAGCCGCCCGCGCACTGGCTGGAGCCGCGCCACGGCATCAAACGTGGCATCCGCCGCGCCTCCGGTTGCCAGCACAAGGCCAGCCGCGACCAGCACATTGGCCGCCTGATATGCGCCGATCAGCGGCAGTGCGACCTTGCGGGTGGTGCCCGCATATTCGATCTCCAGCGTCTGGCCGAGCTGGGTTGGGGTGCGCGAGACAAGCCGCAGCGTGGCTCCCGCTTCACCCACTGTCATCACCTTGAGGCCGCGCCGCTCGGCATGGCCAATCGCCTGCGACGACCAGGCATCATCCGCCCAGATCACCGCCGCGCCGCCATCGCCCACCACTTCATCGAACAGGCGCATCTTGGCTGCGAAATAGTCTGCCATCGTCGCGTGATAATCAAGGTGATCGCGGCTGAGGTTGGTGAAAGCCCCGGCGATGACGGCAAGCCCTTCGCTGCGGAACTGCGCAAGTCCGTGGCTTGAAGCCTCATAAGCCAGATGGCTGACCCCTTCGCGCGCAAGACCGCTGACATTAGCGAGGAATGTGACGATATCGGGCGTGGTGAGGCCAGTGGAAATGCTCTCGTCGCTGGTGGTCACCCCAAGTGTGCCGATCGAGGCGGCGCTGTGCCCGGCCATGCGCCAGATCTGGCGGGTCATCTCGGCGACCGAGGTCTTGCCGTTGGTGCCGGTGACGGCGACCGTAACGGCGGGAACCGGAGTAAAGAATCGCGCCGCCAGCCGGGCAAAGGCGCGGCGCGGCTCGGCATCGGCAATGTGGATTGCGCCGGCAACCTGCGCCTCGCTGCGCGCCACCACGGCGACCGCGCCGGCAGCGACCGCCGCCGGGATAAAGTCCTCCCCGTTGACCGCCGCGCCCTGGAAGGCTCCGAACACCGTGCCGGGCGCAACCTTGCGGTGATCGATGGCAAAGCCGGTCACCGCTGCATCCATACCCGTCGGCAAGCTGATGCCCGCTCCTGCTGCAAGGCTTGCGAGCCTCATTCCTTGGCCCCGCCCGCAACCAGCGGCGACAGGTCGCTGATGTCGACGTCGCGGCTGTCATCGGGCATAATGCCCAGCAATGGCCCGATGCGCGGGACCACCCGGCCAACAATCGGCGCGGCGTTCCAGGCGGCGGTGCGCTGGCCCGAAGTGGCGGCGGTGCCTTGTGGCTCGTCAAGCATGGCGATGATAACATAACGCGGCCGGTCCATCGGGAAAGCGGCGGCGAATGTGGCGACCAGCGAGCTTTTGCGATAGCCGTTCGCGCCCGGCTTTTCGGCCGAACCGGTTTTGCCTCCGACCCGGTATCCGGGGGCGTCAGCCTTCTTGCCGGTGCCGTCGACCACGATCATCCGCAGCAGCTGGCGCATCCGCGCGCTGGTCGAGGCCTTCCAAATGCGGCGGCCTTCCGGGGCCTGGCCGGGGGCGAGCTTTTCAAGCGTTACCGGGCGCCAGATGCCGCCGTTGACCAGCGCCGCATAGGCCGAGGCGAGATGCAGCGGGGTGACCGCGATGCCGTGGCCATAGGAGACGGTCATCGTCGTGATGCGCGACCATTGCCCGCTCGGCCAAAGCGGAAACCCGCGCGCCGGCAGCTCGATATACGGCCGCTCGTTCATCCCCAGCGAACGCATCGTCGCATTGAGCCGCACGCCGCCAAGCTGGTCGGCAACTTGCGCGGTGACGATGTTGGAGGAATGGATCAGCGCTTCGGGAATGTTGAGCGAGGCGCCCAGTATGTGGCTGTCGCGGACTTGCTGGTTGCCGACCTTGAGCGGCTTGTCCGACGGATAGCGCTTGGAGAAATCAGTCACCACCCCGGCATCGATGGCGGCGGCAATGGTGATCGGCTTGAAAGTCGAGCCCAGCTCATAGACCTGATTGGTGAAGCGGTTGAAGATGTTCGCCGCGCCCGCGCTGTCGATCAAGTTGGGGTTGAACGAAGGCAGCGAGGCCAGCGCCAGCACTTCGCCGCTATCAACATCGAGCACGATGCCCGCCGCGCCGATGGCATTGGTCTCGCGCATGCCGCGGCCCAATTCATCCTCGAGCGCGCCCTGAACGCGCAAGTCGAGCGAGAGCATGGCAGGGGTGCCGCGGCTTGCCGGGTTGGTCAGCCGGTCGTCATAGACCTGCTCCATGCCCACCCGGCCATGCCCGTCGGCGGCAACGAAGCCCAGCACGTGCGCGGCCATCGAACCTTGCGGATAGAGCCGTTCGTTCTCGAAGGGAGATTCAATTGCCGGTTCGCCCAGTGCATGCACGCGGTTGGCTTCCTCGGGCAGGATGCGGCGGCGCAGGTATCCCGGCTCGCTGCCGCTGAGCACGGCGGTCAGCCGCGCTTCGTCCTCGCCGGGGAATATCTGCACCAGCGCGGCGGCAACCTCGCGCGGGCTCTTGACCAGCGGCGGGCCGCCATCGCCCATCGCCTTGGGGTTGAACCACAGCGAATAGGCGGGAAACGCGCGGGCCAGCGCGACGCCGTTGCGATCGACAATATCGCCGCGCGGCGGCAACAGGGCATCGGCCATCGACTGGCGCGAGGAAACCGGCTCAAGCACGCCGAGCAGGGCAATGCGCAACAGCGCGGTCAGCGCCACTGCTCCGAAAGCCGCGAGCAACAGCAGGATGCGCAGTTTCGCCGTCAGGACCAGTTGGCGGCGGACATTGACCAGCTGGCGTCGGCCGGGCGCAATCGTAGCGGTGACGCTGATGGCGCTCATTCGGCCATCACCCCCCGGCGCGGAGCCTGCGAGAGCCGATGCGATAGACCTGCGGCATCGACAGGCCTTTCGCGGCTGCTGGTCTGGACCTCTGCGGCCATCGCCTTGCCGGTGAGCGGCGAGACCATCGCGGCAAATGGCAACTGTTCGGTTTCATCCAGCGCGGCGGCAACGCGGACCGGCGCGGGAGCATCGGCGGCGGCAGGCTTGCCCAGCGCGGCGAGCTGGCGTTCACTGGCGAGATATTGCCCGGCCGTGGGCGCCTGATAGCCGAATTCGATGTCATTGAGCGCGCGCAGCTGTTGCTGGTTGCCGCGCGTCTCGATTTCGGTTTCGAGGAATATCTTCTCGCGTTTGAGCGAAATCAGCTGGCGTTCGGCCAGACGGACTTCGCTTTTCAGGGCATTGACCCGCACGGTCAGCGCCATGGTCACGGCGAAACAGACCATGAGCACGAATGCCCAGCCCATCGAGCGGACATAATCGCGGTTGAAGTTCATGCAGCCCTCCTTTGTCCGGAAGCATCCCTGCGCGGCGGGCAATCGGTGCGCAGCGCAGCGCGCAACACGGCCGAACGTGCGCGGGGATTGCGCGCCAGTTCGGCCTCACCGGCGCGCACGGCTTTGCCCAGCAGGGCAAAACGCGCCGGTTCCTGCTGAGCCTGCGGCAGATGCCGCGAGGCGCCCGCAGCCGCGCCGCTGGCATCGCGCAGGAATTGTTTCACCATGCGGTCTTCAAGACTGTGGAAACAGACCACCGCGAGCCGGCCGCCATTGCCCAGCAATGCCTCGGCAGCCCGCAAGCCTGCTTCGAGCTCGTCCAACTCGCCGTTCACATGAATGCGGATCGCCTGAAAGCTGCGGGTTGCGGGGTCTTTTGGCGCGCCGGGCCGGTAGCCCAGCGCCTTTCGGACAACGCGGGCGAGCTCGCCAGTCGTGCCCAGTGGACGGGCGGCGACGATGGCGCGAGCCACCCGGCGCGACTGGCGTTCCTCGCCATAGCGATAGAGCACGTCGGCAATGTCGGCCTCATCGGCCTCGTTGACGAAATCGGCGGCGCTGGGGCCTTCCTGGCTCATGCGCATGTCGAGCGGGCCATCGCTGGCAAAGGCAAAGCCGCGCGCCGCCTGATCGAGCTGCATCGATGAAACGCCAATATCCATCACCAGTCCAGAAACGCTGGCGATCCCGGCAGATGCCATCGCCTCGACCATTTCGGAAAAGCGGCGGGCGTGGAGCACGAGGCGCGGCGGATCGCTGCGGGTTTCGGGCCAGTCCGCGCCCAGTGCCAAAGCATCGGGATCGCGGTCAAAGGCATGGACAGTCGCGCCCATATCGAGCAGCCGGCGGGTATAGCCGCCCGCGCCAAATGTCGCGTCGATCACCAGGCTGCCTGGCTGCGGCTCCAGCGCGGCAATCACTTCGTCCAGCAGGACGGGGATGTGGGGAGCGCTTGCGGAAGGGCGGGGGTTCACTTGCGCCGCGCCTTGGCCAGTGCCTCACGCTGCATGATGTGGCATGCGGCCAGATCGCTTTCCCAGCCCGCGCCCATCTTGGCGAGCTCTTCCGGGTTCCAGATGGTGAAGAACGGGCTGCCGCCGCGAAAATAGATCTGGTCGCCGATGTTGCCGACGCCGATCAGCTTTTCCGGGATCTGGAAACGGCCGCTGCCATCGAACGCCACCTTGGTGAATGTCCACAGCTGGCCCGAGCGCACATCGCGGTCAAATTCTGCGCCGGTGGCCAGTGCGCGGGCATCTTCGCGGTCAAGTTCGAACTCGAAGCCGCGCGTGCGCAAGGTGCCAAAGCCGGTGAGGCAGGCCCAGCGGGGATGCTTGGCGAGGCACAGGACATTGGCGCCTTCGCTGGCAAGCTCGACGTCCTTGCGGAATGGCTGGGGCAGGACAAAGCGGTCCTTCTCGCCTATCAGCGAGAATTCCTGACCCCCATATCCAATTGGCTGAAAAGCCTCCACCGAACCAAGCCCCCCCGAACGCAGGGCAGCCCCCGAAATTGGCCCCTGCTATCGGCAAAGCTTCCCCGCCGCCGGAACGCAGGCGCGCACAGGCTGGTTCCGCAAATGCGGAATCGAGCGGACAATCATGCCGATGGACGAGTTTACTAACCCGCGCGCGCCGCAGAGGGAAGGGATTTTTAGGGATTTTACGGGATTTTTGGGGATAGAATTTTTATTTGTTTATTTTCTTGTGCTTAAATCCCCGCCCCGTTGAAAGTGTTGCATTTTTGTTCCGCCATGAAGTGCCCTGAGACTGTGCATATCCGCCGGTTTGCGTGGGGTTTCCCGCGCCATCCCCGAATTTGCCACCGGTCGAGTCGGCAACGCCTCTCACTGCGCGACTGCAAGCCGGTCCAGCAGTCGTTCGAGTACCGCGCTGCGCCCGTCTCTCAGCGGATCGCCGTGCTGTTCGAGCAGCGCCGCGTCGGCGATCAGCAGCACCCAGCCCTTACCCAACCGGCACAGGGCAAGCACGCCATCCCCCTGCACTGTGCAATGCCGCGACCCCGGCGCCACCAGCAACCGCCCCGGCAGGTTCACCGGCAGGGCAATGCCGCCCGCATCGACCACATGTTCGCCGGCGGGCTGATCCTCGTCGAATTCGAGCCGCAGCTTCCAGTGCGTCAGGATCGGTGAAAGCAGGACCACATCCGGCGGGCGGCGTTTGTCGCCAATCGGATAGGCCGATTCGCCGGTCAGCATCGGATCGGCAAACAGCAAGAGCCGCCCCCCGCCCCGCACCCACGCATCGAGCGCCACGTTCTCAGCCCCCGACAGCGCACGCGGCTGCGCCATCACCAGCGTGGCGATATTGGCAAGGCCGTCTTGCCCATCCAGCCCGGACGCGCCGAGGCTGTCCAGCAACCGCAGATCGCCATGTCGGCGCAAGGCCGCCAAGGCCCAGTGCGGCGGCGCATCGCTACGCAGCAGGCCGTGCAAGTCGGCGCTCTCGGACCAGTAGATCGGCAGGCTGGTGAACAGGCCCAGCGGCTTGGCGGCCGCTTGCGGTCCGTCGCCGACGCCTGCCTTCGCGCAGGCCCCCAGCGCCAGTGCCGCGCAGAGCAGCACAGTGCGCGCCAGCGTCACCAAAGGGCTAATGGCCGGCTTTTCCAGTTGAATTGCCGCCACTGGGCGTTGCCGCCGGGGCAACACCAATGTCTGCGAGCGGATCGCTTGCTGCGTTTTTCTGCTTGGCGCTTTCGGGCCCGCGCATTTCGCTTTCGCTCTGCTGAGCGCGGGTCATGATGATATTGGCCAAGCCCACCAGCAGCAACATTCCCGCAAGGCCAGCGAGGCCCACCAACAGACGATGCACAGTTTGCGCGCGCAGCTCCCGCGTGGAGGGAGGCGCATAATGCTGGGGCGCCGCGACCGGTCGCGCCATAGTTGGCTGGTTTGTTTGAGCCATTGCGGCCCGTTTAGCCGATCATGCCAGCCATGGGAAGACCGGAAGGCCTTTCGCCCGCAACCACTCAGCGTTGTATAGCGATGAGAGATAACGAAAGCCCGTGTCGCACAGGATTGTCGCGACGCGCGCGTCTTTGCGGCCATCGGCCACCAGCTGCTTCCCCAGCGCGACCGCGCCGGCAACATTGATCCCCGACGACAGGCCCAGGCACAGGCCTTCTTCGGCGAGCAGCCGCGCCACCCAGTCGATCCCCTCGGCGTCGGAAATACGAAACTGCGCATCGATCGGCGCGCCTTCGAGGTTTGCGGTGATCCGCCCCTGCCCGATGCCCTCGGCCCAGCTCGTGCCTTCGGCCTTCAATTCGCCATGGGCGTAATAGTTATACAGCGCCGCGCCGTGCGGATCGCTGAGTGCGATGACGACGTTCTCATCGAATGCTTTGAGGCCCAAGCCGACTCCGGCGATGGTGCCGCCGGTGCCTGCTGCGCAAGTGAACCCATCGATCCGGCCGCCCATCTGTTCCCAGATTTCCGGCGCGGTCGATTCGATGTGCGCTTTGCGGTTGGCCACATTGTCGAACTGGTTGGCCCAGATCGCGCCCGGGGTTTCATCGGCCAGCCGCCGCGAGGTGTGGACAAAATGGCCGGGATTGGAAAACGGCGCAGCGGGGACCAGCACCAGCTCGGCGCGCAAAGCCCGCAGCGTATCCATTTTCTCGCGGCTCTGCGTCTCGGGCATGACGATGATCGTCTTGTAGCCCAGCGCATTGGCGACCAGCGCCAGCCCGATGCCGGTGTTGCCCGCCGTGCCTTCTACAATCGTGCCGCCGGGCAGAAGCGTGCCGCGCGCCTCGGCATCGCGGACAATCCACAGCGCCGCCCGGTCTTTCACCGAGGCGCCAGGATTGGCAAATTCGCATTTGCCCCAGATCTCGCAGCCGGCGGCTTCGCTCGGCCCTTTCAGCAGGACGAGCGGGGTGTTGCCGATAAGATCGAGCGTGGTGGTGTAAGCAGGAGCAGTCATGCGGGGGGATTAGGCCGCGCGAGGCTGCTGATCAATCCTCCCCGGATCAATCTTCCTGAGCAATGGTGACGCGCAGGCCTTCAAGCGCGTCGGTGATTGGCACCTGACACGACAGGCGCGAGAATTCGTTGCGGTGGTCCGAGCTGTCGAGCAGGTCGTTCTCGTCTTCGCTCAGCTTGGGCAGCTTGTCGGCGAATGCCGGATCGACATGCACGTGGCAGGTCGCGCATGAGCAGCAGCCGCCGCACAGCGCCAGCAGCTCATCAAAGCCGTTGTCGCGAATCACTTCCATGAGCGTGCGGCCGGTGGCGGCTGCAACAATGGTTTCTTCGCCCGACTGGTTGATGACTGTGATATTCGGCATGAGTGCTGGTCCTCTGAGCTATACGCGGTGTGAGCCTTGCTGGCGCATTTGGGCGGCTGCTACTGAAAGGCCTGCGCTTTGGCAAGTTGAAGGTGCAGCAAGAAGGAAAGAAGCCAGATGGGATTGAGCGCCGAACTGTTGCAGGCAAGTCTCGACAGCGTTGCCGCGCGTGAGCCGGCTTTCGCCCGCGCGCTGGCGCTGGCGGGCTATCCCGAGCCGCGCATCCGCCCGCGCGGGGCCGCCACGATGATGCGCACCATCGTCGGCCAGCAAGTCAGCGTGGCGGCGGCGGCATCGATGTGGCGCAAGTTCGCGGAATATGCGGGGGACGAACCCGAGCCCGCCCGCGTGCTCGCCGCCAGCTTCGACGAACTTCGCGCCTGCGGGCTCTCGCGCCAGAAACAGGGATATCTGCGGAGCCTGTGTGAACTGGTCGCAGCGGGAGAAGTCGATTTCGAAACCCTGCCCGCCGATGACGAACAGGCCATCACGCAGCTCACCCGGATCAAGGGCATCGGCCGCTGGTCCGCCGAAATCTACCTGCTGTTCGCCGAAGGGCGCGGCGACATCTGGCCGGCAGGCGATCTGGCAGTGCAGGCGGGCCTGCACAAATTGCTGGGGCTGGAGGAACGGCCCTCGGAAAAGCTGACCCGGGAAATGGCGGAAGTCTGGCGCCCGCATCGCGGCGCGCTGGCGATCTTCACCTGGCATTGCTACAACAACCCGGCGCTCTAGGCCTCAGAACATCGCATCGATCGCCCGCGCCATGGCCACATCGCGCTTGCTCAGCCCGCCGGCATCGTGGGTCGTCAGGGTGATCTGCACCCGGTTATAGACATTCGACCATTCGGGATGGTGGTCCGCCTTCTCCGCCGCCAACGCGACTCGCGCCATAAAGCCGAAAGCCTCGCTGAAATCCGCAAACTTGAATTCGCGCAAGATGGCGAGGCCATCGGCGCTGAGCGACCAGCCGGGAAGTTCGGCCAGCGCGGCATTGCATTCGGCTTGGGTCAGGCGGGCAATCGGCATAGCGGCACTCCTTGGCACTGCGCAGGGTTTCCCCTAAGGCCCCACCTGATGCAAGCCTGCCGTCTCACTGCGCGGAATATCACCTGCCGGCGCGGCGAGCGCGTGCTGTTTGCCGGCGTGTCGCTGGCGCTGAATCCGGGCGCGGCGTTGCAGGTTGCGGGCGCCAACGGCATCGGCAAATCAAGCCTGATGCGCATCCTTGCCGGGCTGATGCCAAGCTGGGCGGGCGAAGTGGAGCGGGCGGGCACAGTCGGCCTGATCGACGGCAACGCCGCGCTCGATCCCGGCCTGCCGCTGGGCAAGGCGCTGGCCTTCTGGCAGCGAATTGACGGCGAGTCCGACAATGCCGCCGCCCGGCTGGGCCTCGCCCACTTGCTCGATGTGCCAGTGCGCTACCTTTCCACCGGCCAGACTCGTCGCGCGGCTTTTGCCCGGCTGATCGGCCAGCAGGCAGCGATCTGGCTGCTCGACGAACCACTCAACGGGCTGGACGCCGATGCGGCAAGGCTGGCTGAAACACTCGCGGCGGAGCACTGTGCGGCCGGCGGCATTTGCGTCATCGCCTCGCACCAGCCATTTGCGCTGCCCCATATGACGCGGCTCGATTTGGCGGATTTCGCGGCATGAGCGCGCAATTGCTCCAGCTGCTGCGCCGCGATCTCGCCCTGTTGCTGTCGGGCGGGCGCGGCGGCGGGGCCTTGCTGCCGGTGCTGTTTTTCCTTGCGGTCGCGATGCTGTTTCCCTTTGCCGTCGGCCCGGACGCAGCTGTGCTTGCGCGCACCGGCGGCGGGGTGATCTGGGTGGCGGCGCTGCTCGCGGCCATTCTGCCGCTCGACCGCCTGATCGAACCCGACATCGAACTCGGCTTCTTCGACCAATGGGCCTTGCGCGGCATATCAGAGGAATGGATCGCGGCGGTGCGCATCCTGGCCCACTGGCTGAGCTTCGGCCCGCCGCTGATGCTGGCCGCCCTGCCCGCCGCCGCGCTGCTGGGCCTTTCGGGCGAGACATTGCGCATGGTCGAACTCGGCCTGCTGATGGGAACGCCGGGGCTGGCGGCACTGGGCGTCACCGTCGCGGCGCTGACCGCTGGCCTGAAAGGCGGCGCGGCGCTGGGCGGTTTGCTGGTGATCCCGCTGGCGGTGCCGCTGCTGATCTTCGGCGCCGGGAGCCTGTCGGCAGCAGCGGAAAGCGGGCTGGCCTTGACCGCGGCGGCCAGCCTAGTGCTGCTGGCACTAGCGCCATTTGCGGCAGGCGCGGCGATCCGGAGCGGGCGGGGTTAGGTCAGTGCATGGGCTTCGACAGGCTCAGCCTGAGCGGGTTTGCAAAATGCTCAACGACCGCTCATCCTGAGCCTGTCGAAGGATCAATACGGCGGCTTGTCCATCCCCTTGGGGCTCAGC
>JANOBA010000097.1:0-14836 GCA_031411415.1 Novosphingobium sp.
CGGGTGACATCCCAGGCTTCGTCAAATTCCAGCGCATGGACATCGACCAGCAGCCGCATGATTTCCGCCACGGCCACGGCCGGGTGCGTATCGTTGAGCTGGATCGCCGCCTTGTCGGGCAAAGTGCGCACATCGCCGTGATACTGGACATGCCGCCGGACGATGTCCTGGATCGAGGCCGAGGTGAAAAAATACTCCTGCCGCAGCCGCAATTCCTGGCCGGCGGCGGATGAATCCGCCGGATAAAGCACCCGCACCAGGCTGGCGGCCCGCGCTTCTTCCGCCAGCGCGCCGATGTGATCGCCGGCATTGAAGGCATCAAGCTTGATCGGATCGATCGCACTCGCGGTCCACAGCCGCAGGGTATTCACCCGCTTGCCGCGCCAGCCGACCACCGGCGTATCGACCGCAATCGCCTCGACCGCTTCGGCAGGGCGCCACTCGACGCTCTCGCCATTGGCCACGACTTCGCCGCCATAGCCGATCCGGTAGCAGCTTTCGCGGCGTTCGAATTCCCACGGATTGCCGTGTGCCAGCCATGTCTCGGGCAATTCCACCTGCCAGCCATCATCGATCCGCTGGCGGAACATGCCGTTCACATAGCGAATGCCATAGCCGTAAGCCGGAATGTCAAGGCTGGCGAGGCTCTCCATAAAGCAGGCGGCAAGCCGCCCTAGGCCACCGTTGCCCAGTGCGGCATCGGGCTCCAGTTCCTCCAGCTGCGCCAGATCAAGACCGAGATCGCGCAGCGCTTGCGTCATCTCGAGGCTCATGCCCATATTGCTCAGCGCATCGCGCAGCAGCCGGCCGATGAGGAATTCCAGGCTGAGATAATAGACCCGCTTGGAACCGGCGTCATAGGTTCGCCGGGTCGATTCAATCCAGCGGTCGATCACGTCATCGCGCAGCGCCAGAACGGCCGCGGCAAACCAGTCATGCTGCTTGGCTGCGCGCTCATCCTTGCCGACCCGGTGCCGCAGGACATCGAGGATGCGTGCTTCTAGGAGGCGGATTTTGCTGGTGGAACTGGCTGACACGAACCTGAAACTCCTTGATGCTCAAGCAAGCGCGGACTGGTTGCATACCACCCGCGCACGCCGCAAACCTGCGTTTCAGTCATCTTATCCCAAGCCGCAGACTATGCCGCGCTGGCCGCAGACGGCAACCGCTAATTCATGCCCCTGCCGAAATCATCGCCCGCATGGGCCACCGCGCCCGGTTGCCAAGGGGCGGATTGCGGGCGATGCTGGGTCGATGACGACCAATCCATCAGCACCTGGCCTGCGAGATCTGGCGGAAGCCGCTGGCATCTCGCGCCACTGGCGCGATGTCGAAGGGTGCGAACAGGTCGTAGCCGATGATGCGCTGGCGGCAATCCTTGCGGCATCCGGCTATGCGTTTGGCAGCGCCCGTCAAATCAAAGGCAGCTTCGCAGAAATCGCCGCCCTGGCTGATCGCCTGCCGCCGATGGTGGTGACAGAAGTGGGGCTGCCGTCCCCCATTGCCATGCCGGATAGCCGCGCCGAGCTGACCGATGAAAACGGGGTCACCCGGCCCATCGATATCGCAGCGGGCTGGATCGCCGCGATTGCGGAGCCGGGCTATTATAATCTGGCTGTCGGCGGAGTGGCGATCAAGCTGGCGGTCGCGCCGCGCCATTGCCCGCTGCCCTGCTCGCCGGAGCGGCGGATGTGGGGGACGGCGGTCCAGATTTCCGCCCTGCGCGGGCCGGTGCAGCGCGCGTTTGGCGGCTTTGGCGAACTGGCCGTAGCGGCACAGGCGCTGGGCCAAGCGGGCTGCGATGCCCTCGCGATCAATCCGGTCCACGCGCTGTTTCCCGGCGTTGGGAATGATTACAGCCCCTATTCCCCGTCGAGCCGCATTTTCCTCAACCCGGCAATGGCCGACCCCGCGCTGCTGGGGCTTTCGCCGCTGCAGGAAAGCGCCGGCGGAGTGCTGATCGACTGGCCGGCGGCATTGCCGCGCCGGCTGGCCGAACTGCGCCAGCTCCATGCCGGCCTCGATGCGGGAGTTCGGGACCGGATCAAACGCGATAGCGAGGCAGAAGGCGCCGGGCTGGCGCGCCATGCGCTGTTCGATGCGCTCGATTGCCATTTCCGACCGCTCGGCGCTGATGGCTGGCGCGATTGGCCGGCCGAGTTACATAATCCGGATGGGGCCGCTGCTGCCCGCTTTGCCCGTGATCACGCCGCAGAGATCGACTTCCACCTTTTTGCCCAGTGGCTAACGCGCGAAAGTCTGGCAGCCGCGCAGCGCGCGGCGCGTGAAGCAGGCATGGGAATCGGCCTGATCGCCGATCTTGCCGTCGGGGTGCATCCGGGCGGCAGCGACAGCTGGGCGATGCCGGATGCCATGTTGCGGGGCCTGACCATCGGCTCGCCTCCCGATCCGCTGGGGCCGCTGGGGCAGAACTGGTCGATCACCGGATTTTCGCCGGTGGGGCTCAGGGCCAGCGGCTATGCCCCGTGGATTGCCATGCTGCGCTCAGCGCTGCGTTCGGCGGGCGGCTTGCGGATCGACCATGCCTATGGCCTCTCGCGGCTATGGGTCATTCCCGAAGGGCACGATTCGTCCGACGGGGCCTATCTTGCCTATCCCTTTGCCGATCTGGCGCGGCTGGTAACGCTGGAGGCGCACCGCGCCGAAGCCTTGATCATTGCCGAAGACCTCGGCACCAGTCCGCCCGGCTTCACCCATGCCGTTTCCGAACGCCATATGCTGGGGATGCGGGTGCTGTGGTTCGAGCGGGCGGAAGATCACGGCTTCATCGGTGCGCGGGACTATCCGGCTGGCAGCGCGGCGATGACGGGCACCCATGACACGCCAACCGTCTCTGGCTGGTGGCAGGGCCGCGATCTTGATTGGGCCGCCCGGCTGGGCCGGCTGCCTGCCGGCGTAACCCGCGCGAAAGCCGAGGAAATCCGCGATTGGGACCGGGGGCTGTTATGGTCCACCATCGGCGATGGCAGCCAGCGCCCCGCCCCCGATGATCCTGATCCGGTGGTCGTGGCCGCGCTCGCACATGTCGCCCGGTCCCCCGCCGTTCTCGCCATAGCGCCCATCGAAGACCTGCTTGGCGAGGCCGAGCAGCCCAACCTGCCGGGAACCATCAGCGAGCACCCCAACTGGAGGCGGCGTCTGCCGGCACCGCTGGAGGAATTGCTCGATCAGCCAGCGGTGGAGCGGCGCGTGCAGGCAATTTCAAACCGGGATTGAGTCTACCCGTGCGCACCGAAGTGGTTGGCGATTGCGACTGAAATGCGCAGGCTGAGATTGTGGGCATCCTCGATCGGGTCGATCAATTCCTCACGGATCCGGGCATAGCTGTGGCCGGACAGGTCGGGGTAGTCGGCTGGCTCCGTGACCGCATAATCAGCCAGCGAGGGCGCCGATACGGGATAGGCCCGCCGCAACTGGGCAAGCGCCTCGTCGATCCGCAGACTAAATACCATCTGCAACACGTCTTCGCGGCTGATATCGTTCGAGCGCGAAAATGCCGGGATGCGCATCGCCCGCAGGAAGATGAACTGCATCAGCGCCAGCCGCAGCGCCTGCAGCGCGCCCAGCGCACGGCGCAAGTCCTCGCGGCCATTGTCCGCCCCTTCATCCGGGATCAGTTCGAGCAGCCGGTGCAGCTTGACTGCATCGACTCTCAGCCGCGAAGTCATAGTGCGGAAGGCGCTGTTGCGGTCGTCGGTGCTCAGTTGGTCGGCCAGCGCGAGGCAGGCGGTTTCCAGGTGCTGCTCGGTGCCGCGATAGGGCCGGCTGGCCCAGAATGCCGAATTGAACAGCTCGCCATAAGCCGCGACCGACTTGATGCTGGCAAGCCGGTCTGCCGCGCGCAGCATCCGGATGATCTGGCGCCCGCGCGCCGAAGCGTTGAGCAGCTCGGCAATGCCTTCGACGTCCTCTACCGCTGCCGTGCCGACCCCGGCGATCAGGTTCACCGGATAGCCCAGCTGCTGCATGATGGCGTTATGCGGGATCGCGCGGATCTGGCGCAGGTTCATGCTGCGATCGGCGGCGAGGTCGGTCTGGCGGCGCGATTTGCGGCTGCCGGTTTCCACCAGCAGGCCAAGCCCGAATGCGGTGAGCGAACGGGCATAGGTGCGCGAACTCATGAAATCACGCTGAACGCTGCGAATCCCGCGATAGAAATCGAGGCTGAGATCTGTGCGGGTATAAAATGGGTCCGCATCACCCGGAAGCGGGCGCAGCTCGATCTCGGCGATGCGAGTCAACGTGGCCAGCGCCAGCTCCGGCGTGCGGAAAAACAGATAGCCGTCGCCGCCCTGAAAACTCGCCTCCAGCTCGGTCCGGATGCCGGCCTCGGCGAACCGTCGCCGCGCCCAGATGCTCATCGGCCAGGTCAGCCGATCAGTCATGCTTGCCGGATGACCGCCCCGGCCCATCGATTCGCCGTGGGTGTTGAAGATCAGCGCCGCCACATCGGTCAGCTTGTGGCGCGTCATGGCCCGCGCCAGCCGGCCATGCAGCCGCTCGATAGCCAGCGCGGCGGGGATCTGGCCAATGAACCGCCCGGCATCGGAAAAACCGGTCTGGATGGCAATCCGGCCGCGTTCCCGCGCATAGGCGCGATACTCCGGCTCGGCGAGCAGCGCCTCAAGGAAGCGCTCGCCATGCTCCATCGCGCTTTCAGTTTCGAACAGCGGCGAGACATCGACTTTGCCGGCGATGCCAAATAGCCTAGCAAAATAGAGCGCTGCCAGCACCGTCTGCGGATCTTCGCATTCGGCAATCAGCATGCGGATCGGCGCATCGGCATCGATGTGGTGGAGGACCTGCGCCATCGCCAGGAACTGGCGGACCGCCGTGGTGTTTTCGATGGCTAGCGCGGCAAAGTTGGTGCGCAGCGGCACGGTCTCGTCCAGCAAGGCGCGGATCCGGATCAGCGCGGTCTTGCTGGCGAGATCAAGGCGATTGTCAGGATCGATCCGGCGGCGGATGGCATTGTGGAGCTGCGAGGCATTCACCCGGAAATGGATGCCGCCCATGCCCAGCCCGTCGGCGCGCATCGCAGCGGCAAGCGCGAGCAGCCCGGCAGCGGTATCGTCGCGTGCCCGTTCAGCCGCTTGCTCGATTTCGGCAATGATCGGCGCCAGCGAGACCAGCCGGGCCGGATCGTCAGCCGTCAGCCGGTTGGCAGCGTTCGACAGCGCCTCGGGCGCGTCCAAATCGCCGGCGAACAGCGCTTCCATTTCGGCAGTGTGCGCTTCGGCGGCCCGCAGCTGCGCCAACACCGCCGAAGCTGGATCGATGGCCGCAAGCTGGCCCGCATAGCGCCCCAACCGCAGCGCCTTTTCCTTCAGCCGATAGTGAACACTCGTGGACCAGCCGATGTCGGTCCGCCCGTCCATGTCATAGCCCACCCAGCTGGCGAAGCGGTAGGGCACCGGGCGCAGCTCTCGCCAGCGACTGGGCCATGCGGCTGCGGCATGGGCGAACAGCAGCGCGTTCAGCGCGTCGCGGGCGTCCTGCGCTCGCGCCAGCGCCGCCATTGCCTCGCCATGTTCAAAGTCGAGCGTAATCGCGCCCCGCTCGGAATCAGCGACGCAGACCGTCGCTTCGGAAACTGCGCCTGTGCTCGCGGCCTGCGCCACTGCATCGGCTTGCGCAGGCGTGAGCAGAAAAGTCGGGTGGGCGGTAAACACGGCATGGAACAAAGGCCGCGACCAGCGCTGGGTGAAAGTGTCAAAATCATCGTCCGCCGCCACCAGCTGGCGAAACGAATCAAGGTTTGCACCTTGCGCAACTGGCGCGATCAGGTGAACCAGGTGGCGCGCGCGGCTTTGCAGGCTGTCGCATTCCAGCTCGGCAACCAGCGCCGACGCATCGGGCAGCTGCATGGTTCCGTCTTCCAACGCGCGGGACAGCTCAAGACTGAGCTGAAACACCGGATTGAACAGCGGCGACTCAGCAGTTCGCAGATGCAGTACGGCAAGACGTTCACACAGATCGGCACTGCTGGTCATGGCAATTGCGCACCCCGGTTTTCAGTAGACCGATCATGCGCCGGAAAATTGTGCAACGCAACATAGAGCGCGCTCGGCCGGAAGCGCAGCCGTTTTCGCGGGCGAGCTGCGTCAGAAGCTGTTCTTGGCCTCGCGCAGTGCAGCAAACGTTTCCACCGCCCCGCCGCCGCCCCAACGCGTCTGCATCGCCGCATCGTCGGCGCGCAGGAAGGGGTTGGTCGCCAGCTCGCGCTCCAACATCGAAGGCACGGTCCACTCTCCGCGCGAACGCTTCTCGGCGATCTCGGCGGCATAGGCCTGCAGTTCCGCGTTTTCCGGATCGGCATGGAGCGCGAAGCGGGCGTTCGAGGCGGTATATTCATGCGCGCAGTAAAGCGTCGTCTTGACTGGCAGCGCCTTGATCCGCTTGAGGCTGTCCCAGAACTGCGGTGCAGTGCCCTCAAACATGCGCCCGCAGCCGAGCGCGAAGACGGCATCGCCAACGAAAGCGAGTGAGCTCTCGGGCAGATGATAGGCGATGTGGCCGTTGGTATGCCCGCCAACGTCGATCACCTCAGCGGTAAAGCCGCCGAGCGAAACTCTGTCGCCGTGGACAACAGCCCGGTCGATCCCGGCGATTTTGTCTGCCTCGGCGGCGGGCGCAGTGATTGTGCAACCTGTCGCCGCCTTGATCGCTTCATTGCCGCCAGCATGATCGGGGTGCCAATGGGTGTTCCAGATCTGGGTGATCGTCCAGCCATTGCCTACCGCCTCACGCAGATAGGCCTCGGCATCGGGCGTATCGATGCAGGCAGTCTCGCCGCTGGCGCTG
Organism: Novosphingobium sp.; assembly: GCA_031411415.1. Classification (GTDB taxonomy): domain Bacteria; phylum Pseudomonadota; class Alphaproteobacteria; order Sphingomonadales; family Sphingomonadaceae; genus Novosphingobium. Next base: position 6,826 of record JANOBA010000097.1, read on the forward strand.
TCGTGCAGCAGATAGCCGTAGTTATCATCGAGGCAGGCGAACTGGTGGACTTGCAGCATTGGGGAACTCCTTGCTGCGTGCCTTAGCGCATCATCGGGGCGCGTGAAACGGGTTCGCGCAGAGGCGCGAAACCGATCAACGCAACGCCATAGCAAAAGCCCGCCCGGATCACTCCGGACGGGCCTTGCAATTTCATCGCCTGATCGGCGTGAAGGCTTACTGCTTCGCCTTCAGCGCCGCGCCCAGGATGTCGCCCAGCGACGCGCCCGAATCGGACGAGCCGTACTGTTCAACAGCCTGCTTCTCTTCGGCCAACTGATGCGCCTTGACGGAGAAGTTGGGCTTCTTCGAACGATCGAAGCCGGTGACCATGGCGTCGAGCTTCTGGCCGACCTGGAAGCGGTCGGGGCGTTGCTCGTCGCGGTCGCGGCCAAGGTCGCTGCGCTTGATGAAGCCGGTCGCGCCATCGTCGCCTGCCTGCACTTCGAGGCCGCCATCGCGCACTTCGAGAATGGTGACAGTAACGATTTCGCCCTTGCGCAGCGCGCCTGCCGCAGCGGCAATGCCGCCAGCCGCCGGGGCGCCCTTTTCAAGCTGCTTCATGCCCAGGCTGATGCGCTCTTTCTCGACATCGATATCAAGCACCACGGCCTTGACCATCTCGCCCTTGCGATGCAGCGCCAGCGCGTCTTCGCCCGAGATGCCCCAGGCAATATCCGACATGTGGACCATGCCATCGACATCGCCATCGAGACCGATGAACAGGCCGAATTCGGTGGCGTTCTTGACTTCGCCTTCAACTTGCGCGCCGACCGGGAACTGATCGGCAAAGGCATGCCAGGGATTCTGCTGGACCTGCTTGAGGCCAAGCGAAATGCGGCGCTTGTCGCTGTCGACCTCGAGCACCATGACATCGACTTCCTGGCTGGTCGAAATGATCTTGCCGGGATGGACGTTCTTCTTGGTCCAGCTCATTTCGGAGACGTGGACCAGGCCTTCAATGCCGGCTTCCAGTTCGACGAACGCACCATATTCGGTGATGTTGGTCACTGTGCCGCGCAGCTTGGCGCCAACCGGGTACTTGGCGGCGACGCCTTCCCACGGATCGCTTTCCAGCTGCTTCATGCCGAGCGAGATACGCTGGGTATCCTGGTTGATGCGAACGATCTGGACACGGACGGTGTCGCCGATCTGGATCACTTCGTTGGGGTGGTTGACCCGCTTGTAGCTCATGTCGGTTACGTGCAGCAGGCCATCGATACCGCCGAGATCGACGAATGCGCCGTAATCGGTGATGTTCTTGACCACGCCTTCGATGATCTGGCCTTCAGCCAGGTTCATGATCAGGCCCGAGCGCTGTTCGGCGCGGGTTTCTTCAAGCACTGCGCGGCGCGAGACAACGATGTTGCCGCGGCGGCGATCCATCTTGAGGATCTGGAAGGGCTGCGGGATGTCCATCAGCGGCTGCACATCGCGCACCGGGCGGATATCGACCTGGCTGCCGGGCAGGAAGGCAACGGCGCCATCGAGATCGACAGTGAAGCCGCCCTTGACGCGGCCGAAGATCACGCCATCGACGCGCTTGCCTTCGCCGAATTCGGCTTCGAGCTTGTCCCAGCTGGCTTCGCGGCGGGCGCGATCGCGGCTGAGCATAGCCTCGCCTTCGGAATTCTCGACGCGGTCGACATAAACTTCGACTTCATCGCCGACGGAAAGCCCGTGCGGCTGGCCGGGCATGGCGAATTCGCGCAAGGCGACGCGGCCTTCGCTCTTCAGGCCGACGTCGATGACGGCCTTGTCGTTTTCAATTGCAGTGATGGTGCCCTTGACGACGCGACCTTCAAAGCCGCCAGCGCCGGCTCCGCCAAGCGATTCGTCGAGCATTGCCGCGAAATCGTCGCGGGTGGGATTGGCAGAAGATGCCATATGTGAGGTTCCTATACCGATGTTTCCGGCCGGGCGGTTTACCGCCGGTCTTTCTCCGCTGCGGCACCATGCCGGAACGGGCCAAACAAGCCGAACTGCCGCAATGACCGGATGCCAATTGCAGCGCCCCTCGCGCTCAAGCCCGGGGGACCGCGTGCGCCTAGGCAGCGAATGGCGCAAATGCAAGGTTTTTCGCTTTCCGATCACGTCCTCGGTGGTCTAGATTGCGGCGCACGGAACGACGGGGGGATTGGAGTGATGAAAACGATGCTGCGCATGGGCCTTGCCCTTGGATTGCTCACTCAACTGACGGCAGGCGCCGCCGCACAGGAAGGCGTGATGGCGCGCTCACTGGTTAAGGGCGACCCGGCAGCGGTCTGTGGCAGTCGCGCCTACGTTGCCAACAGTTATTCCCGAACCCTGTCGGTAATCAACATGGCGCAAGGCCGCCTGATCCGCAACATCGCCACCGGTAAGGCCCCGGTAAACCCCACCTTCAGCCGCGACTGGTCGCAGCTCTATTTTTCCAATGTCGAAGACGGCACGCTGACCATTGTCGATACCCGAAGCTCGCGGGTTACCGGCACGGTGCCGGCTGGCGGCGCGCATCCATCGGGGCTGCGCTTCCATCCTGACGGGCAGCATCTCATAATCTCCTACATCGGCGACAAGACCAGCGAGCCCGGTGCGCTCGGCAAGATGGAGCTCGCCAGCGGCCGGATGGTCTGGAAGATCCCGGTGCAAGCGCAAAGCGAGCGCTTTGACATCACGCCCGATGGCAAGCGCGCCTATGTCGCCAATCTGGTCGCCCAGACCATTTCTGTCGTCGATCTGGATCGGGGCACTGTAATCGATACAATTGCCTCGCCCGAAAGGCTGCCATTCAATGTGCTGGTCAGCCCGCGCGGGGCCCGGGTGTTCGTCGCCAATGTGATGGGCAACTCGATCCTGGAAATCGACACGACCACCAACAAGGTGCTCTCCACCATTCGCACCGCAGCCGGGCCCAATGGCATGACCTTCACCCCGGACGGCGACAACATTCTGATCACCAGCGTCTATGCCGGGCGACTGCAGAGCTACAACCTGTCGGCCAAAGTGGTCTCCGACGGCAATTTCGTCGGGCTGCTGCCGGGCTTCATCCGGCTGGCGCCAGACGGCCTGAAAGGCATATTCGTGCGGCCATACGGGCGGCAGGTGTCGCTGTTCGACGGGACGACACTGCAAGTGATCGCCAATATCGAAACCGGGATCGGGCCCTCGACCGTGGCGATTTGTGGGAATCCGTGAGCAATCAGCCTACAACTGGCCCGCATCTTACATCACCGGGCGATAGCCGGGCTTCTGCAGACTGACGATATAGGCGCCAAGATCGCGGATGCGCCGCGCATCAACGCGGAAGTACATCGCGGCGGGATAGTTGTGCGAATCGCGCAGGAATGTGCGTAACGTCGCCTGGGTGGTACCGGGCCGGTTGGCGATATCGTCCCACGGCGGGGCCTCAGGATTAGCCGACGAGCCATTGGCGCGAACCGAATGGCAGGCCGCGCAGTGCTGATCGGCGAAGGCCAGACCACGCCGGGCAGTCGGCGAAAGCGTGGGAGCGGCGTTTACGGCCACTGCCGCCATCAGGGCAAACAAGCCCAAGGGTTGCCCCAGTTTCATTCCTTAAGCTTTCGTTCGGCGAGGCCGATTGCCGCCACAATCGCTGCGTCGCGGCTGAGCGCGGAGGTATCGAGCACCAGCGCATCGGGCGCGGCGACAAGTGGCGCTTCGGCGCGGGTGGAATCGCGCAAGTCGCGCGCTGCAAGGTCCGCTGCGATGTCCGCCAGCGCGGCATCGCGGCCGGCATCGGCCATTTCACGGTGCCGCCGCTCTGCCCGCGCCGCAACGCTCGCGATGACAAACAACTTCACTTCGGCCTCCGGCGCGATCACCGTGCCAATATCGCGCCCGTCCAGCACCGCGCCACCCGGCTGGGTGGCGAATTCACGTTGCCGATTGAACAAAGCACGACGCACGGCGGGATGCACCGAAACCCGGCTGGCCAGCCCCCCTGTCAGCTCGGAACGCAGCTCCGGATTGGCCAGCAGCGCATCGGGAAATGCACATGCGGCCAGCGCCTGCGCCTCGCTGTCAGGATCGCCGCCCATCAGCGCGCACTGCCAGCCGACCGCGCGATAAAGCAGACCAGTATCGAGATGCGGCAGGCCAAAATGCGCGGCAAGGGCCTGCGCGATAGTGCCCTTGCCCGAAGCGGTGGGGCCATCGACGGCGATGATCATCCGGCCAGCCCGTCCAACAGCGCCTCGAACGCCGGGAAGCTGGTTGCAATCGGGCGGATGTCGTCAAGTTCGACGCCGTGATAGCTGGCGAGGCCCGCGACGGCCATGGACATGGCAATGCGGTGATCGAGGTGCGTGGCAATGGGGCCGCCGCTACCTTCGAGCGGTTCGCCGCCGGTGCCGTCGATCACCAGTCCGTCCTCGCGCTCTTCAATGCGCGCGCCAGCAGCGGTGAGCGCCTTGGCCATGACCGCGAGGCGGTCCGATTCCTTGACCCGCAATTCGTCGAGGCCGGAAGTCACGGTGCGGCCCTTGGCGAGGCTCGCGGCAACGAACAGCGCGGGAAATTCGTCAATCATGCTGGGGGCAATGGCGGGGTCAACGTCAATGCCGGTGAGCAGCGAATGCCTGACCAGCAGATCGGCCACGGGCTCGCCGCCGACAAGGCGCGTGTTCAACTCCTCGATGCTGCCGCCCATGGCGCGCAGCACTGCGAGCAGCCCGGCGCGGGTCGGATTGAGGCCGACGTTCTCGATGGTCAGCTCGCTGCCGGGCACCAGCAGCGCGGCAACGATGAAGAAAGCAGCCGAGGAGGGATCACCCGGCACGTCGATGGTCTGCGGCCTCAGTTCCGTCTCAGCGCGAATCTGGATCGTGCGCGTTCCATCCGGTGCAACATCGACAGTCAGGTCTGCGCCAAAGCCCTTGAGCATCCGCTCGGAATGATCGCGAGTCGGCACCGGCTCGATCACCGTGGTGATCCCGGGCGTGTTCAAACCGGCGAGCAGAATGGCGCTTTTCACTTGCGCCGAGGCAACCGGCAGGCGGTATTCGATCGGCACCGCGGGCGAAGCGCCACGCAGGGTCAGCGGCAGAGTCTGACTTCCTTTGGCACCCTCACTCGCCTCGAACGCCGCGCCCATCAGGCTCAGCGGCTCGATCACCCGGCCCATTGGCCGGCCTGACAGGCTGGCATCGCCGGTGAACGTCGCCGTGATCGGATGCGAGGCGATCAGGCCCATCAGCAGCCGCGTCGAGGTGCCCGAATTGCCCATGTCGAGCGCCCCGACCGGCTGGAGTAACGCGCCGATGCCGACGCCGTGCACCCGCCACTCGCCTTCTCCGATTCGCGCGACATCCGCGCCCATCGCGCGCATGGCAGCTGCGGTGGCCAATACGTCCTCACCTTCGAGCAAGCCCGAAATCCGCGTCTCGCCGACCGCCAGCGCGCCGAGCATGATCGAGCGGTGGCTGATCGACTTGTCACCGGGCACGCGGATGAGGCCGCGCAAGGGGCCGCTCGCCAAGAAACGGCGGGGGCGGCTGGCGGAGGAAGTGGGCTGGTTCACGCGCGGGCTTTTGACAGCGCGCCCGCGCTATGGCAAGGCGCGCCGCCTGCTGGGGGCTGGTCGCTTGTGCCAAGCGCCGAACGTCACCATCTATGCAATACATTTCAGGGCGAAACATTTTAGGCTCCCGCCCGGAGCCAGCACGAGGAAATTTCATGGCCAAGCCAGAATGGGGCGCCAAGCATGGCTGCCCGAAATGCGGCACCCGCTTTTACGACCTGGGCAAGGACGATCCCGTCGCTTGCATCGATTGCGGCTATTCCTGGTCGCCCGAACCGGTGCTCAAGTCCAAGCAACCGATCCCTTATGAAGAGGCCAAGGAAAAGGTTCGAGGTTGCCGATGGCGATCTGGCTGAAGAAGATCTGGATATCGATGATGATGGCGATTCGCCGGACAACGATGTCGATCTTGGCGGCGATGAGGATCTGGGCGTCGGCGTTGAAGGCAACGACGACGAGAATTGAGCCCTTGCGCCGACACAAGGCGCTTGCAATGCCGGGTACGCGCAACTAAGGGGCTGCGTCCCGGCCATTGGCTTGGAATCGGTCAGCCTCCCGGGGCAGGCTGGATGAATGGAATGGGGCCTTAGCTCAGCTGGGAGAGCGCCTGCATGGCATGCAGGAGGTCAGCGGTTCGATCCCGCTAGGCTCCACCACCATTCCGAGTGCGAGTAAGAGTTTTTGTGACAAGCTGGTCGGCGAGGTTTCGCCCACCGGCTTTTTTCGCGTTTCGCCAATTTGGCGCCCATTTGGTGCCAATTTGGTTTCGGAGTTCGGCCCATGTTCGCCCGGAGCGAGTTGAGGAGCGCCAATGTTTGATTCCTTGAGCGACCGCCTTGGCGACGTCTTCGCGAAGCTGCGCGGGCGCGGCGCGCTGAGCGAGGCCGACGTGCGCGAGGCGATGCGCGAAGTGCGGATTGCCCTGCTCGAAGCTGACGTTGCGCTGCCGGTTGTGCGCCGGTTCATCGATTCGGTGACTGAACAGGCAGTCGGCGCCAATGTCCTGCGCTCGGTCACGCCGGGCCAGCAGGTCGTCAAGATCGTCAACGACGCGCTGACCGAGATGCTGGGCGGTGATACGCCTGCCGAGCTCGATCTCAATGCCGCGCCGCCGGTCGTCATCCTGATGGTCGGCCTGCAAGGTTCGGGCAAGACCACGACGACCGCCAAGCTCGCCAAGCTGCTGAAAGAGAAGCACGGCAAGAAGGCGCTGATGGCCTCGCTGGACGTCAACCGCCCGGCCGCACAGCAGCAGCTGGCCGTGCTCGGCGAGCAGATCGGCGTTGCCACCCTACCGATCATCGCCGGCCAGCAACCCACCGAAATCGCCACCCGCGCGATGCAGTCGGCCAAGCTCCAGGCCATCGACGTGCTGCTGCTCGACACTGCGGGGCGCCTGCATGTCGACCAGGCGCTGATGGACGAGATGAAGGCCGTCGCCGGGATTTCGGCGCCGAAAGAGATCCTGCTGGTCGTCGATTCGCTGACCGGGCAGGACGCGGTCAACGTCGCGCAGAGCTTTGCCGGGCAAGTCGATCTTACCGGCGTTATTCTGACCCGCATGGACGGCGATGCCCGCGGCGGCGCGGCGCTGTCGATGCGCAGCGTCACCGGCAAGCCGATCAAGTTCGCCGGCACCGGCGAAAAGCTCGATGCCATCGAGCCGTTCAATCCGGGCCGCGTCGCCGGCCGCATTCTCGGCATGGGCGACATCGTCTCGATCGTCGAGAAGGCCGCAGCGACAATCGATGCCGAAGAGGCCGAGCGCATGGCCGAGCGCATGGGCAAGGGCCAGTTCGACATGAACGACCTGCGCACTCAGCTGCGCCAGATGCAGAACATGGGCGGCATCGGCGCGCTGGCGGGCATGCTGCCGGGCATGAAGAAGGCCAAGGCGGCAATGGCCAACTCAGGCATGAACGACCGGGTGCTGCTGCGCATGGATGCGGTCATCGGCTCGATGACGCCCAAGGAGCGCGCGCGACCCGAACTGCTCAACGCCAAGCGCAAGATCCGTGTCGCCAATGGCGCGGGTGTGCAGGTTCAAGACGTCAACAAGCTCATCAAGATGCACCAGGAAATGGGCAAGGCGATGAAGCAGATCAAGAAGATGGGCGGGCTTGCCGGCCTCGGCAAACTGTTCGGCGGCGGGAGTAACCCCACTGCCGGCATTGGAGGTGGCATGGGCGGTATGGGCGGCGGCGGCTTGCCCGGAATCGGTGGTGGCGGCCTGCCAGCCAATCTCAGTCAATTGCTCAAGAAGTGAAATTCCGAATTTTTTAGATTAATCAGAAAGGTAGTCAGTTATGTCAGTTGCAATCCGGCTCTCGCGCGGTGGTTCCAAGAAGCGCCCTTATTACAAGGTCGTCGTCTCCAACAGCCGCGCCCCGCGCGACGGCAAGTATCTCGAGCAGGTCGGCACCTACAACCCGCTGCTCGCCAAGGATGACG
>JANOBA010000098.1:0-3243 GCA_031411415.1 Novosphingobium sp.
TCGTTGCCGCCATCCAGCGCGCCGCCAGACAGGCTTGACCGCGCCGCCGCGATCCCGGACATTCGCGCCATGAGCCGCGAGCCCCTCCACCCCCGAACCAGCTATCGCCACTGGCAGCAGATCCAGACCCGCTGGAGCGACAACGACGTCTACGGCCACGTCAACAATACCATCCACTATCAGTGGTTCGATACGGTGGTGAACGCATGGCTGATTGCGCAAGGTCTGATAGGCGGCCTGCCGGGCGAGCCCATTGGCCTCGTTGTAGAGACCGGGTGCCGCTATGCCCGCCCGCTCAGCTTCCCCGAGACCGTCGAAGTCGGACTGGCGCTTGATCGGCTGGGCGAATCGAGCGTGACCTACCGGCTGGGCGTCTTCGCAAAGGGCTGCGACGAGGCGGCGGCGCAAGGCCATTTTACCCATGTCTGTGTCGATCCGGACAGCCGCCGCCCGATGCCGCTGCCGTCTGCGTGGCGCGAAGCAATCGGCCAGCTGGCCTGACTTGCAGGCCCAGTTTGGAAGCCTGGATTCAGACATTCCGTTTAAAAACAATGGTAGCGGAGGAGGGACTCGAACCCCCGACACGCGGATTATGATTCCGCACAAATCTATTGATTTATATGGAAAATTTATCAAACATAACTGTTTTCCGCCCAAGACAATTCAAGTGCTTATCAAATAAAATCCAACCGAAATGTGGGCCGTGCAGTCGACCACATGTGCCGGTCGCGGTGGCGATTACCAGTAAGTGCGAAGCTGCGCTCCGGCCGCGCGATGGTGCAGGATCGCATCGCGCTCTGCGCGCGTGACTGAGCGCGTTTCGGGCGGCAAGCTGGCCGCAGCTGAGGAGATGTTGACCAGCCGGAAGGTCAGGCCCGGCGCCTGGGCGCATCCGGTCCAGCGCAATTGCATGACGCCAACCGGGTGCCCCATGGTATAAAGCCAGTTGGCAATTCTTACTCGCATTACCTGATCCCTAGCCCTCAGCCTGAAGTGCTGCTGCAATGCATGCGGAGCATGGCCGGGCTCAAAATCAAGGCCTAACTGGTGGGGCGGTGGGCATTTCGGCAGAGAAGCGCCTCAAGCCTGTCATTCAACAAAGCAGTTCGAGTGCTTCGAATCGGACCTAAAACTGGCCTTACTCCTACCGTCGGTCAATCGGCGTGCAAACGGGACCCCTGATCGGCTTCGAATAACACCTTCCAACACCGAAGGGGCTTGATTGCCTCCGTCAACCACGACATAAGGTCACCAAGTGTATTACATTCGTTTGAACGATTGGGTCTTCTCCGCATTGCAGCTTTGCCGATTGAAATCGCCCAACCCAAATCGGTAACTTACACAAGCGGCCAGACAAAGACCCTACGAGAGGATAGTTCCATGTTTCTCACAGGCGTTATGGCCGGACCAATCGCGGGTCTCAAATACCAGACTCCCAGCTGCGCTGGCCTGACCAACGAACGTGGCGAATTTCACTATCGGCAAGGCGAGCGGATTGCCTTCCTTGTCGGAAATTCTGCCGTCGGTTATGCGGTCGGTGCCCCGCGCCTTACGCTCGCGCATATCGTTACACGGGTTGACGGCAATATTCACAAGTTGATGGATGCCGGCCTGACCAATGCCGCCAGGTTTCTCTGCTCGCTCGACCGCGATGGCAATCTCGACAATGGCATAGAAATCGCACCCGAAATTCACAACATCATCGGTTCTAGGAAAATCAATTTCCGCCATGATGTATCCTTTGCGGGACCAACAGTCGATCAGGTCGAGGCTTTCGCCGCCGATCAGCTTGTCCTCGATCTACTGGATGAGTTCGGTCGTAGCGGCCTGTTCACGAGCAAAGTTCCGCGAAAGCTGGTCTCGGCTGCTGCTGCCCGCAACGAAGTTCGGCGCAACATCCACGGCATCGTGCGCTTCAGGGATGTCAAAGTCCCGCTGCAAAACGGATCGCACGCCTATGCCGATATTTACCGGCCTGCCGTGGAGGGCACCTATCCGGTCATCATGAATTGCGGACCTTATGGCCGCGCGTTCAACCACCACTCCATCTGCAACGAAGCCGATTTCGAAGCGCATGAAGAGATGGAAGAGCGCTACTTCCTCGGGAATTGCGACGGGCAGGTGTTCGAGAATCATGAGAGCGTCAACACGGCGGACTGGGTGCCTCAGGGCTATATCGTCATGCGGGTGGACGGCCCGGGGATGGGCAAGAGCCCGGGCAAACTCGCAATCTGGGGCATCGGCGCAGCTGAGGCCTATCGCGACGCGATCGACTGGGCTGGCGAGCAGCCCTGGTCAAACGGAAACATCGGCCTGTGGGGCATGTCGTACCTCGCCATGAGCCAGCACCAGGTCGCCAGCCTACACCCCAAACATCTCAAAGCGATGATCGCTATCGGGACCGACGTCGATATGTACGAGGAGGTCGTCTACACCGGAGGCATCCTCAACGAGGAGTTTTTCCTGCACTGGTACCCGGCTGGGGTTTTACCTGCAGTTTGCGGTGAACCCGATGATGTCTACTTCTTGCGTTCGATCCGGAACGCCCCGTTCAAGGATTCGGCCCCCGAGGCGACCTTCGGCCCGCGTGCGGAAGTGTTCATGAGCCCCGATATGACCGGCGTCGATGTCCCGCTTTGGTCAGTAGCCTGCACGACACATATCGCGCACTTTCACCAGCTCGGCAGCAGCGAAGCCTATCTCGCCACGCCGACCGCAAACAAGAAGATCGACTTCCGCGAAGACTGGTTCACCCGCGCCTATTCGAGCGAGATGGTATCAGAGCATAGGGCCTTCTTCGATCACTGGCTGAAGGGCATCGACAACGGTGTGATGGACAAACCCCCGGTCCAGCTCGAAATACGCGCCGGCAATGGCTGTTCCTTTATGATGGAAGAACACGAGTGGCCCATCGCGCGAACCTACTACAGGAAATGGTATTTCGATGCCTCGCCAGCCCATTGGCAGGGTGACGCTTATCGCAATGACTTTTTGCGCTTGCCCCTGATATCGCCTGACGGCCCGGCACAGGTCAGCTATTCGGCTGAAATTCCGCTTGAAGTCCGCACCGGTCCGCCAGTGGCGCTGGTTCCCGTGACGCCTCCGGCGGCATTTCAACTCTGGAAGACAGGTGTTTCCTTCATAAGCGAGCCGGTGAGTGAGGATATGATCTTCGCCGGATACAGCAAGGCAAGCCTCTGGGTTTCCTCGACAGCCACGGACATGGACCTATTCGTGACCCTC
>JANOBA010000099.1:0-21001 GCA_031411415.1 Novosphingobium sp.
AGATCGCCCCGATGACCGCGATTGCGCCCGATGTGCTGACTTTGGCAGTGCTGGCGGCGGCGGGGATCTGCGGGTGAGGGTTTAGCTCAGACGTAGTTCGCCACCCAGGCGATGGCGGCAGCGGACGGCAGGAACAGCGCCTGCGCCAGCAGTGTTCCGCCCAGCCGACTGAACGAGACCCAGACGATTACCTGGCGGAAGTCGGTCGCGCTGAGGCGGCCTTCAACGACATCGTCGGTCATCACTGACAATTGCGGATCGATCAGCGCAAACAGCAGGATCGTGGCAAAGCCATTGACCACGGCGGAAAGCTGCGAGGCAGTGACGCGGAATTCCGGGTTGAGATAGCCGGCATAGAGCGAGGCGAGCACGCCGACCGTGACGAGCGCCTGCGCCAGCACATTGGCCACCAGCATGCCCCAGCTCGCCGCTTTGGGCCGGGCAATGTGCTTCAGGTGCGAAGCCGAGGGCAGGGCGAGTGAATGGCGCACTGCCGCGAGGCCTGAAGGCGAGGCGGACCGCAGAATCAGCCGCGCTGTCGAGCGGTTTTTCTGGAAATAGCCGATGGCGGCAGTGAACATGCGCTGGCCGCTGGGCACAAGCAGGATGCCGAGCAGCACGGCAATGCTGGCACTGGCGAGCACCAAGCGGAAATCCCCCGCCAGTGCCGCGCCGCTGCCTGAGACAATGCCATTTTCCACCCGCTTGGCGAGGAATGGCCCGAGGAAGCTGTTCGACATGCGGCTGACCAGCACCAGCAGGTTGAACAGCGCGAAGCTCATCGCGATGCGGCCGGTGCGGATGCCGGCGATGCGTGCGGCATAGGCCAGCGTGCCGATCAGGTTGATGCTCGCAGTCAGCAGGCAGATGGTGAGAAGTTGGCTATCCATGCGGCGGTGAGCCTAGCGCAATGTAGGCCGGAAGCGAAACGCTCAGCCCCAAGCCTTCCACACGCCATAGGCGCTCGTCAGCGTCAGAACGATCCCGACCAGGATCAGCATCTGCTTGGCGGGGAAGTGCTTGGCAGCCCAGGCCCCCAGCGGCGCTGCAGCAAGGCCGCCGATCAGCAGGCCCAGCGTTGCGCCGGCAACGTCGGCAATGCCCAGATGCCAGATGAAGGCTGCCGACACCGTGACCGTCAGGAAGAATTCGACTGTGTTGACCGTGCCGACGACCTTGCGCGGATCGTGGCCCTGGATCAGCAGGTTCGAGGTAACCACCGGCCCCCAGCCGCCGCCGCCCGCCGCATCGAGAAATCCGCCGGCCAGCCCCAGCGGTGCGATCAGTTTCGCGTTGCGCAGCTTGGGCGGATAGAAGATGCCGCGCACGACCAGATAGATGCCGATACAGCTGAGATAGAGCAGCACGAATGGCTTGATTACGCTGGCATCGATCGAGCTGAGAACATAGGCCCCCAAAATTCCGCCGACCATGCCGGGGATGAGCAGGCTGAAAAACAGGCCCTTTTCGACATTGCCATGAATCAGGTGGCTGATGCCGGAAACTGCCGTTGTGAAGCATTCGACCAGATGGACCCGCTGCGAGGCGAGCGCCGGCGGCACGCCCAGCACGCCGACCAGCAGCGTGTTCGAGATCACGCCGAAGGCCATGCCCAGCGCGCCATCGACCAGCTGCGCGGCGAACCCGACTGCAATGAAGGGCAATAGCGGCGCCAGATCGATGCCTGCGAAATACATGACTGCCGACTCCCAATAATCTCGATCACTCCGGTAGAGATTCAAGTGGCCAATCGCGAGAAAGAAATTGCGCGGGTGCGCCCAAGCGAAACTTTTGCGCGCCGTTCGCCCGGTGCGCCGTCAACCCGGCTTCACTGCCCGGATGGTCTTTACCACATCGAGATAGATGTTCTCGACTTCGATTTTGCGGAAGCCTGCCGCCGTGACATTGGCCGAGGTATCGCGGTTCATCGAAGGGCCGACGCGCTCGGAAAGCACGGTCATCAGGTCCATCATCGCGCGGAATGGCGCAAGCCGGCTGCCGGTGTGTTCAAACATGAACAGTTCGCCGCCGGGCTTCAACACGCGGTGGATCGCCTTCAGCCCCTCCACCGGGCGCGGCACCGAACAGAAAGTGCACGAAGTGAACACCTGATCAAAGCTGGCCTCGGCAAACGGCATTTCGTGGACGTCCATCACATGGGCCGTGATGCTGCCGTCATAGAGGGCGATGCGTTTTTCCGCCTCGGCCAGCATCTTCGGGCTGATGTCGATTGCGGTGATTTTCTGCCCGGGCGGGAAGGCCGGAATATCAAGCCCGGTGCCCAGCGCCATGAACAGGATTTTGCCGTGCATATGGCTGAACAGCTTCTGCTTGTGCGGCTTCCAGCGCCGCTCAGCGCCCTGGCTGGCCATGCCATCGAAGCGCGGGGCGAGCTTGTCCCACTTGGCCTGGGTTGCCGCGTCAGCCACCGGGTGCGCGCACCTTGCCGCGCAGCAGGGTGTTGGCCGCCCACAGGAAGACGATTTCGGCAATCCCGCAAGCCGCGCCCATCTGGAGCGCATGGGAAAGCGGCAGCGGCATCATCGCAGCCATCATCCCCACGACCATGCCCGCCCACATGCCCGTGTACATCGCCGGGATCATTGCCTCCTGCGCCCCCAACAGCGCGCCGATGGGGAAAAACAGCACTAGCCCAATGATCATGCCCAGCGGCATCATCGCCGCCATCGCCGCCCACATGTTCCATCCCGCCGGCACGATCAGCCAAGCCGCCAACGCGGCGGCCATGCCGACCAGCAGGCTTGCGGCAAAATCGCCGACTGCAAAATACCAGCGTCGATCCATGGTTCAGGCTCCTCAATCAGGCGCGGGATGGCTTCACGAAAACAGCCAGTGCCCCAGCATTCGGTTAAACGGAAAGGTAAAAAACCCGGCAATCAGCAGCGCGCCCAGCGCCAGTTGGCGAACGGACTGGCGATGGCCTTGCCGGTTGCGCGCGCGGGCGGTGAGCACGACGCGGATGAGCGCGACAAGAGTGAGCAGCGAAAGCAGATGGATCGGGCTGAACTCGCCCTGGTTGATCTGGCGAATGTCGAAACTGAGCGCGGCGGTGACCGCCATCGAGCCCACCCAGACATAGCCGAGCAGACGGTGGCGCGCGGTTCCCCGGCGCTGCCACAGGATCGCCGGGGTCAGGCTCAAGGCAATAACGATGGTCGAAAGATGGCCCCAGACCTGCCAGGGGATTGCCGGCCAGTCCGCCCGGCCACGCGCCAGTGCGGTTGCCACCGCCGCCAGCAGCACCAGCGCGCCGCCGCCCAGCAGCCGGTCAAACAGATCGGGACCGGCAAGGATTCTGCGGGGAATGCTGGGCGAGGGTTTCATGCGGGCTCCGCTTCGGGAATGCAGCAGACTTGTAAGCCTCGGCCCGTCGCAATCAAGCGCTCTCGCGCCGCCGGTAACGGAAGTACCAGACTTCATGGCCCTGCACGCGGGCCTTGGCCTCATAGCGGGTTTCGGGCCAGCCGCCAGGGCGGATGAGGAACTGTTCGGGCGTGTCGCACAGCCAGTCAAATTCTGCGCGAAAGCGCTGCATCACCATCAGCGCGTGGCGCAGATAGACCGGATGATCGGTGCCGAAACGAAACTCGCCGCCGGGCTTCAGCTTGGCCGCGATCAACTTGACTGGGCCATCATTCATCATCCGCCGCTTGGCATGGCGCGCCTTGGGCCATGGGTCAGGGTGGAGCAGATAGGCGAACGACAGCGCGCCATTGGGAATGCGCGCCAGCACATCCAGCGCATCGCCATGCTGGATGCGCACATTGCCCAGCGGCGTGCTCTGGCCATTGTCGCCGTCAATATGTGTCAACGCCTGCGCCACACCATTGAGGAATGGCTCGGCGCCGACGAAGCCATGATCGGGCAGCATGTCAGCCCGCCCCGCCATATGTTCGCCGCCGCCAAAGCCGATCTCGAAATGCAGCGGGCGGTCGCTGCCGAACAGCCGCTCGGCAGTCACCGGGCCTTCAGTGGGCACGGCAATGCGCGGCAGCAAGGTATCGACCAGCCCCTGCTGGCCCTTACGCAAGGGCTTGCCGACAGAGCGGCCATAGAGCCGGTTGAGCGTGAGCGGATCGCCGGGTTTGTTTGCGGACATGGTGGGCGCGCTATGGCCAGTGCGGCCCCGTGTCCACACCAAAACGGCCCACCCCAGGGGGCAGGCCGTCTCTGTTCACTCGCTGGGGTGAAAGCTGGATCGGGTCAGGCGGCCTCGGCCACCTCTTCGGGATCGCGCAGCACATAGCCGCGGCCCCAGACGGTTTCGATGTAGTTCTGGCCGCCGCAGGCATGGCTCAATTTCTTGCGCAGCTTGCAGATGAACACGTCGATGATCTTGAGTTCGGGTTCGTCCATGCCGCCATACAGGTGGTTGAGGAACATTTCCTTGGTCAGCGTCGTGCCTTTGCGGAGCGAGAGCAGCTCCAGCATGGCGTATTCCTTGCCCGTCAGGTGGACGCGGGCGCTGTCGACTTCGACGGTCTTGGCGTCGAGGTTGACGGTAAGCTTGCCGGTGCGGATGACTGATTGCGAATGCCCCTTGCTGCGGCGGACCACGGCATGGATGCGGGCGACGAGTTCTTCGCGGTGGAACGGCTTGGTGACATAATCATCCGCGCCGAAGCCGAATGAGCGCACTTTGCTGTCCATCTCGGAAATGCCCGAAAGGATGAGGACCGGGGTCTGAACCTTGGAAACGCGCAGTTTCTTGAGCACGTCATAGCCATGCATGTCGGGCAGGTTGAGGTCGAGCAGGATGATGTCGTAATCATACAGCTTGCCCAGATCGAGGCCTTCTTCGCCCAGATCAGTCGAATAGACATTGAAGCCCTCTGTGGTCAGCATGAGCTCGATGGCCCTTGCCGTCGTCGGCTCATCTTCAATCAACAGCACGCGCATGGGTAATCCCCCTGTTGCCCCGAAACATAATAACCAGTCTTTGGCACTAACTCTTTGGCAAAGTGTCTTGCCGCCGATTAACCATAAGACTTCTGACCAGAAAAGGTTAATTTCTGGTGAATCCCCGGAATTGCGCGAGTCGTTGCATTTGGGACTCACCCTGGCCCCTGCGTGGGGGGCGAGGCTTCGGCGGTGATTTCGCGACCTTTGCGGAACAGGCCGCCGATTATCCGCCATGCGCCGACCAGCAGGACGATGGCGAGAAGGCCCAAGACCGCGGCGACGACCCCGGCGGTCATGGGGTTGCTATAGACCAGATAGAGCAGGCCTCCGGTGGCCACTTCTTCCACGCTGGACACCACCACATTGCTAAACGGTTCGGGGCTGGTGTTGACCACTGCGCGCGCGCCGGCCTTGCCGCTGTGCGCCAGCAGCGCGCCGCCGCCGCCCAGGATGAAAGCAATTGCCTGCGTTGCGGGATCGGCGGGATCGACAATGGCCAAGGTCAGCAAGGCGCCGCCGATCGGGCGGATCAGCGTGTGCACCGTGTCCCAAACGCTGTCGAGCCAGGCGATCTTGTCGGCAAGAAATTCACAGAGCGCCGCGGCCCCTGCGGTGCCCATCACCCAAGGGTTGGCAAGAATCGCGAGGCTGGCGAGGTGGGCGGGCAACGGCAGCACGTTCCAGTGCATGGCGAGGCCGGTCGCCAGAATCGTCAGGTAGAGCCGCCAGCCCGATAGCAGGCTGATGCTGCCGGCGAGGCCAAGGATTTCCATGATGCCCATGCCGCTATTCTCCGGTCAGAAAACCTCCAGCAATCCCGCCGCGCCCATGCCGCCACCGATGCACATCGTCACCACGACATGCTTGGCACCGCGCCGCTTGCCTTCGATCAGCGCATGCATCACGCAGCGCGCGCCGGTCATGCCATAGGGGTGCCCGATCGAAATCGCGCCGCCGTTGACGTTGAGCAACTCGTTCGGGATGCCCAGCTGGTCGCGGCAATAGACGACTGGCACCGCAAACGCCTCGTTCAGCTCCCACAGGCCGATGTCGTCCATTTTCAGGCCGAAGTTCTTGAGCAGCCTTGGCACGGCGAACACTGGCCCGATGCCCATCTCGTCGGGCTCGGTTCCCGCAACCGCGATGCCCACGAAACGACCGAGCGGGGCTAGGCCCTTCTTCGCCGCAACGGCGCTTTCCATGATAACCACGGCGGCCGAACCATCGGACAGCTGGCTGGCATTGCCGGCGGTGACATTGGCATCCGGGCCCATCACCGGTTGCAGCGCCTTCAGGCTCTCCAGCGTGGTTTCGGGCCGGTTGCCTTCGTCCTTGTTGAGCGTGACCTCTTTATGGCTGGTCTCGCCGGTGGCTTTGTCGGTGATCTTCATGCTCGTGGTGGTTGCCACGATTTCGGCATCGAACTTACCCGCCGCTTGCGCCGCCGCTGTGCGCTGCTGTGACTGGAAGGCATATTCATCGCACAGGTCGCGGCTGATGCCATAGCGCTTGGCCACCACTTCGGCGGTTTGCAGCATCGGCATATGGGCCGCGGCGTGCATGGCGATCAGGCTGGGATCGAATTCCATGCGCATCGCTGCGGTCTGCACTGTGCTGATTGATTCCTGCCCGCCGGCGACGACGATGTCCTGCCGGTCAATCACCACCTGCTTTGATGCGGTGGCTATCGCCATCAGGCCCGAGGCGCACTGGCGGTCGATGGTCTGCCCTGAGACAGTGACCGGAAGGCCAGCCCTGAGCGCCACCAGCCGGCCGATGTTGGCGGCCTGTCCGCCTTGGGTCAGCACTGTGCCCCAGACCACATCGTCAACTTCGCCGCCTTCGATGCCGGCGCGCCTGACGGCTTCGGCAATCGACAGCGCACCAAGGCTGGGCCCCGGTGTGGCGTTGAACGCGCCTTTGTAGGCCCGTCCAATGGGAGTGCGGGCGGCGGCAACGATAACGGCGTCGCGCATGGGAAATATCTCCTCGATTGCCGGCATGACCTGCCGACCAGATTGAATAGCATTACTTACATTAATGTAAATTAAATATCAAGTCGCCCGGATCAGGCAAAATGCATGAAGATCCACTCGGCCAGCAGCGCGGGCTTGTCCTCGCCCTCGATCTCGACGGTCACTTCAACGGTCTGCTGCCACTGGCCAGGGCGCTTTTCGACCAGTTCCAGCAGCTTGAAATGGCTACGTATGCGCTTGCCGGACTTTACCGGGCTGAGGAAGCGGACCTTGTTGAAGCCATAGTTGACCGACATCTGCACTGCGGGCTTTTCCAATGCGGTGTTCATCATCGCCGAGAGCATCGACAGGGTGAGGAAACCGTGCGCAATCGTGCCACCAAACGGGGTGGCCTTAGCGGCTTCGGGATCGATGTGGATGAACTGGCGGTCTTCGGTGTTTTCGGCGAAAGCATCAATTCGGCTCTGGTCGATCAGCACCCAGTCAGACGTGCCGATTGCTTCGCCGATTTTCGACTTCATGTCCGCTAGCTGCATGGGCCACTCCTCTCTCGCGTTTGGGCTCTTTTATGGACCAGCGAGGAGGCAGGCGCAATCCGGTGCCGCTCAGACGGAAACAGCAGTCAGCCGGGGCATTGCTGCTGCGGGTGCGTTGCGCAAGGCCTTGCGCGCGGCCAGGGCGCGCTCGTTGTCGATTCGGCGCAGATAGCTCCACAGCCCACACTGCACGCCGATCAGCATCAGGATGAATGGCTGGAAGGCGATGCCGACGAACAGCGAGCCAACCATGTAGATTACATGTGCCTGCTGCAGGGCATTGGCCAGCGGCGCTTGCCAGGTCTCGCCCGGTCCGGTCCGCTTCAGCCAGCGGCTGCGCAAACGCTCCATTTGCCACAGGCCGAGCAATTGCAGGCTGATCCACGCCAGGAATCCGGGCCAGCCCTGTTCGCCCAGCATTTCGAAATAGCTCGAATGATAGGCGCGGGCTTTGTCCACGATAACGGTCGAATCGACTTCTGTGTTGGCGTCGGTGCCGGCCTTGTTGACCGTATCGAAGCGGATGCTGTTGCCGCGATAGGCATCGAAGCCGCCGCCCAGCGGATGATCCTGGACATATTCCCAGGTCCACCCCCAGATCGCAATGCGGCCCGAGGCGCTTTCATCGGTTTTATGGTTCTCGATCGTGCTCATCCGCTCGGTGTAGCTTGCCGGCAGGAAGGGGATCGCGGCAGCAGCAGTCGCGGCGATCAGCGTGACGAACAGCACGCGCCGCTTGACCGAACGAAGCATCAGAATGACCAGAACGCCAATGCAGATCAGCCCGGTCCGCGCCTGGGTGCCCACCGGGATCAGCAGGCAGGCGAAGATCAGCGCGGCGCTGAACAGCGTGCTGCGCCAGTCTTCGGGAAAGATCGTGCCATGCTTCTTCAGCCAGAGGATCAGCGGGATAATCGCAATGGCGACACACGAGATAATCGAGCTTTCGTAAAGCCCGGTATTGTCGTTTACGAGCAGCTTAAGTGCACCGTAGCCGCCGCCGGTGGCCAGCGTCTTGATCGATCCGTTGATGATGATTGATGCGGCGGAAAGCACCATGACCAGTGCCACAGCCTCAAAGCGCAGCCGCGTGCGCAAGGTGAGCGGCAGGAAGATGGCAAAGACCATCGCTTTCCACACCCACGACCATTTTTCCGCTGCATTGACCGGAAAGTCGGCAGTCATGGTCGTAAAACCGCAATAGATGAGAAGAAACAGCAGCAGCCCCTGGCGCACGCTGAACCGGCTGTCGATTTTGTCGTCGGCCATCGCCCATGCGCCGAAAGCACCGACAAAGACGATCAACGAGATCGGGATTGAGGCGAGCAGGAAATAGGAAATTTTTTGCGGGGCGACGATATCGACATAGAGATAGGCCAGCACCCACAGGAACGGACGGCGAAAGCCAAGCGCGAGGAAGCCCGCCATGAAGCCGGTGATCGCCAGATCAAGCACGGCGTGCAGCTCCGGACTTGGCTTTTGGCGCTTCTCCCGCAGGATACTCACCGGTTTGCGGCTCGGGATCGCGATCGAGATCGGCGCGCATGACCAGCCGCCAGGCGGCAAGCGCCAGCAGGCCGTGGGTCAGTGCAAGTGAGAAATAGTCGACCATGAAAAGCCCCATAGCCCGGCGGCAGTTGACGGGGCGTTAAGCCTATTTGGCTAGGGACGAGGGGGCCAGTTGCCAAGAAAGCGCGGACGTAATGATAGGATTTCTCAAGCCGGTGCAGGAACAGCTTCGCGCTTCGTTCCCCTCGGATACTCACCCCAACCGCGTGATCGAGCGCGCAATTGCCGAGCGGCTGAAGCCCGGCGCCACGGTGCTCGATATCGGCTGCGGCCGCACCGCGCCCAACCTGTCGCAGCTGATCGGCAAGGCGGGAAAGCTTTATGGCATCGATGTCGTCGATTTCACCGTTGATGATCCGGCGATGCAGCTGTTCCCCAATGATGTCCGCGATATGAAAGACATTCCCTCAAATTCGGTGGACCTCGCCTATTCGCGCGCGGTGATGGAGCATCTCGAAAATCCCGAGCGCGCCTATGCGGAAATCGCGCGGGTGCTCAAACCCGGCGGGTTTTATGTGTTCACCACGCCCAGCATTTATGACTACGGCTCGATTGCTGCGCTGCTGATCCCCAACCGCTTCCACGCGAGGATCGTCAGCGCCACAGAAGGCCGCGCGGGCGAAGACGTGTTCCCCACCGTGTTCGGCAGCAACAGCCGCCGCGCGATCACGCGGCATGCCGCGCAAGTGGGCCTCGATGTCGATCACTTCGCCTATATCGGCCAGTATCCCAGCTATCTGGTGTTCAACCGGGTGCTGTTCTGGCTGGGCAGCATTTACCAGAAGGCTATCGAGAGATTCGCCCTGACCCAGCCGTTGCAGGGGTGGATCTTCTGCACGCTCAAGAAGCCGTGATGCGGGTTCTCCACGTTCTCGATCATTCACTGCCGTTGCAGAGCGGCTATACCTTTCGCACGCGCGCGATCCTGAAGGCACAAGCTGCGGCGGGAATGGAAGTGCGCGCCATCACCGGCCTGCGCCATAGCGCAGGAGGTGGGGCACCGGGCGATCCGGTCGAAGTGCACGACGGCCTGACATTCCATCGCACGCCCGGCGAGGCCTCAGGACCGGTGGGCCTGCGCGAATGGCGCGAGATCGGCTTGCAGGCCTCGGCCATCGAAAAGCTGTGCGAGGAATGGCGTCCGGACGTGATCCACGCCCATTCGCCTGCCTTGTGCGGCGCGGCGGCTTTGCGTGCCTCGCGGCGGCTGGGGATTCCGCTAGTCTATGAAATTCGCGCGTTCTGGGAAGATGCCGCAGTCGGCAACGGCGAGGGCCGGGCTGGCTCGGTCAAGTATCTGCTGACTCGCACGCTGGAAAACCGCGTGGTCGCCGGAGCAGACGCCGTGGTGACGATATGTCAGGGGCTGAGGGATGACCTTGTCGCACGCGGCACCAATCCGGCGCGGATCACCATTTCACCCAACGGCGTCGATCTGGCACTGTTCGGCGATCCCATCCCGCGCGATCCGAAGTTCGCTGAGCAACTTGGCCTTGGAGATGGCCCGGTGATCGGCTTCATCGGCAGTTTCTATGATTACGAAGGCCTCGATGATCTGATCGCCGCCATGCCGATGCTGATTGCGAGCCACGCCGATGCGCGGCTGTTGCTGGTCGGCGGCGGCCCATGCGAAGCGGCCTTGCGCGCGCAGGCGGCGGCTTCTCCCGCTGCCAGTGCAATCCATTTCATCGGCCGCGTGCCGCATCATGAGGTCGAGCGCTATTATGCGCTGTGCGACATCATGGCCTATCCGCGCAAGCGCAGCCGGCTGACTGATCTGGTGACCCCGCTGAAGCCGCTGGAAGCCATGGCGCAAGGCAAACTGGTCGCCGCCTCAGACGTTGGCGGCCACCGCGAGTTGATTGCCGATGGCGTGACCGGCACGCTGTTTCCCGCCGACGATCCGGCAGCCTGTGCGGCCTCGCTTGCCGGGCTGCTGGCTGCCCGCGCGGCATGGGATGACCGCAAGGCGACAGCGCGCATCTATGTAGAAACCCGGCATGACTGGGCAATCAACGTGCAGCGTTATCAAGACGTTTACCAAATATTGTTACCAACCAAGGCTGATCATTTGCGCACGCCAGCTGCACTAGTGCGGTGAAGCGGAGGCGCAGACGCCACAAAACGGGGTAATATCATTGGCCACCCAAGTCCGTAGCAAGCCCGCCAGCAAGGCGCCTGTCACCAAGCATCCGCTGTTTCCGGCGATGGTCGCGCTGTGGTTCGGCGCGCTGTTCGGTCTTGGCAGCCTGGCAGTGCGCGCATCGCTGCTGGAATCGCTGGTGTTGTCGATGTCGCTGGACGTTCTGCTTCCAGCCGCGGCCCCTCCGCTGGGCATGAAGTCGCGATTGATCCTTGCTCTGCTGCTTGCCGCGATTGGCGTTGCCGTTGGTGCCATACTTGCGCGCCGCATCGCCCGGCCCAAGCCGGTGGAAACGACACGCCGCCGCAGCGTTGGAACGCGTGCTGCCGCGCGCCAGGCCCGCGAAGATGCCGCCGCCGAAGCGGATCAGGCGCCAACTCGCCGCCGGCCGCTGACCATCGAGGAGGACGCCCCATCTGGCTTCGATTATGATGCCGCTCCGTTGCCCGGCAGCACGCCGGCAATTCTCGATGTCACCCAGATTGATTTCACCCCGCTTCCGCCTGAAACGCCTATCGGCGATGTCGTTGCTGGCGAAGCCGAGCCGCTGTTGCTGGACGCCCATGCCGCCGAGCTGACGGATGATCGCCAGGCCTTCCGGGTTGATATGTCTGCACCGTATGAGGCCGGCTTCGTGCAAGTCGCCGAGCCGCAGCCTGCGCCTTTGAATTTTGACCCGCCGGCGGAAAGCGAAACTTTCATCGAAGCCGAAGCCGTGGATGCTCCGCTTGATCTGCTCGCCGAGCATGAGATTGTCGTTGCCGAAGCAAGCACAGACCAAGCTGAAGCGTTGCAAGGTGCCGACACGATCGATGGGCTGCGCCAGTTTGATTGCGCGGCCGCGCCTGCGCCGGCGCCGCTGGGGTTCGAGCCCGAGGCAGAGCCCGAGACACATTTCGCCGAATCCGCTGACGAAGACCGGTTCGAGCCGGAATTCGCGCCGCAGCCGCTGCCGGTCTTGCCGTCGGTGCTGCTGGCCCAGCCACCTGTATTCCTCGAGCAAAGCGCCGGGGAGACGAAATCCGGGAGCCGGATCGAAACTGCCGAGCTCGCCGAGCTGTCGCCGGTCGAGCTGATCGAACGGCTTGCCTTGGCTATGCGCCAGCGCCAGCATCGGGGTCCGATGCCCGCAGCGCTGGCCAATGCAGTGTCGTCGCTGGTCGAATTGACGCCTGCCGATGTTGCGGTGCCGCAGGATGCAGCCGCCGAAACCGTGCCCTGCGCCGAGCCGTCACCGCACTTCGCTCCGTTTGCCGCAACGGCCGAAGTCCAGTCCTTCGATGTTGAAGTGCCTGAAGCTTTGCCCGCAGCGATTGCGCCCGAGCCGGTCAAGCTTGCCTTGCCCGCCGCACTCCGGCCGATTGATTTCGGCGATTATGCCGAACACGACGACAATGCCGACCTCGGTCTGCCGCCGCGCTCCTTTGCCGCGCCGTTGTCTGCTGCGCTTGCCGAGCCAGAGCCACACAATGTGTTCGATCTTGACGCAAAGCTGACGGAAGAGAGCGAAGCCGAAGTGCTGGAGGAAGGCTATTCCTCGTTGCTCGAACTTGGTCGCAGCGCCGCGCCGCGCCAGAATTTTGTGCGGATCGAAGAGGCCGAAGACGATTCGGCGCAGATCGAGCCAGTGGTCATCTTCCCCGGCCACGGTGCCCGTCCGGGCATGCGCTTTGCCGCGCCGGATGCCGCCTATCAGGCTTCACAGGCGGCCCTGGCTGCTGCTTCGCCGATCGATGTCCACGCAGCGACCGGAGCGCCGCAGCTGCGCCGCTTCGATGCGCCTGCGACGACTGCCTCGCCGGTGTCTCCGGCGCAGACCGGCGGCCTTCGCCAGGACCCCGAAGAAGCTCAGCGCGCCCTGCGCAGCGCGCTTGCTACCCTGCAACGCATGAGCGGCGCGGCCTGACGGCCTGCTGATTGGCGCAGCGGGGCCGGCAAGGCGCCGGGCCCGCCTCTTCGCAGTTGCAAAAACCCCGCAGTTTCGTCATGGGATTGTGCATGGCTAACTCGCTGCTTTCGCGGCGAGGTGAGTCGTGCATGACGACAGGATGGATCATCAATGGGATTTCCGAAGCCCCAGGGCCTTTACGACGCGCGCAACGAGCATGACGCCTGTGGTGTGGGCTTTGTCGCCCATATTAAAGGCGCCAAAAGCCACGCGATTGTCGGCCAGGCGCTGGAAATCCTCAAGAACCTCGATCATCGCGGTGCGGTGGGCGCAGACCCGCTGCTGGGCGACGGCGCGGGCATCCTTATCCAGATGCCAGATAGCCTCTATCGCAATTGGGCGACAGGCGCTGGGCTGAGCCTGCCTGCCGAGGGCGACTATGCGGTCGCCATGTGCTTCCTGCCGCAAGACGATGCCAGCCGGCAGTTCGTCGTTGAGAAATTCGAGAAGTTCATCGCCAAGGAAGGCCAGCAGTTGATTGGCTGGCGCGATGTGCCGACGACGATGGCCGGGCTGGGCAAGGCCGTCATCGCGCAGATGCCGGTAATCCGGCAATGCTTCATCGCGCGCGGCGAAAGCTGCGCCGATCAGGACGCTTTCGAGCGCAAGCTGCTCTCGATCCGCAAGCAGACGCAGAACCCGCTCGCCGAAATGGCCGAAAAGCATGGGCTTCCCGGTGTTACCGAGCTTTACATGCCCAGCTTCTCCAGCCGCACTGTGGTTTACAAGGGCCTGCTGCTGGCAACGCAAGTTGGCAGCTTCTACGACGATCTGCGCGACCCGCTCTGCGTTTCGGCGCTGGGCCTGGTTCACCAGCGCTTTTCGACCAACACCTTCCCCAGCTGGAAGCTGGCGCACCCTTACCGGTTCATCGCCCACAACGGCGAGATCAACACGGTGCGCGGCAACGTCAACTGGATGAATGCGCGCCGCCGCACGATGGAATCGGAGCTGCTCGGCCCCGATCTCGACAAGATGTGGCCGATCATCCCGCATGGCCAGTCAGACACTGCCTGCCTTGATAACGCGCTCGAACTGCTGCTGGCGGGCGGCTACTCGCTTGCCCACGCAGTAATGATGCTGATCCCGGAGGCCTGGGCCGGCAACCCGCAGATGGATCCCAAGCGCCGCGCGTTTTACGAATACCACGCCGCGCTGATGGAGCCCTGGGACGGCCCCGCAGCCGTCGCCTTCACCGACGGCCGCCAGATTGGCGCAACGCTGGACCGCAACGGTCTGCGCCCTGCGCGCTTCCTCGTCACCGATGACGATCTGGTTGTAATGGCCTCGGAATCGGGCGTGCTGCCGATCAAGGAAGACAATATCGTGCGCAAGTGGCGGCTCCAGCCGGGCCGCATGCTGCTGATCGATTTCGCCGAAGGCCGCATCATCGAGGATGAAGAGCTGAAAGCGAAGCTTGCCGCTGAAGAGCCTTACGAGGAATGGCTGCAATCCGCGCAATACAAGCTCAAGGATCTCGCAGTGGTCCAGCCCGAGCTGGCCGCGCTGCCGGTCGAAACGACGAGCCTGTTGGACCGTCAGCAGGCCTTCGGTTACACCCAGGAAGACGTCACCAAGTTCCTTGAGCCAATGGCCTCGAACGGCGACGATCCGCTTGGCTCGATGGGCACGGATACGCCGATTGCCGTGCTGTCGAACCGCAGCCGGCTGCTCTACGACTATTTCAAGCAGAACTTTGCTCAGGTCACCAACCCGCCGATCGATCCGATCCGCGAGGAGCTGGTGATGAGCCTGGTGTCGATGATCGGCCCACGCCCCAACTTGCTCGGCCACGATGCCGGCAGCCACAAGCGCCTTGAAGTCGATCAGCCGATCCTGACCAACGACGATATTGCCAAGATCCGTTCGGTCGAGGCTGCGCTTGATGGCGCGTTCCGCACCCAGACCATTGATATGACCTGGCCTGCCGACGCCGGCGCTGCCGGGCTTGAAGCGGCGGTCAAGGACATGTGCTGGGCGGCGACCGAAGCCGTGCTGGCCGACAAGAACATCCTGATCCTGTCCGACCGCGCACAAAGCCCGGACCGGGTGCCGATGCCGGCACTGCTGGCGACGGCGGCGGTGCATCATCACCTCGTCCGCCAGGGCTTGCGCATGCAAACCGGCCTCGTCGTCGAAACCGGCGAAGCGCGCGAAGTGCACCATTTCTGCGCGCTGGCGGGCTATGGCGCCGAAGCGATCAATCCCTATGTGGCTTTCGAGACGCTGGAAGAAATCCGCATCCGCCGCGAACTGCCGCTCAGCACATATGAAGTGCAGAAGAACTACATCAAGGCCATCGGCAAGGGCGTGCTCAAGGTCATGTCCAAGATGGGCATCTCGACCTACCAATCCTATTGCGGCGCGCAGATCTTCGACGCGGTCGGGCTGTCGACCGAATTTGTCGATGCCTACTTCACCGGCACGGCAACCAGCATCGAAGGCGTCGGCCTGGCGCAAGTCGCCGAAGAGTCCGTGCGGCGCCATGCTGCGGCCTATGGCGACAACCCGATCTATCGCAAGATGCTCGACGTCGGCGGCATGTATGGCCTGCGCCTGCGCGGCGAGCAGCACGCCTGGACGGCGGAAAACATCGCCAGCCTGCAGCACGCCGTGCGCGGCAACGTGCCGGACAAGTACCGCGAATTCGCCCAGTCGATCAACGACCAGTCAAGCCGCATGCTGACCATTCGCGGGCTGATGGAATTGAAGCCGGCAGACAAGCCACTGGATATTTCCGAGGTTGAACCCGCCGTCGATATCGTCAAGCGCTTCGCCACCGGGGCGATGAGCTATGGCTCGATCTCGTGGGAGGCGCACACCACGCTGGCCAAGGCGATGAACAAGATCGGCGGCAAGTCGAACACCGGCGAGGGCGGCGAAGACCCGGCGCGGTTCAAGCCCGCCGCTGACGGCGAAAACATGCGCTCGGCGATCAAGCAGGTCGCCTCGGGCCGCTTCGGCGTTACCACCGAGTATCTGGTCAATTCGGACGATATCCAGATCAAGATGGCGCAAGGCGCAAAGCCCGGCGAAGGCGGCCAGCTGCCCGGCGACAAGGTCGACAAGATCATCGGCAAGACCCGCCATTCGACGCCGGGCGTCGGCCTGATCTCGCCGCCGCCGCATCACGACATCTATTCGATCGAGGATCTGGCGCAGCTGATCCACGACCTCAAAAACGTCAATCCGGCCGCGCGAATCTCGGTCAAGCTGGTTTCTGAAGTTGGCGTTGGCACGGTTGCCGCCGGCGTTTCCAAGGCGCGCGCTGATCATGTGACGATCTCGGGCTATGAAGGCGGCACCGGCGCATCGCCGCTGACGTCCTTGACTCATGCCGGCAGCCCTTGGGAAATCGGTCTCGCTGAAACCCAGCAGACTTTGCTGCTCAACAACCTGCGCAGCCGCATCGCGGTGCAGGCTGATGGCGGCATCCGCACGGGCCGCGACGTGGCGATTGCCGCATTGCTCGGCGCGGACGAGTTCGGCTTTGCCACCGCGCCCTTGATCGCGGCGGGCTGCATCATGATGCGCAAGTGCCATCTCAACACTTGCCCGGTCGGCGTGGCAACGCAAGACCCGGTGTTGCGCGCGCGTTTCACCGGCCAGCCAGAGCACGTCATCAACTACTTCTTCTTCGTCGCCGAAGAGCTGCGCCACATCATGGCCGCGATGGGCTTCCGCACCATCGGCGAAATGGTTGGCCGGGTTGACCGGCTTGATAGCCGCGCGGCTGTGTCTCACTGGAAGGCGCAGGGCATCGACCTTGCCAAGCTGCTTTATCAGGCGCCGCTGGGCGATGGCCCGTCGCTCGGCTGGAGCGGCAGGCAGGATCACGGCCTCGAAGCCGCGCTCGACAATGAACTGATCGCCGCCAGCGCCGATGCACTGGAGAGCCGCCAGCCGGTGCGCATTGAGCGCAAGGTGATCAACGTCAACCGCACAGTCGGCGCAATGCTTTCGGGCGATGTCGCCCGCCGCTATGGCCATGCCGGCCTGCCGGACAACACGATCCATGTGACGCTGACGGGCGTCGCCGGGCAAAGCTTCGGCGCTTGGCTCGCCCACGGCGTTACGCTCGATCTGACGGGCGATGCCAACGACTATGTCGGCAAGGGGCTTTCTGGCGGCCGGGTGATCGTGCGCCAGCCCGGCCATGTCGCCCGCGAGGCGAGCGAAAACATCATTGTCGGCAACACCGTGCTTTATGGCGCGATTGCCGGCGAGGCCTATTTCAACGGGGTTGCCGGCGAGCGCTTTGCGGTGCGCAATTCGGGCGCCGTTGCCGTCGTTGAAGGCACCGGCGATCATGGCTGCGAATACATGACCGGCGGCGTCGTCGCGGTGCTGGGCCGCACGGGGCGCAATTTTGCCGCCGGCATGTCGGGCGGCATCGCCTATGTCTATGATGAGCATGGCGAGTTTGCTGACCAGTGCAACAAGGCGATGGTCGAACTGACGCCAATTTCGCCGACACGCGACGACGAAGACGGAGCCGGCCGTCCGCAGCAACGCACCAACGGCGTCGATGATGCCGGTATGGGTGACATGCTGCGCCACGACGCCGAGCGGCTGCGCATTTTGCTCGAACGCCACCACCTCCACACCGGCAGCAAGCGCGCCCGCGCGCTGCTCGACGACTGGTCGGCAGCGCTGGGCAAATTCGTCAAGGTCATGCCGCGCGATTATGCGCGTGCGCTGGGGCAACTCGAGACAGAACGGCTCGAAGCCGCTTCCGTCGCAGCCGAATAGGATTCAGGGATATGGGCAAGGAAACCGGCTTCCTCGAGCTGGACCGCAAGGATCGTGGCTATCGTCCGGTCGATGAGCGCGTGAAGCACTACAAGGAATTTGCCGTGCCGCTCGCCGAAGGCGCGCTCAAGGCGCAGGCCAGCCGCTGCATGAATTGCGGCATTCCGTATTGCCACAATGGTTGCCCAGTGAATAATATCATCCCGGATTGGAATAATCTGGTCTATGAGGGCGATTGGCAAAACGCGCTGGAAGTGCTGCATTCGACCAACAATTTCCCCGAATTTACCGGCCGCATCTGCCCCGCGCCTTGCGAAGAGAGCTGCACGCTCAACATTCAGGACCAGCCGGTCACGATCAAGAGCATCGAGTGTGCGATCGTCGACAAGGGGTGGGAAAACGGCTGGATCACGCCGCAGGTTGCTGCGAAGCGCACCGGCAAGAGCGTTGCCGTGGTCGGCTCTGGCCCGGCAGGCCTTGCCGCCGCCCAGCAGCTCGCGCGCGCGGGCCATTCGGTCACCCTGTTTGAGAAGAACGACCGGGTCGGCGGGCTGATGCGGTATGGCATTCCCGACTTCAAGATGGAAAAGCATCTGATCAACCGGCGCATGGTGCAAATGCAGGCGGAAGGCGTTGAATTCCGCACTTCGACCGAAGTCGGCGTGACCGTTTCGGTCGCTTCGCTGAAGGAAAATTTCGACGCAGTGGTACTTTCGGGCGGCGCGGAAGATGCGCGCTGGCTGGAAATTCCGGGCTCCGAACTGCCGGGCGTGCGCCTCGCGATGGAATTCCTCACCCAGCAAAACAAGCGGAACGCCGGCGACGATGAACTGCGCGCCGCGCCGCGTGGCACGCTCACCGCGACCGGCAAGCATGTCGTGGTGATCGGCGGCGGCGATACCGGCTCGGACTGCGTAGGCACATCGATCCGCCAAGGCGCCGCCTCGGTGACGCAAATTGAGATCATGCCCAAGCCGCCGGAAATGCCGGACAAGGCGATGACCTGGCCCAACTGGCCGCTGCGCCTGCGCACCTCGTCGAGCCATCAGGAAGGCGTCGACCGTGACTGGTCGATCCTGACCAAGCGCGTGGCGGGCGAAAACGACGTGACGGGTCTGGAATGCGTCCGCGTCGAATGGATCGGCGGCAAGATGGAAGAAGTCGCTGGCAGCGAATTTACTCTGCAGGCCGACCTCATCCTGCTGGCGATGGGCTTCCTCGGCCCCCGCAAGCAGGGTATGCTCGATCAGGCCGGCGTCGAGCTTGACGCGCGCGGCAATGTCGCGGCCAACGTGATCGATTACCGGACGTCAGATCCGCAAATCTTCGCTTGCGGCGACATGCGGCGCGGGCAGAGCCTGGTCGTCTGGGCAATCCGTGAAGGCCGTCAGGCCGCGCGGGCGGTCGATGAATTGCTGATGGGGGTTAGCGAGCTGCCGCGGTAAGAGGTTAGGCGCAAATTCTCAAACAAACCCGCTCATGCTGAGCTTGTCGAAGCACGGCCCGATTACGGTAAGCTAGCGTTCGCACGATGGGCCTTCCACAGGCTCAGGCTGAGCGGGATAGAGTGGTCTTGTTTCGGATTTTTTGCTCGATGCTCTATGAGAGACCATGCCCGCCCAAATCGATCCTTTCCATGCCATCGCCATCGGCGCGCTGGCCCACAGGCTCGCCGCCGAGGGCCGGTCGATTATCCACATGGAATATGGCCAGCCTTCCACTGGCGCACCCGCCGCAGCCATCGCTGCTGCCCACCGGGTCCTCGACGCCGATCCGCTGGGCTATTGGGAAAGCGCCGCGCTGAAGCAGCGGATTGCGAAGTCCTATGCCGATCAGCACGGCGTGGCCATTGCGCCCGAACAGGTGATCCTCACCTGCGGCGCCTCGCCCGCGCTGGTGTTGGCGCTGAGCACGCTGTTCGCGCCGGGCGCGCGGGTGGCGATCGCGCGGCCCGGCTATGTTGCCTATCGCAACACGCTGAAGGCGCTGCATATCGAGCCGGTCGAGCTGGAATGCGGCGAAGCTGTGCGCTTCCAGCTGACTGCGGCCGCACTCGCTGCGATCGATCCCGCGCCCGATGGTGTGATCCTGGCGAGCCCCGCCAATCCGACCGGCACTGTGATCGCGCGCGATGAGATGGCGGCCATCGCCAAAGTCTGCGCCGCGCGGGGCATTCGCATCGTCTCAGACGAGATCTATCACGGGATCAGCTATGTCGGCCCGGTCGATTCCATACTCTGCTTCGCGCCCGATGCGCTGGTGGTGAACTCATTCTCCAAGTATTTTAGCATGGTCGGCTGGCGGCTGGGCTGGCTGGTGGTGCCTCTGCAGCTGGTCGGGCCGGCCCGCGCGCGGATGGGGAACTTGTTCCTCACCGCGCCCAGTCTTTCCCAGCACGCAGGGCTCGTCGCCTTCGATTGCCGCGAGGAGCTGGAAGGGCACGTGGTGGCCTACGCGAAAAACCGCGAACTGATGCTTGGTGCCCTGCCGGCAATGGGCCTCACCCGCATTGCCCCGCCCGACGGCGCATTCTACATTTACGTCGATGTCGGCCATTTGACACAGGACAGTTTAAGTTTCTGCCGGCAGTTGTTGGAGGAGACCGGCGTGGCTACCGCTCCGGGGATCGATTTTGACCCAGTCCACGGCAACCGCTTCATCCGTTTCAGCTTTGCCGTGTCGACAGCGCTGGTCGAGGAGGCACTGGCGCGGCTGGGGCCGTGGCTGGCAGCCCGCGCGGTAGATGAGAGACTTATGCGAATCAGCGAGCTGCCGCGCTGATCCCTAGCCTGCGAATTCGGCATACACGTGGCGGATTGAAGGTATAATCTGGCGACTTCCAACAGGAGAAGTCTTATGTCGTTTGCCACACGTGCTCCAGTTATTCGCGCAGTTTCGGTGCTGTGTGCATCGGCAAGCCTTTTTGCTGGCACCACCCTGTCAGCCCAGCCAGTAACTACCTCCGCAGGTTCGCTGGTCAGTGCCGACCCGGTGGTCGAGACGCTGCCGGGAACGCAGGCCTGGCGAATTGTGTACTGGACCACCAATCAGGATGGCCGTGCCCAGCGCGTGACCGGCATGGTTGTTGCTCCGCGTGAGGCGATGCCGGACACGCCGCGCCGCGTCATTGCCTGGACTCATGGCACCTGGGGCG
>JANOBA010000100.1:0-16249 GCA_031411415.1 Novosphingobium sp.
GAGACGGGAAAATCTCCAGATTGTCGCCTTTCACGCGAAAATTGCCGCGCGCGAAGGCGGCGTCGTTGCGCTTATATTGCAGCGCGACGAGCTTGCGGATGATCTCGCGCTGGTCTTCGCTGGCGCCCTTCTTGAGGTCGAAGATCATCGCCGAATAAGTCTCGACCGAGCCGATGCCATAGATGCACGAGACTGAGGCGATGATGAGTACATCGTCGCGCTCGAGCAGCGAGCGCGTGGCCGAATGGCGCATCCGGTCGATCGCCTCGTTTACGCTCGATTCCTTCTCGATGTAGGTGTCACTGCGCGGGACATAGGCTTCGGGCTGGTAGTAGTCGTAATAGGAGACGAAGAATTCGACCGCATTGTCCGGGAAAAAGCTCTTGAATTCGCCGTATAATTGCGCCGCCAGGATCTTGTTTGGCGCAAGGATCAGGGCCGGGCGCTGCAATTGCTCGATCACCTTGGCCATGGTGAAGGTCTTGCCCGAGCCGGTCACGCCGAGCAGCACCTGGGTCATGTCGTCCGCGGCGATCCCCGCCACCAGATCGGCAATGGCAGTTGGCTGGTCGCCGGCGGGCTGGTATTCAGAAACGATCCTGAAGGGCCGTCCGCCTTCGGCTTTCTCCGGGCGCTGCGGCTTGTGCGGCACGAATGCAGCGGAGGTGTCGGGCTCTTCGAGACCGCGGCGGATGACGAGTTCGGACATAGGGGACATATGGCGAACATGGGGCAGTGAAGCAAGGCGTCCCGGCCTCTTGCCTCGTCTCGCCTTCGCACTATGGTGCCGCCACACAAACCTGACCAACCGGAGAGAAAATCATGTTCAGTCACGTCGTCGTCGGCAGCAGCGATCTTGCCAAATCGAAGGCCTTTTATGATGCAGTTTTTACTGCGATGGGCGGCAAGCCCGGTGCCGACATGGGCACGCGCCTGGCCTATAACCACAAGGGCGCCAATTTCATGGTCTCCGTCCCGATCAATGGCGAACCCGCGACCTATGCCAATGGCGGCACCATCGGATTTTCGATGGACAGCGATGAGCAGCTCCAGGCCTGGCACGATGCCGGCGTGGCGGCGGGCGGCACTTCCTGCGAATCCCCGCCGGGAGTGCGCGATCTCGGCTTCGCCAAGCTCAACCTCGCCTATCTGCGCGATCCCGATGGCAACAAGCTGTGCGCCATGCGCGCGGCGACCTGAGGAACCACACCCATGAAACTGATGAACCTGCGGCTCGGCTGCAACGATCTCGACAAGGCCCGCGCGTTTTATGACGCCACCTTTGGCGCGCTGGGCGTCGAACGGACGCCGATGCCGCCCGAATATCCCATCGCCATGTACAAGCTGCCCGGCGGGCCAAATTTCGCAGTCGGCCCGGCGCGTGATGGCCAGCCGGCCACTCACGCCAATGGCGGCACCATCCTGTTCGGCGCGGATAGCGAAGAGCAAGTTGCCGCCTGGCATGCAGCCGGCATGGCAAACGGAGGCTCTTGCGAAGGCCAACCCGAGCCAAAGCCGCAGGCCCCCGGCTCCTATGGCGCATATTTGCGCGATCCGGACGGCAACAAACTGGCGGCGTTCTTTAACCTCAATCTCGGCTGAATTGGTGGCGGTTGCAGTCAGTCGTGACGGCAGCCGCCAGCCAGTTTCGCGCGAATGGGTGCCCGAGGTGCCCGTCGCGCTGGAATTCAACGGGCTTTCCTATGCAGTGATGATGGCGACGCCCGCCGATCTGGCCGATTTCGCAACGGGTTTTGCGCTTTCGGAAGGACTGATTGCGCGGGCCGACCAGGTGATCGATCTGGCGATAGCTGAAGTCGAACTCGGCTGGATCGTGCGGGCCAATCTTGCCGGCCTTGGCGCGGAGCAGCTGGGCGAGCGCGTGCGCACGCGGGTCGCCGAATCAAGCTGCGGGCTCTGCGGGATCGAGAATCTCGAGGCATTGGCAAAGCCGTTGCCGCAGGTCTTGACGCACGAACCAATCACCCATCAGGCAATTTTTGCCGCACTGGCAGCGCTCGGGCCGCGTCAATCGCTTGGCAAGCGGACGGGTGCAGCTCACGCCGCCACATGGTGCGATGAGACTGGCGCAATCAGCTGCATCCGCGAAGATGTCGGGCGGCACAATGCGCTCGACAAGCTGGTGGGCGCAATGGCGCGCGAAGGTCGCCCGCTGTCGCCGGGGTTTGTCCTCTCAACCGCGCGGTGCAGCTATGAAATCGTCGAAAAAGCCGTGCGCGGCGGCGCGACTTCGCTGGTGACGGTATCGCTGCCAACCAGCACGGCGGTTGAGCGAGCCAGCGCAGCAGGCCTCAGCCTGTGGGCGCTCGCGCGCGATGATTCGGTGCTGCTGGTGAACGACGGCTCGCGTCAGCGCGTCAGCAGATAGATCGCGTGTTCCGCGCGCAGGTTGGCCAGCCCTGCGCCGATCTGTTTGTCGCCCGAGAGGAACCAGGCCTGCTCCACCGTGAAGCCGCGCTCCGCGACCAGATCGCCGAAGTCGGCGATGGTCAGGTGGTGAATGTTGGGTGTTTCATACCAAGCTATCGGCAGCAGCCGGGTGACCGGCATACGCCCGCCGGTCAGCAGCGAGAGCCGCACCCGCCAGTGGGCGAAATTCGGAAAGCTGACGACTGCGTGCCGGGCAATCCGCAGCAATTCTTCGAGCGCCCTATCGGGCCGCATCATCGTCTGCAGCGTTTCGGACAGGATGGCATAGTCAAACGACTGATCGGGATAGAAGGCAAGGTCCGCATCAGCATCGCCCTGGATCACTGACAGGCCCTTGGCGACGCAGGCCTCGACGCCGACCGGATCGATTTCCATTCCGCGCGCATCGCAGCCCTTGGCTCGCAGGGCCTCGAGCAGCGCGCCATTGCCGCATCCGACATCGAGCACCCGCGTGGCTGGCGCGACATGGGCGGCGATCAGCGCCAGATCGGGGCGCAAGGGCATGTTGGGCACGGTCATTGCGACAAGAACCCTGTCACCACCCGGTCAAGCGCGGGCACGTCCAGCAGAAACGAATCGTGCCCGAACGGGGCGGAAAGCTCGACGAAGCTGACCGGTGCGCCGGCGGCATTCAGCGCATGGGCCAGCGTGCGCGAAAGCTCGGTGGGGTAGAGCCAGTCGCTGTCGAAGCTGACCACGCAGAATTTCGCTTTCGTGGCGGTGAAGGCATCGGCCAGCCTTCCGCCCTGCTCCTCGGCGAGGTCGAAATAGCTCATCGCGCGAGTGAGATAGAGATAGGAGTTGGCATCAAAGCGGTCCTTGAAGCTCGCGCCCTGGTGCCGCAGGTAACTTTCCACCTGAAAATCAGCGTCGAAACCGAAAGTCTTTTCGCCTTGGCTGCCATCTGGCCGGTTTTGCAGGCGGCGGCCGAATTTCTCGGTGAGGCTGCTTTCAGAGAGATACGTAATGTGGGCAGCCATCCGCGCGACGCTGAGCCCGGCATCGGGGCCTTTGCCGGTGCCGTAATAATTGCCCTCTTGCCAGCCCGGATCGGCCATCACTGCCTGCCGGCCAACTTCCTGAAAAGCGATGTTCTGCGCGGGCATGGTCGCGGTGCCGGCGACGCACAGCACCCGGGTCGCAAGCTCGGGCCAGTTCGCCGCAAGGCTCAGCGCCTGCATGCCGCCCATCGAGCCGCCAACCACCGCATAAAGCCGCTCAATCCCCAGCGCTTCCAGCAACGCAACTTGCGCGCGCACCATGTCTCGCACGGTGATCACCGGAAAGCGCATCGCCCAGGGCTTGCCATCGGGCGCGGTCGATCCCGGCCCGGTCGAGCCCATGCAGCCGCCCAGCACATTGGCGCAGATCACATGGAAGCGGTCTGTATCGATCGGCTTACCGGGGCCGACCATCCGATCCCACCAGCCGGGTTTGCCGGTGATCGGATGCTTGCTGGCGACGTGCTGGTCGCCGGTCGTCGCGTGGCAGATCAGCACCACGTTATCGCGGCGCTCCGAGAGCGCGCCGTAAGCCTCATAGGCAATGCGCACGCCATCGATATGCTGGCCGCTGTCCAGCGGCAGCGGCGCGACAAGGGCGAGCACTTCGCTCGTGGCGGATGGCGCGGCATTCATGCGAACTGCGACTTGGGGGAGGAAGGCCTGTTAATCAAGCGCGAGCTTCGCTAAAGCGCCCGCGACATGAGCCTTCTGCCCACACCCAAACCCTGGATCGCTGAAATCCACGCCTATGTCCCCGGCAAGAGCACGGGTGACGATGGTCGCCCGCTGGTCAAGCTTTCCGCCAACGAAAATCCACTGGGCACCAGCGCTTCGGCGCTGGCCGCGCGCGCCGATGCGCAGATCCCCTCGCTCTATCCCGATCCAGACAGCACTGCGCTGCGCGAGGCGCTGGGCCGCCTGCACCACATCGATCCCGCACGCATCCTGTGCGGCACCGGCTCGGGCGAATTGCTGACCATCGCTGCATCGGGCTTTGCCGGGCCGGGCGACGAGATCGTCTATGTGCGCTATGGCTTCGCGCTCTACGATATTGCCGCGCGGCGCTGCGGGGCGAGCCCGGTGATCGCGCCCGATGCCGATTATGGCACCGATGTCGATGCCTTGCTGGCCGCCGTCACGCCTGCCACGCGTCTGGTCTTCCTCGCCAACCCCAACAACCCGACCGGCAGCTTCCTGCCCCGCGCCGAGCTGGCGCGGCTGCACGCCGGGTTGCCGTCGGACGTAATTCTGGTGATCGACCAAGCCTATGCCGAATATGTCGCACCGCAGGATGACGACGGCGGGTTCGAACTTGCCCAGCACCATGCCAACGTGCTGGTAATGCGCACATTTTCAAAGGCCTATGGCCTCGCCGGCGAACGGGTCGGCTGGGCAACCGGGGCGCCGGCGCTGATCGAAGTGCTAAACCGCATCCGGGGCGCGTTTAACACCAGCAATTCGGCGCAAGCAACTTGCCTTGCTGCTGTCGCGGATCAGGCCTTTGTCGAGCAATCGCGCCGGCACAATGCCGATACGCGGGCCTGTTTCGTCAAGGCAATCGCCCCGCTCGGCAATCGCGGCATTCGCGTGCTGCCCAGCGAGGCCAATTTCGTGCTGCTGCTGTTCGAAGGCGCGCTGAGCGGCGAGACGGCCTACAAAGGGCTGGCGGACGCAGGGTATATCATGCGCTGGCTGCCGGGTCAGGGCCTGCCGCATGGCCTGCGCATCACTATCGGCACGGAGGCACAGATGAACGCCATTGCCGAAGTCCTGCGCCGTCTTGCGGAGGCTGCGGCATGAGCTTCGAACGCGTCGCCATCATTGGGCTGGGGCTGCTGGGCGGTTCGATCGGGCTGGCGGTGAAGCAATACCTGCCGGGCGTGACAACCACCGGCTATGACGCCGATCCCGCCACCCGCGCCCGCGCTGCGGAGCGCGGCCTTGCCGATCAGGTCTGCGAGAGCGCAGCCGATGCGGTGCGGACATGCGATCTGGTAATCTTCTGCGTGCCGCCGGGCGCGATGGGCGATGCGGCGCGCGAAGTGGCCGCTGCGCTGCCCGCCGGCGCGCTGGTCAGCGATGTCGGCTCGTGCAAGCAGTCGATTGCCGCAGCGCTGGCCGAAGCCCTGCCGGGCCATGCGGTGATCCCGGCGCATCCTGTGGCTGGCACCGAAAACAGCGGGCCGGATGCAGGCTTTGCCGCGCTGTTTCAAAACCGCTGGTGCATCGTCACCCCGCCCGACGA
This sequence comes from Novosphingobium sp., assembly GCA_031411415.1. Lineage (GTDB taxonomy): Bacteria > Pseudomonadota > Alphaproteobacteria > Sphingomonadales > Sphingomonadaceae > Novosphingobium. The sequence continues at coordinate 5,701 of JANOBA010000100.1, forward strand.
TGCGAGCCCGCATTTGCTAACCTACCTCGTGCAGTTCTGGGAGGCGCTGGGCGCAAATGTCGAGGTGATGGATGCCGGGCACCATGATCTGGTGCTCGCCGTGACCAGCCATCTGCCGCACCTGATCGCCTATACCATCGTCGGCACAGCGTCTGACCTTGAAGACGTCACCCAAAGCGAAGTTATCAAGTATTCCGCCGGCGGTTTCCGCGATTTTACCCGAATCGCCGCATCAGACCCGACGATGTGGCGTGACGTGTTCATTGCCAACAAGGACGCGGTTCTGGAAATGCTCCAGCGCTTCACCGAAGACCTGACCGCGCTGCAACGCGCGATCCGCACCGACGACGGCCAGACGCTGTTCGACCAATTCACCCGCACCCGCGCCATCCGCCGCTCGATCATCGCTGAAGGGCAGGACGATGCCCGCCCCGACTTCGGGCGGAGCGACCACGACGGCGCTGGCCGCGCTTGAGCTGGAGTTTCTTGACCACCCCCCGCCAATTCCGGCATGAGTCGAGCCACGATCCAAACAAAAGGCATCCAAAGTGAAGGCAACGATCTGGCATAATCCGGCCTGCGGTACTTCGCGCAAGACCGTGGCGATTCTGGAAGAAACGCCGGGCGTGGAACTCACGGTGATCGAATATCTCAAGCATCCGCCAAGCGCGCAAAAGCTTGCCCAGCTTTATCGCGATGCCGGCATCACCCCGCAGCAGGGCCTGCGCCTGCGCGGCACCGATGCCGAAGAACGCGGGCTCCCGATGGCCGATGCCGCCACGGTACTCGCCGCTATGGCAGCCGATTCGCGGCTCCTCGAACGGCCACTGGTGGAGACCGAAAAAGGCGTCCGCTTGTGCCGTCCGCAAGACATTGTGCACGAAATCCTGTGAGCAGCCTTGCCGCCAGAAGCTTGCATCGGGCAGCAAAATTTGCAAACGCAGTCCGGACGTCATTAAACCACGCAAGTCAGGGCTCTCTCGCCGCATGACCAGTTCCCAGCTTGCCCGAGAGGCGATGCCGCAAAAACTGAAGCGCCGCGTAAAGCAGGCGCTTGGCCCGTGGGGCGTGTTTTTCGAAGGATTTGTTCGCAATCCGACGATGGTCGGCTCGATCATCCCGTCATCGCGCTATACCATCGACAAAATGCTGGCCCCGGTGCGCTGGGACACGTGTAAACTCTTCGTTGAATATGGCCCCGGCGTTGGCACTTTCTGCCGCCCTGTTCTGAACAAGCTGCGCCGCGATGCCCAGCTGATCGTTATCGACACCAATCCGCTCTACATCGACTATCTGCGCGCCACGATCCGCGACAGCCGCTTTATCGCGGTGCTCGGCTCTGCCACCGATGTCGAAGATATCGTTGCGGCACACGGCCACGACCATGCCGACTATGTCCTCTCAGGGCTGCCGTTCTCCACTTTGCCCGACGGCGTCGGACCGGCGATCGCATCGGCAACTTACCGCGTGCTGCGCCCTGGCGGGGCATTCCTGGTCTACCAATTCACCCCGCCCAGCGCGCGCGAATGCGTTTCCGACAATTTCGCCGACATCGACCACGGCTTCGAGCTGCGCAATATTCCGCCCAGCTTCCTCTCGTGGGGCTGGAAAGAGCGTGGCGGCCCAGCCTGAGTGCTCGGCCCTTAGCGCTGAATGCTCGACAGGAAGCTGATGCTTTGCGATGAGCGGGCCATGGTCATATTCACTCTCTCCGGCTTCGATCTTGACGCATTTGTCGCCGCCACGCTGGCGGAAGACCTCGGGCTTGGCTTGCCCGGCGGCGGGCACGATGTGACCTCCGAAAGCGTAATCCCCGCCGAAGCGCGCTTTGCCGGGGTGATGGACAGTCGCGATGCCATTGTCGTCGCCGGGCTGCCGATCGCAGCCGCATTCTTCCGCAAGCTCGACCCCGCGATGGAAATCGAGATCCTCGTGCACGAAGGTGCCGAAGTCCCAGCGGGCAGCGACCTGATGCGGCTTTCCGGCAATGCCCGCGCCATGCTGACCGCCGAGCGCAGCGCGCTCAACACCGTGCAGCACCTTTCCGGCATCGCGACGATGACCCGCAGCTATGTCGATGCCATGAAGGGGCATGCAACCCTGCTCGATACCCGCAAGACAATCCCCGGCCTGCGCCACCTTGAGAAATACGCAACGCGCATGGGCGGCGCAAAGAACCACCGCATGGGGCTGTGGGATGCGGCGATGATCAAGGACAACCACGTACTTGTCGCCGGCGGCGTCGGCGAGGCAGTGCGCCGCGCGCGCGAAGCCGGGGTGAAGGACATCATCTGCGAAGTCGACACTGTGGCCCAGATCGAGTCGGCGCTCGCTGCCGGGGCCAGCCACCTGTTGCTCGACAACATGAGCCTTGATGAACTGCGCGCATCTGTTGCGCTGATCGCAGGCCGCGTGCCCTGCGAGGCATCTGGCGGGGTGCGGCTCGATACCATCGGCGGGATGGCCGCCACCGGCGTGACCTACGTTTCGGTGGGGCGCCTAACGCAAAGCGCGCCGGCTGCTGACATCGGGCTGGATTTCACGCCGCTGTGAGTGCGAACCCGGTCTCTGTCCGCTGGTTCAGCATGACTTTCGTTGCTGCGACAATCGCTGGCCTGGCGAGCAACATGATATTTTACGGCGAGCGCCGGAAGATGTTTCTGCCCGACGAGAAAGCTGCCCGCGCCTTTGGCGCAAGCTTTCTGTTCTGGACCATACTCTTCTCGATCATTTTGCCCTTTTTGCTCTGGGTGTTCGTCATGTATCGAAAAAGTAGGGCCGCATACTGGCTGCTGGCAGCCCTGACTGCTTACACCTTGATCGTAGCCCCATTCCCATTGTTTGAGATCGGGCTGTCGATGGGACGAGCTTGGCCAGTCCTTGGCGCGCTTTCATGGATGCTTCAAGCGGTAGCACTTTACTTCTTGTTCCGCCCGTCCACACGCAGATGGCTTGCAGGAATTGAGAGTGAGCCAAGGGTAGATGCCAGTGTTTTTGAGTAAGCGTTTGGCAGCAATCGCTCTAACCTTGTCACTTCCCTCCGCCGCCCATGCTCAGGCTTATCAGTGCACCCCACCCCAGCGGCTCGATCCGCAGCGCGAGGTCCGGCAGGATGGCCCCAGCCGCCGCACACCGATTTCTGGCTATACCCTCGCGGTCAGCTGGACGCCCGAATATTGCCACGGTGACACCCGCTCGATGCAATGCTCAGGCCGCAATGGCCGCTTCGGCTTCGTGCTGCATGGGCTGTGGCCCGAGGCACGCAGCGGGCTGCCGCCGCAATGGTGCAGCCTCACCCCCGCCCCCTCGCCAGACCTGATCCGCCGCAACCTGTGCATGACCCCGGCGCCCTGGCTGCTGGCGCACGAATGGGCCAAGCATGGCAGCTGCATGACCCGGACCCCTGAGGCCTATTTTCGCACCAGCAGCATCCTGTGGCGCTCACTGCGCTGGCCCGATGCTGACCGGCTCTCGCGTCAGGAAGCGCTGACAGTGGGCGACTTGCGCCAGGCCTTCGCCGCCAGCAATCCAGACTGGCGCGGGCGGCGCATCGGGGTGGAACTCAGCCGGAATGGCTTTCTAAAGGAGCTGCGGCTTTGCTATGATCGCCGCTTCATGCCCGCCGATTGCGAGCGGCGCAGCATCGGCCCGCCCGATTCGGCAGTGCTGAAAATCTGGCGGGGGCTTTAGGTGCAAGACTATGCCGCATAAATCGGAAGACTTCATCGGCGCCTGGACTTTCGCCGACTGGCGCATCGAATATTCCGATGGCGGCGTGACCCGTCCCTTTGGCGAGGCCGCGCATGGCTATATCGTCTACACCGCCGACGGCATCATGACTGCAAGCATCGCGCGGGGCGGGCGCGCGGCGTTCGGCATCGCCAATGCGCGAAATGCCAGTCCGGAACAGAAGGCCGCAGGCTTCGACAGCTATTTCAATTACGCCGGCCCCTGGTGGATCGAGGGCGAAGAAGTGGTCCACCGGGTAACCCTGTCGCTCAACCCCGACATGACTGGCACCGATCAGCGCCGGCTTGCCGTGTTCGATGGTGCGGGCGGGCTCGAGCTTTCCGCGCAAGATGTACTGAAGGATGGCACAAGCCGCCGCCATGTGCTGCAATGGCAGCGAGGCTGATCAGCCCCGCAGCTGGGCAAAAAATGCTGTGAGCAAGTCCGCCGCCTCCGCCTCGCCGATGCCGGAATAAACTTCGGGCCGATGCAGGCACTGGTCGTGCTCGAACACTCGCGCACCGTTTTCCACCGCGCCGCCCTTGGCATCGCCTGCACCATAATAGAGCTTGCCGATCCGGGCATGGGAAATGGCGCCAGCACACATCGCGCAAGGCTCCAGCGTCACCCACAGCTCGCAATTGTCCAGCCGCGCGTTGCCCAGCGCCTTGGCGGCGGCGCGAATCACCAGCACTTCGGCATGGGCAGTGGGATCATGCAACGCGCGTGGCATGTTATGCGCCGCCGCGATCACCACGCCGTCTCTGACCACGACCGCGCCGATCGGAACTTCGCCGGCCGCAGCACCCTGCTGCGCCTGCTCAAGTGCCATTGTCATCGGCTGGGGTAGCGGCCATTTGCTCATAGTGATCGGGAGTGGCCTGCGGACCTTGACCTTTCAAGGGTGAATCGCTAGTTGCGCGCCTTCCCCGGAAACGGGACCTGCAATTTCTAAGCGAGTAAGCCCATGTCCCGCATTTGCGAACTGACCGGAAAAGGCCGCCAGACCGGCAACAACGTCAGCCACGCCAACAACAAGACCAAGCGTGTGTTCCTGCCAAACCTGCAAAACGTCACGCTGATGTCGGAAGCCCTTGACCGCAGCTTCAAGTTCCGCGTTTCGGCCAATGGCCTGCGTTCGGTGGAACATGTCGGCGGCCTTGATAACTGGCTGGTCAAGACGCCGGAAACCAAGCTTTCAACCGGCGCGGTCAAAGTGAAGCGCGAACTGGCCAAGAAGGCCGCCGCCTAAGCTTTGCCTGTCGGCGGGCGGAGCTAAACCGCCGCCGCCGACTCTATCCGATCATGGATACTTCATCGTAATCCGCGTGGTGAGGCCACTGCGCGGAACGTTGAGCCGCACCGAGCGGAATGATGGCAAACCCGCGAGCGTCGCCGGATTGTTTGAAAACCCATAGCCTTCCGCCGGCAGCCCGATGCCGCTGCGATCAAACCGCTGGTTCGCATTCTCGTCATGATAAAGCGCGATGGCGTAAACTCCGGGGCTCGGCACGAAAATGCACCCCGATGTCGCGCCAGCGCTGGCATCAACCCGCCCGACATAAAGCGAGCCGTGCGAAACGAGGAATTTGCGCGGATTATCCGCATAGAGCGTGATCGCCAGCAGACCGCTGCCGCTGCGCAGGCCCTGTGCGGAAATGTTGAGCCAGGTTGCACTGGGCGTTCCGGTGCAGCCGGGCGGAGGGCTGGGATCGGCCGAAGCGGTCGTCGTCGTCGTGGCAGTTGCCATAAGCGCGGCGAAAACCGCAATTCCCGCCGTGCGGGCGCGTCTCGTCAGGACCATAGGTTCTTTCATTCCTGGTTGTGAGGGAAGTTTGATTCGGGCAGGTAAGCTGCCCCAAAGGCCCGAAATTGTTGCCGTGCATCGATGATTTTGCTGGTGTCAGATCGCATTGGCGGAGTGAATAGACAGTGAATTAGGCAAAATTGGGTCAGCCTGCCGCATTACTTTCGATAATGCAGCCGTTCTGAATTGTCACGACCTGGTCGGCTATCCCCTGCAAGGCGCCACGGTGGCCTATGACCAGCACAGTCATCCGGCCGCGCAAGGCGGAAATCGCCGCGCTGATCGCCATATCGGTCTCGGCATCGAGTGCGCTGGTCGCCTCGTCCAGGATGAGCAACCGGGGCCGGCGCAACAGCGCGCGGGCCAACACGATGCGCTGGCGCTCGCCACCCGAGAGCCGGTGGCCACTTTCGCCAACGGGCGTTTCAAGCCCGTCCGGCAAGGCGAGTACAAACTGCGCCGAAGCCTCGCCCAGAACCCGCAGCAGGTCGGCCTCGCTTGCCTCTGGGCTGGCCCAGACCAGATTGCTGCGAATCGTGCCATCAAACAGCACCGGGTCCTGCTGGACATACGCAACCTGCGCGCGCCACGCCCGCCGATGGCCGCCCGCCAGCAGCACGCCATCGACCTTCACCGCGCCCTTGTCAGGCGCGATCAGCCCGCCAGCCAGATCGGCAAGAGTGCTCTTTCCCGAGCCTGAATGCCCGGTGACAAGCACGATCTTGCCTGCCGGAATTTCCAGCGACACCCGGTTCACGGCAGGCTGCTCGCGGCCCGGAAAGCGCACCACCACCGATTCGAACGACAGCACCGAATCGAGTCCCGGCGCCAGCGACTGCGGAAGCCCGCTTTCCGGCGTATCCGCTTCACGCGCACTTTCGGCTTCAGAGATCAAGGCCAGCGTCCTCGCCACGGCGGGCTGGCAATGCGACCATGTCTGCCAGCTCGATTGCAGTGACCCCAGCAGAGGCAAGGCGCGCGTGAACAGAGCGACGAGCGGCAGGATCACCGCCGGTCCGGCGCCGCCATGCGCCAGGGCCAGCCACACGCCGAGCGCAAGCACCAGGCTGCCGACGATCTGCAGCGCAGCCTGGCCGAGGCCGCTTTCAACGAGGTAAGCGCGTTCGGCGGCACGCAAGCTGGCAAAGCCATCGGTCAGGTCGCGGGCGACGTCGTTTTCCTTGCCGAAGCTTTTGATTACTCGCAGCGCGCCCAGCCCTTCATTCACCGCGCCGAACACCCGGGCATAGGCATCGCTCAATTGCTCGCCAAACATACTCGCCTTGCGCCGCAAGCCACGATAGGCGGCCAGCATGATCACCCCGGCAAGCCCCGCCCCCAGCGCAATACGCGGCGAAATGGCAAGGCCCGCCAGCCCGACACCAAGCAGTGTGACTGCGACGCCCAAGGCTGCAATCCCCTGATTTATCGCAAAACCGACCCGGTCAACCTCGCTGATCAGCAGGCTGGCATTGTCGCTCTGGCGCATTGCTGAAAGCTTTCGCCAGTCGCAATGGAGCAATGCCGACCAGGCCCTGAACCGCAGTGAATCGACCACGGCAACCTCGAAGCTCTGGCCAATCAACGCGCGCGCCTGAACAACCGCAGCACGCACGATCACCAGCACGACGAACAGGCCCAACAGCGGCTCAGGACTGATCGGCAGCCCCAGACCTGCGAGCCACTCAACCAATCCGCCCAGCTGGCCCCCACCCATTTGCGCCCCGCCCAGCGCGATCAGCATCGGCGCGAGCAACATCAGGCCAATGCTCTCGGTTGCCGCTGCAGCGATCATCGCCAGACCAAGCCTGACGGCGATCCAGCCGTGACTGCGCCAGACAAACAGGCGAGGAGGCTCTAACATGCTGGTTTTTTTGAGCTGCCGGTCATGATTGGGGACATGCCATGCCGCCCCCCGCCTGCCGCGTCAATCGCACGGCTTGGCGCACTCGCAATTCGGACACAAGCTATAGCGTGTGGAAAACGCTGTGTACTGCTTGTCGCCACAACTGGTGGTGTCTAAGCGCATGAATGACCATGTCTGCACCCCTGATTTCGCCCTCCATCCTTTCCGCCGATTTTGCCCGGCTTGGCGAAGAGGTGCGCGCGATCGACGCGGCGGGCGCGGACTGGATCCATGTCGACGTGATGGACGGCCATTTCGTGCCCAATATCACCATCGGCCCGGCAGTCGTCAAAGCCCTGCGCCCGCACAGCGCCAAGCCTTTCGACGTTCACCTGATGATCACCCCGGTCGATCCCTATCTCGAGGCCTTTGCCGAGGCCGGCGCGGATATCATCACTTTCCATCCCGAAGCCGGCCCCCATGCCCACCGCACGGCACAGGCAATCAAGGCGCTGGGCAAACAGGCTGGCGTATCGCTGAACCCGGCGACTCCAGCCAAAATGCTCGACTACCTGATCGATGAAATCGATCTTGTGCTGGTGATGAGCGTCAATCCGGGGTTTGGCGGGCAGAGTTTCATTTCGAGCCAACTGAAAAAGATCGAAGCCGTACGCAAGATGATCGACAAGTCGGGGCGCGACATTCGCCTCGAGGTTGATGGCGGCGTCGACGCGGCAATCGCGCGCAGCTGCGTTGCCGCCGGGGCTGATGTGCTGGTCGCCGGCACCGCTGCCTTTCGCGGCGGCGCGGCAAATTATGCGGCGAATATCGCGGCATTGAAGGGTGGGGGATAGCCGATGGTCGATGCTCTCTCGCGCGATAGCGGCCGCTTGGCACCCGCCGATCCTGTTGGCGATGCTGAACATGGTTCGGGTTCGGCGATCCCGCTGGGTGCGGGGAACGAGCAAGGCCTGACCAGCGAATCGCTCAGCGTCGCCGCCCAGCCCAGCGAAGTGGTTGAGCCCGGCCGTGCCATAGCCATTGCCGACTTCGCCCCGCCCTCGCTCGGCGCCGGTGAGCGGCTGATCCGGCTGGCCTACCGCGCGGGAATTCCGGCCTCGATGCTCACCTTGCCGATCGGCCGCAAGTCACGTCCGCGCATCCTCGCGGCTGTGACCAATCCACTGCGCGGCGATGCCGCCGCCGGCAAGGCGCTGCGTGCCGGGCATTTCCTGGTCCACGGGGTCAAGCTGGCAATTTCGCAGACGGATTTCCGCGGCGCAGCGCGGATGACCCCGCCGTTCGAGCATGTGGTGCACAGCTTTTCCTGGCTCGACGATCTCGATGTCAGCGGTTCGCGCGATCAGGTCTCGCCGGTCGCCGCACGGCTGCTGACCGCCTGGCTCGATGCCAACCCCAAAGCCCCGGCGCGTCCGGGCAAGCGCCCCGCCTGGCTGGTGGCCAATGCCGGCACCCGCGTGCTCAACTGCCTGGTTCATGCGCCGCTGATTTTTGCAAACGACGATGCGGATCTGCGCAAGCGCGTGCTCGCCGCGCTCGATGATACCGCGCGCTGGCTGGACCGGAATGTTACTGGCGCCGACGACCGGCTGGCCGAGCTTGCTGGCTGGTGCGGACTTGTCGCCGCCGGGCTGCTGATGGCGGATGGCAAGCCGCGCCGCCTATTTGGCGAAGCTGGCCTGGTGCGCACGCTGGGCGAACTTGTGGGCGACGATGGCGGCGTGCTCTCGCGCAGTCCGCTGGGGCAGATGGAAGCGCTCGCGCTGCTGGTAAAGCTGCGCGCCTGTTATGACGCAGCCAAGCGCGAACCGCCGGCGGCGCTGGGGACGATGCTCACGCTGCTGGTGCCGCCGCTGCTTTCACTGACACATGGCGATGGCTCGCTGGGCAGTTGGCAGGGTGCTTGGGCAATCGACGCCACGACCGTGGCCAGCCTTGTTGAGGCGAGCGGCGTGCGCACCCGGCCGCTGCGCGATGTCCGGCAATGGGGCTATCAGCGCGTTTCCGCGCAGAAATCTATCCTGCAGTTCGACGCCGCCCCGCCGCCATTGGCGCGCCATGCCCGCAGCGGCTGCGCCTCGACCCTGGCGCTCGAATTCAGCCATGGGGGTGAGCGCATCCTGGTAAATTGCGGCGGCTCTGCTTGCGCTGGCGGACTGGTGCCGGTGCGGCTCGAACAGGGCCTGCGCGCAACGGCCGCCCATTCAACCCTCGTGCTCGACGATGCCAATTCGACCGCCGTGCTGCTGGGCGGCGAGATTGGCTCCGGCGTGCGCGAGGTCGAGGTTGACCGGCGCGTGATCGAGGCCGACCGCGCCTCAAGGTCGACCGGAATGGGCGCAACCCGGCTTGAGGCCAGCCATGATGGCTATGGCTTGCGCTATGGCCTGGTCCACCGCCGCATCCTGATCCTGCGCGACGATGGCACCGAGCTGCGCGGCGAAGATTTGCTGGTGCCCAATGGCCGCAAGGGCAAGCGGGGCAAAGTTGCCTATGCCATCCGCTTCCACCTCGGCCCCGATATCGAGGCCCGGCTGAGCGAAGATGGCCGGGGCGCCGGCCTCGCGCTCGCCGATGGCAGCTACTGGCAATTCCGCGTCGGCGATGGCGAAGTGACCATCGAGGACAGCATCTGGGTCGATGGCCAGGCACGGCCGGTGCCGATCCAGCAGTTGGTGATGCAAGGACTGGTTTCGCGCGGCGGGGGCACGTTCTCCTGGCTGCTCAAGAAAATGGGGTAAATTCACTGTGAGCGAAGTTGTTATCCGCCGGGCGCTGCTTTCGGTGTCCGACAAGAGCGGCCTGATCGAGCTTGGCAAAGTGCTCGCCAGCCGCGGCGTGGAGCTGGTCTCCACCGGCGGCACCGCCAAGGCGCTGCGCGAGGCAGGCCTTGCCGTGATGGACATTTCCGAGCTGACCGGCTTTCCCGAGATGATGGATGGGCGGGTGAAGACCCTGCACCCCAAGGTCCACGGCGGGCTGCTTGCGGTGCGCGACGATCCCGAACACGCCAAGGCAATGGCCCAGCATGAAATCGGCGCGATCGACCTCGTGGTGGTCAATCTTTATCCTTTTCAGGCGACCGTGGCCAAGGGTGCTGGCCGCGATGAAGTGATCGAGAATATTGACATCGGCGGGCCTTCAAT
>JANOBA010000101.1:0-13577 GCA_031411415.1 Novosphingobium sp.
CCCGCCCATGGCGCCGCTGGCAAATCGCCCGCAAGCAGCACGCGGGTCCCGGCAAAGGCAACCGTCTCGCCCGGCAGTCCGGCGCTGGCGACCAGCAGGGCCGGCTCGGCATCGCCCAGGAAATAGGCGAGCTCGCTCTCCTGATAGGTCGTGTTGAGCGGGATATACACTGCGGCTGCCCGCAGGCAGGCAAGGTAGAGGATCACCGAAGCCGGCGATTTGTCTGCCTGCACAACGACGCGGTCGCCCGCACCCACGCCAAGCGAGCGCAGCCAGCTTGCAGCGCGCCCGGTCTGGTCGAGCATCCCGCCATAGGTCAGCAGCGCTTCGCCATCGACGATCAGGAACGGACGATCCGGATGGGCAGAGGCGGCGGCCTCGAACAGGGCAAACAGGCTGCCTTGCGTATTCGCACTGCTGGTTGGCGAATCGAGTTGAACCATGGGGGCGTCCTTGAATGGCAAGACTGGGCCTGTCAAAACCGGGCCGCTCAGGACTGGATCATCAGGCAGCAATCCGTCATTTCACCACCACCCGCGCGCGGGCGAGATTGCGGACCTGCGCGAAAGCCGTGCCCGCCGCGTCCTTGCGCTGCGCATAGCCGCGCAGTACGGCGAAATAGGTGCCGGGTTTGTCGAATGTGTGGCTGGCGGTTACGGTGGCGTAGCCGGCCCTGCCACTGACAGGTGAATTGGTGGCAAAATCGCCCTTGCCGTCGAAGTCCCATTCCGCCTTGACCACTAGCCCGGTGCCCGGCGGCGCGGTGATCGTGCCGGTGAAGCGCACCGGCTGGCCGGCGGCAACCTCGGCCAGCGCGCGGCCATTGGCGGCGATAGTTATCACTGGCTGGATGCCGCGCCGCGCGGCAGCCGTGGCCGGAACCACGATCTGGCCATCCTCAACGCGGTAACTGGTGTTGGCCGGCGGCGGCGTGCCCTTTTCAACCCAGGCCGAAACATCGCGCAGCGCCTGTTGCAGCATCGGCAGATAGGTCACCACGCGGGTCGGCGCGGTCTTGTCCTCGGTATAGCCGTGCAGCGCGTTCTCGGTGTACCACAGCCGATAGCGATTGCCGGCATCCTTGCCATAGTTCGCCTCGAAGCGCTGGCGATACCAGTCCGATTGCCAGGGCACGGCTTCGCGATCGAGCAGCGAGCCGACTACGATGATCCGTCCGTTGAACTTGCCGGTCGGCACTTTGCCAGCGGCCCCGGCGGCAAACATTGGCCCCAGCAGCATCCGGCGCTGGGGATAGACCGGTGTGCCATCGACTTTGCGAAACTGATCATAGACCTTGTAGCTGGCATCGGGGACCTGATGGCGGTGATAGGTTTGCGCCGCGAGGAAATTGGAGTTGTCGACCCGCACCTGATCTCCCGGGCGCAGCTTGGCAATGGTCGCCAGATCCACCACGCCCAGCGAGGCGACCCCGCCATTCAGCGCCACCAGCGCGATGCGCTTGCCCTTGGCCTCGCCCGACAGCACGAAAAGATCGCCGCCGATGAAGCCGACATCGGGCGGGGTATCCGTCAGCTCGAACGCGGCTGGCCGAGCTGTCCCGTCGCTGACCAATGCCTGCCATGCGAGGTCGACCGAGCCCCGGCCCTGATCGCGCGGCTGGCCGGGAAGCCGCTTGGCCGAAAGCCCGCGCGCCTCGACCTGATCGGCAGAAAGCGGCAGCTTGATTGTCGTGGCAAATTGCAGCCGCGCCGCTTTCAGCGATGCCGGCGGATCGAAGCCGAGATAGCCGGGCTTGGTCCAGAAATCCTCAAAATAGCTGGGATCGGCCATGACCATGCCCTGATAGAGCGCGGTGAAGGCGTGCACGCCCATGTCCTTGTAGCCGAACCAGCTTTTCAGCGGAAAGCCCATGCGGGTCGCCTCACGCAGGGCATCCGCCTGTTCGGGGTTCAGCCCGGCATAGGGATCGCCGCTGCCGCCGGCATCGACCGCATCGACGATGCCGGGGAACTTGTCTTTCAGCAGGCGCATCGCATGCATGCGGATGGTGAAGCTGTTGGGCGCTGCCATCGGCGAGCCGAGCACGAAAGGCACCGCGCCCTCCCACACGCCGACGGTGTTTTCCATGCTGCCCAGCGTGCGATAGCCGCCGCCGCTGCCGCCATAGAGATAGCCAAAGACGCGCTGCGGGCCATACATCTGCTGCGCCACGACACGGGCATAGCGCGCTGCCGCCGCATTGGCGCGGTAGGCACCGATGGTCGGATCGGCGGTGAAAGCCGGGCCTGCCGTGGCCGACCTGCCGCCGCCGTTGGTCTCGACGAAGATCGCGCCCGATGCAGCGGCAAAGCCGATGTTGTTGTCATCCGCCTGCACAGTCTGCGCCAGGTTCTCGCTGTCCGGCACCGGGGTCACATACTGGAAAAAGCGCCTCTGAAACTGCTCCTTGGGCGGCATATAGAAGCTGAACTTCATGTCTGTGCCCTTGAAGCCGCCATGAACATAGCGGTGGGGCACCGGGCTGGTCCGCATTTCATCCACGTCGATGAACGGCTCCTTGAACATGGCATCGGCGGCAGGATTGGCGGCATCGGCATGCGCGGGGGGAGGCGTGGCAGGATCTGCCGCGACAAGTGCATGCGCGGTCATTCCCGCAGCCAGCAACAGCGCGGCGCGGCCTAATTTCAATGCCTTCATGGCGCTATCCTCTCCGATCCTCCAGCCGGGCGATGTCTTCCGCACGGTCTATGTCGAGTAAGACACCTTCATCTTTCGCATCGACGAATGCAATATCCGCGCGCGATTTTAGCAGCCGACCGGCCCCTTCATCGCCGCAGAGATCGGCAATCGCCGGAAAGGCGCAGGCGGAGAGCAGGACGGGGTGGGCATTTCTGCCCTGCCAGCGCGGCACGGCGGCGAACTCTGCGCCCAGCGCGGCGGCGAGTTCGCTGGCGAGGCTGGCCGGGATCAGCGGCATGTCGCCGAGGAAGACAAAGGCCCCCGCGCAATCGGCTACGGCGGCGATACCGGCTTTAAGCGAGGCTGAAAGTTCCGGGCTGGCGATCCGCAGCACCTCGACCACTGGTTCGCCCGGCCATGTGCCGATATCCAGCGATGGCGGGCAGACAACGACCACCCGCGCGACCGGCGCGGCACGGGCAGCGCGGATGGCGTGGGCGACTAGCGGTTCGCCGCAGAACAATGCTGAGAGCTTGTCGCCGCCGAAGCGCGTCCCGGCGCCTGCGGCAAGGACAATCGCGGCGAGGGTCACACCCGGTCCAGTGCCGGGTTCATCGCCTGCATCACCGCGCCAAGAATCCCGGTCGCAACTTCAAAGGGCGCCTTGCCCAGGCCAGCAATGCCCGGCGAGAGATTGAGCCGTGCCAGTTCCGCCGCGCTGGCGCCCGCAGCTTCAAGCGCCGCCATGCGCCCGCACGCACGCGATTTCGCGCCGATCATGCCGACCCATGCCGCGCCGCCGCGCAACGCATTCAGGCAGGCGGCAAGATCGTGCTGATCCTCGTGGCTGGCGCCGACGAAGGCCGTCCAGCGATCGACAGCAAGCGCATCCAGCGCATCGACCACACTATCGCGCATGTAGCGCGCAACCGGAAAGGGCGGCGGTGCTTCAGGGCCATCGGGGCGCACCAGAACGGTTTCGAAATTGGCCTGCTGGGCCAGGCACGCCAAGGCCAGCGCACCCGGATCGCCGCCCGAGATCACGAGCCGACGCGGCGGATCAAAGCGGCGGACGATGCGTTCGCCTTGAACGGACAGCAGCGGCCCGTCGGCGGATATGACACGTTGATCCAGCCCATCGCTCGACCACAGGCATTGCCGCCGCGTGGCCATGTGCGCCAGCAGTTCCTGCGCCGCCGGGCTTTCCGGCACAATCCGCTCGGCCAGCACATGCAAGGCCCCGCCGCAGCGCAGGCGGATGTCGATCCACGGGCTGCCCATGCCATAGTGCAGCCGGCGCGGCTGGCCATCGGCAAGGACTTCGGCGGCATGGCTCGCGACGTCACCTTCGATGCAATCGCCGGAAAAATAGCCGCTCGCTTGAGCCCCATCGAACAGCATCTGCGCGCCGGGCCCGCGCGGTGCGCTGCCCTCAACCTTCCAGAGCGTCGCCAACACGGCGGGCCGGCCTGCGCCTAGCGCGGCGGCCATTGCCGGGCGGACATCGTCGCTCCACCCGAACAGCGGCCAGTCCGCTTCTGCGAGGACCGGCAAGTTCATTGCCTCACCGCGCTGGGCGGGCGAGGTAATTGAGAATGGCTGCGCGCTGGGCCGCGTCTGAAACGCTGATCACCATGCGGGTTCCGGGGACCATCCTGCCCGGAGCAGTCAAAAAGCGATCGAGATTGGCGCGCGTCCAGATGACATTGGCGGCCTTGAGCGCGGGCGAATAGTTGAACGTCGTCGATGCAGCCTTGCGCCCGGTAACACCCGACAGGTTCGGCGCGAGCACCGCGCGGCCGGCCGGCTCGACGGTATGGCAGCTGCCGCAGCGCATCCGAAACAGCGCGGCGCCATCGGGTGCCTGCGCCTGCGCTGGCAGGCTGGCGATCATGGCAACTAGCGTCGTCGCGGCAAGGGCAAATGCAGATTTCATCGTCATGTCCAACTGAGGTCCTGTTTGCGGAATGGTGTGGTGCGCAGTCGCTTTCCGGTTGCTGAATAGATGGCATTGCCCACTGCCGGGCCGATCGGGCAGGCGGGCAGCTCGCCAATCAGGTCAAAGCGGTTGTGGCCCGATAGCGCGCCGAGGTGGATATGCACATCGGGCAGGGCATCGCCCATTCGCAGCATCGGATATTCGTCGTAATTACCCTCGACCATGGCGCCGTCCTTGATGGTCATTTCCTCGTTCAGCGTCATATTCAGGCCAAACAGAATACCGCCTTCGATCTGGTTGCGCACCGCATCCTCGTTGGCGATGCGGCCGCAATCAAAGGCCACGTCGATGCGGCTAACCTTGAGCTCGCCGGCCTTGCTGACCGAAACGCGCGCCGCGATAGCCATGGTTGAGCCGAAATTGCGCATGGTCGCCACCGGCCAGTTGGTAATGGCAATGCCCAGCCCTTCGCCCTTCGGCAGTTTTACCCCCCAGCCCGATTTCTCGGCGACCAGCCGCAGCGTGTCGCTCCACGGCTTTTCCCAGGATGCGAGCAACTTGAGCCGGTATTCCAGCGGATCGCTGCCGGCCAAATGCGCGCATTCATCGATGAAAGTCTCGGTGATGAAGGCGTTAGAATTGAGGCACGGCGCGCGATAGGCACCGTTAAGCACGTGGACCGGATGCGCAATCGTGGTCAGCCGCACGTTGGGAATCGCGCCGGTGTTGAAATATGGCGCGTCGCCATACCCTTGCGTGAGCTGGAACAGCGGCCGGTCGCCAGCAAAACACAGATCTCCGCTGACAGCCTCAGGCAGGCCCGTCGCATCGTCCAGCACCGCCTTGAACCGGGTTGAGATCGGCGTGCGATAGCGGCCCTGCCGGAACATTTCCTCGCGGGTCCAGATCGTCTTGACCGGCACGCCGGGAAACTGGCGCGCGATGGCGACGACCATGCGCAAGTCCTCGGCCTGGGTGCGCCGGCCGAAATTGCCGCCGACTAGCGTGTTGTGCACCGTCACTTTTTCGGGCGGCAAGCCGGTCTCGTCGATCGCCACCCAATAGGCCTGCCGCGAATCCTGCGTCGGGCACCACAGCTCGCAGCCGTCCGCAGTGACCCGTGCGGTGCCGTTCAACGGCTCCATCACAGCATTGTCGGCATAAGGCGTGCTGTATTCGGCCTCGAATGTGCGCTTGCCCTTTGCAGCAGCGACATCGCCCTTGGTGACTACCGCCTTGCCCGCGCCCGCATCGCGCACTGTGCGCATGGCATTATAGATCGCTTCGTGGCTGGATACCTTGCCGCCTTCGCCCATATCCCATTCGACCGGCAGCGCCTCGAGCGCCATCTTTGCCTGCCAATAGTGGTCAGCGATGACGGCTACCGCGTGCTGCGCCTCGGTGACATTGGACAGGCCAAAGCTGGTCTGGTCTTTCAACGCAGTGCGCCGCGATTTCGCGGGATCAATCACCACCACGGCGCGCACGCCGGGCATCTTGAGCACGGCCTCGGGCTGATGGCTTTTGAGCCTGCCGCCCATCACCGGCACCTGAAGCAGCGCGGCGTGGACCATGCCCGGCAGCTTGACGTCGATGCCAAAGACCGCGCTGCCATTGGCAACCGCGGGCAGGAACAGCTTGGGCGGCGCCTTCTTGCCGATCAGCGTCCATTCTGCCTCGGGCTTGAGTTCCGGCTCGGCCAGCATGCCGACTTTTGCAGCCTCGGCGGCAACTTCGCCAAAGCGCAAGGCACGGCCGCTGGCGGCATGGCTGAGCACGCTGTCTTTCGCGGTGATTTGCGCGGCGGGAACGCCCCAGCGCGCCGCCGCTGCCAGTTTCAGCCGCTCACGTGCAGCTGCGCCCAGCCGCATGGTGAAATCCATGCGCTTGCGGTCTGTCGCGTGCCCGCTGAAAAAGGGCAACATGCCGTGGGTATAGACATTCTTCTCGACATAATCGCGCTGCACCGAGGCATTGACCACGCGGATATCGGACCAGGCGCAGTGCAGCTCTTCGGCGACGTTCATCGCGATCTGGGTCATCGTGCCATTGCCCGATTCGGGCTGCGGCACGCGGATCGTCACTGTGCTGTCAGCGGCGATCTCGATCCAAGGGGTCAGTTCATTGCCGATTGGCCCATCCGGACCCCATGGCGCAGGCGCGCCAGCGGCATTGGCCGGGCGCACGGCGAGCGCCATGCCGCCGGCGAGCACGCCGGCGGTGACCATGAATGCGCGCCGATCCGTGTTCATGCCGCAATCCCCGCCGCGCGCTTGATGGCGGCCCGGATGCGGCCATAAGTGCCGCAGCGGCAGATATTGGTCATGGCCGCATCGATATCAGCATCGCTGGGCTTGGGGGTTTTCTTCAGCAAACCGGACGCCGCCATCAGCATGCCGGCCTGGCAATAGCCGCATTGTGGCACGTTGAGCTCTGCCCACAGGCGTTGCAGCGTCTCGCCGCCGCGCGCCGCCAGCCCTTCGATGGTGACGACTTCCGCCCCCGCCAGACCATCAAGCGGCAGCTGGCACGAACGCACCGCCTCACCGTTCAGATGCACAGTGCAGGCGCCGCACTGGGCCACTCCGCAACCATACTTGGTGCCGGTGAGGCCCAGATGATCGCGCAGCACCCAGAGCAGCGGGGTTGATGGATCGGCATCGACGCTGTGCGCCGTGCCGTTCACCTTGAAATTGACAGCGGCCATGCTGGCCTACTTGATCGCGGCAAGGTCCGCATCGACCTTGGCCAGCAAGTCGTCGCTCAGCGCATCACCAGCGAAGCCCTGGATCTGCTTGAGGGTCATGCCGCGCGCCATTTCCATCTGCGGATTGCTGATCAATGCCGGCATGTGCTTTTCGAGCACGGTCTTGGTCGCCGCATTGTCGATCAGATCGCCGATCGTGGTGGTGGCGGTCGAGAATTTCGGCGCTGTCGCAGCGGCGGGCGCGGGATCGGCAGCGAAAGCCGGGGTGGTGACAGCTGTCAGGGCAAGCACTGCGGCAAAAACGGTCTTGTTCATTTCAGGCTCCTCATCATCGTAATGCTAGATTACTGGTCATGCCGATTACACGCAAAAGCGGCTTATGCCAGCCTGAATGGTGAATCAGGTTTGTGTCGGCGAATTCCGTCCGCCAACGACCGGCGCAATGATCAACCGGTCGAGAATGGCGGCGATCTCATCGGCACTGTGGCCATCTTTTTGCCCCAGCCACCAGGCCAGCAAGTCGACCGTCGCGCCCGTGGCATAGACCACGGCAAGGTCGGCTGGCAGCCAGCTGTTTGGCTGGGCCTTGGCCAGCGGCAAATCGCGCGCCTGCTGGATGAATTCGTCGCGCAGGATGCCTGCTGCCCCGCCGGTAAGCAGCGCCGACCACAGCTTGCGATGTTCGTCGACATGGCGGCACAGCGCCTTGGTGCTCGCCGCGCTGCTGGTCATATCAAGCAGTGGCATGGTCATCTCGAGCAGGCTGGCGATTTCTTGGCTGGCGACATTGCTGAGCAGCGTTTCCTTGTCGGGATAATGCCGAAAGAACGTGGCATAGCCGGTCCCGGCGCGGGCGGTGATCTCACGGATGGTCAGCTGATCAAACGGCACTTCGCCCAGCAATTCGAGCATCGCCGAGCTCAGCGCCTTGCGCGAACGCACCTGGCGCGCGTCGGTCGGCGCATTGTCCTGCCGCTGGAGGGTTCGGGCTTCCATCACTATCGCCTAACATCGCTTTGCCCGATTGGCAAAGTCAGGCCCAAACTTCAGGCCATTCGGGCCGACCAGCCGCCATCGACCGGCAGCACCACGCCGTTGACATAGCTTGACCGGTCCGAGGCAAGGAACACCGCGACCTGCGCCTGTTCCTCGGCATCGCCGGCGCGGCCGAAAGCGCTTTTCTGCTCCATCGGCGCTATAATGTCGCGCGAGGCAGCCAGCGTCTTCTCGCTGTGGGTGAAGCCGGGGGCGAGCACATTGGCGCGGATGCCCTGCGCGCCATATTTCACCGCAATCGACTTGGTCAGCGAATTGACCGCAGCTTTTGCGGCGGAATAGACGATCGGCGCGCGGTCCTCGGTGTTGAGCGAGCCGACTGAGCTGACATTGATGATCGAGCCGCCACCTTGCGGTATCATCGTCTCCACCGCGATCCGGGTGCACAGCACTGCGCCGCGGAAATTGGTCTGGGTGAAGGTCTCGTAGTTCTCAAGGCTGAGGCTGGTATCGCCGGTAGTGAAGATGGTGCCCGCATTGTTGACCAGCACATCGACCCGGCCAAACAGTTCCATTGCATGCGCGAACAGCGCAATCACGTCAGCCTCTTTGCTGATGTCGGCATGGAAAGGCACGCAGTCCGGCCCGATGCCAGCCAGCGAGGCCACGTTCGTCGGATCGAAATCCGCCGCCAGCACTTTCGCGCCCTCACGCACGAAAACCCGCGCCATGGCTTTGCCCAGCCCCATCGCGGTGCCGGTGATGATCACGCACTTGCCGGCCAGCAGGCCAGCGCCGGGGTGGGACGTTGCCACGTTATTTGCTGGCCATCGACAGCATCAGCTTCATGAAATCGTCCTCGCCCAGCAGCGCCTGGCTCGGCTTGAATTCGGTGAACAGCCACTCGCCGTCGGCCTGGCGGCGGTATTTCATGTGGCAATCGGCAATCGCGCTGGGCCCCTTGAGGCCGGTCGCAGGCGCAGGGCCTTCGGCGGCATAATTGACGTTGGTGAAAAACAGCGTCGCATTGTCGGCATCGTGGATGTGGCAACGCACATTGAGGAAAGTATGCCGCCCGGTGCGCTGGCCATCCTTCTGGAACTTCACGACGTTTTCGTTGCGCTTGTCATAGAAGGCCTGAATCGCGGCTGGGCCGACGAAGGAGCCGCCCGGTGTCACAAAGGCACCGTCCTCAGCATAAAACCGCCCGACATTCTTGCTGCCGCCCAGGTCCAGCTCCTCGATGAAATCATAGAGCATCTGTTCGAGGCTGTAGGCGAGGAGCATCTCCTCGATGGTGAACTTGCGCATGACCTCTCCTGTTTTTGACCTTTGCTTTGGGGCAGCATAGAGCAGCCCGGTAGGCGGAGCGAGGGAGAAAAGATGCAAATCGCAGGGCACAAATTCGTCATAACCGGCGGGGCAAGCCTGATTGGCAGCCATGTCGCTGATGCCTTGCTGGCGGGCGGCGCGGGCGAGGTCGTGCTGCTTGACAATTTCTCGCTTGGCACGCCGGAGACGGTCGCCCATCTGGATGGCGAGCCGCGGGTCAAGCTGGTCAAGGGCGATATCCTGCGGGTGAACGAGCTTTATGATGCTTTTGCCGGGGCGCAGGGCGTCTTCGCGATTGCCGGCTTTCTCACCCTACCGCTAAGTCAGAACCCGCCGCTGGGCCTTGCCGTCAATGTTGAGGGACAGGTCAACACTTTCGAGGCGTGCCGCTATGCCGGGGTCAAGAAGCTGGTCTTCTCGTCCTCGATCGCCGCCTATGGCGAGCCCGAAGGCGATGGCCTGATCGACGAGTCGGCCCCCGCCAACCTCGCCGGCTACCAGCCCGGCTCGATGCTCTATTCGTGCACCAAGCTGATCGGTGAGGCGCTGTGCAAGCTCTATAGCCAGAAGCACGGGCTGGATGCCATCGCGCTGCGCTATGCGACCGTTTACGGCGAGCGGCAGCACTATCGCGGTGTTAACGCGCTCTACATCATCCAGAACTGGGACCGCATCATGCGCGGCGAGCGCCCGGTGCTGCCCGGCGACGGCAGCGAGGTGCACGACTATATCCATGTGGCGGACGTGGCGCGGGCGAACGTGATGGCCATGGCCAGTGACGTGACTGGCGAGGTGTTCAACACCGTGACCGGGGTCGAGACCTCGGTGAAGCGTGTCGCCGAGATCCTGCTGGAAATTGCCGGGAGCGACCTCGAGCCGCTCTATGCTGACGATGCCGGCGCGGTAAAGGCGACTTCCAGCGCCTCGCTGAAGCTCAGCCGCGAGAAAGCAAAGCGCATGCTCGGCTGGGAGCCGCAAGTCAGCGCCGAGCAGGGCATCCGGCGGCTGACCCAATGGATCGAGGCGCAGAAGCGGTGACACTGCGCCGCATCCCTTGCACCTACATGCGCGGCGGCACTTCGCGGGCGCTGGTGTTCAAGTCGGGTGACCTGCCGGCGGACCGCAAGGAATGGGATGTGATCTTCCTTTCCGCGATGGGGGTGCCCGACAGCAATGGCCGCAACCTTGATGGCATGGGCGGCGGGCTGTCCTCGCTCAACAAGGTTTGCGTAATCGGGCCGAGCAGCCGCGCCGATGCCGATGTGGACTACACCTTTGCCCAATGCGCGGTGAAAGATGCGCGGGTGGACTATGCCGGCAATTGCGGAAACATGTCGGCCGCAGTGGGGCCTTTTGCAGTTGAGGAGGGGCTGGTGCCTTGCCCGGCGGGTGGTGAAGCCGTCGTGCGCATCCACAACACCAACACCGGCCGGATTATCGTCGCGTGCTTTCCCGTGGAGGGCGGCGCGCTGGCGGCAGCAGGCGACATGGCGATTGACGGTGTGGAAGGCAGCGCCGCATCGATCCGGCTGGAATTTCTTTCACCGGGCGGCGCGAAGACCGGGACATTGCTGCCGACTGGCCAAGCGGTGGACCTGATCGGCGGCATTGAAGCCAGTTGCATCGATGCCGGCAACCCTTGCGTTTTCGTCCTCGCAACTGCACTCGGCAAGACTGGAGCCGAGAGCCCGCAAGCCCTTGAAGCCGACCCGCAATTCCTCGCCCGCATGGCCGCGATCCGCGTGGCCGGGGCGGACCTGATGGGCATTCCCGGCTCGGCAAGCGTGCCGCTGGTGGCGATGGTCTCGCCGGGCGGCGGCGCTGCCGACATCCAGGTCCGCATGATCTCCATGGGCCAGCCGCACCGCGCGACGCCGATCACCGGCGCAGTCTGCCTCGCGATTGCCGCGCGCATTCCCGGATCTCTGCCGCACCGGTTGTGCAGTGCGAGCGACGGCCCGATCCGCATTGCCCACCCCTCGGGCGTAACCATGGTCGATGCCGCGCTGAACGCCTCCGGCGAGGCAGAATTTGGTGCGGTTTACCGGACGGCACGGCGTTTGTTTGAGGGGGCAGTGGTGCTTCGCGCTCCCTTGGCATGAAGCCGAAACTGCTCACCACGCTGCCAGGCTATACCTTGCAAGGCCTGCTGCGCGACAGCATCGCCGGAATTACGGTGGCGCTGGTTGCCTTGCCGCTGAGTATTGCCATTGCCATTGCTTCGGGCGCGCCGCCAGCGACCGGGCCGGTCACTGCGATCGTCGCCGGTTTCCTGGTCTCGGCACTCGGCGGCAGCCGGGTGCAGATCGGCGGGCCGACCGGTGCCTTCATCGTCGTGGTCTACGGCGTGATCCAGCACCACGGCTATGATGGCCTGCTGGCCGCCACGATGATGGCGGGCGTGATCCTGCTGGCGGCCGGCTTGTTGCGCATAGGCAGGCTGATCCGCCATGTGCCCGATCCGGTGATCGAGGGCTTCACCATCGGCATCGCGGTGGTCATCGCCGCGAGCCAGCTCCGCGACCTTGCCGGGCTCAATACCGGACCACTGGCGGCCGATTTCCTGCCCAAGGTCGAAGCGCTGTGGGCGGCAAGGGCGACAGTTCACTGGCCGGCGCTGGGACTGGGGCTAGCCACGATCGCCGCCATGTTGGTGATGCGAAAGGTGGCGCCGAAGCTGCCTTCCTTGCCGGTCATCGTCGCGCTGGGCAGCGCGATTGCGGTGCTGCTGCTGCCAGGCATCGAGACGGTCACCAGCCGCTATGGCACCTTGCCGAGCGGGCTTCCGTGGCCGACTATGCCGCATTTCTCGGCGCCGATGCTGCTAGCGCTGCTGCCATCGGCGATCACGATTGCTTTCCTGGCAGGGATCGAATCACTGCTCTCGGCCAAAGTGGCGGACAACATGATCGGCGGCGCGCATCGCTCAGACGCCGAACTGCTCGCGCAGGCTGCGGCCAATCTCGCCTCGCCGCTGTTTGGCGGTCTGCCTGCCACCGGGGCGATTGCGCGGACCGCCACCAATGTGAATGCCGGCGGGCGCACCCCGGTGGCGGGGATCGTGCATGCGCTCGTCATCCTGCTGGCCGTGGCCTTCGCCGCCGGGCTGGTCGGCGCGCTGGCGCTGCCAGTGCTGGCGGGGCTGCTGGTCACCACCGCGTGGAACATGAGCGAGCCGCATCGCTGGCCCGAGCGGCTGCGCTTGCCCAACGCAGAGCTTGGCCTGCTGGCGCTCACCGCGCTACTGACGATTTTCGCCGACCTGACGATTGCCATCACTGCGGGCACCGCCATCGGCCTTGCCTTGCCATTCGCGCGGCGATTTTTGTCGCGGGGCAGTTGACTCGCTTTCGCTCCTGCCTCTAGGAGAAATGGCACCTCAATAGTTTCATTAAGTGCGGGCAGCGACGGAGCAAGCAAGTGACCGATAGCGAAATCTGGGACGTCATCGTCGTTGGCGCAGGCAATGCCGCGCTCTGCGCTGCGCTGTCCGCCGCCGAACAGGGCGCGAAAGTGCTGGTGCTGGAGAAAGCCACGCTGGAAGATCGCGGCGGCAACAGCACGTTCACAGCCGGCGGCTTCCGCTTCTGCCATGATGGCGTCGAAGATCTGCGCAGCGACATTCTCGACGACATGACCAGCGGCGAATACGATTCGATTGGTAACCTGCCAACGCTATCCGAAGACGAATTCATGGCCACCCTGATGAAAGTCACCGATCATCAGGCAGACGAGGACCTGGGGCGCATCCTGATCGGCCAGTCGCGCGATGTCATGCGCTGGATGCGCACCCACAAGATCCGCTTCATTCCGATGTTCGGCCGCCAGAGCTTCAAGATCGACGGTAAGCATCATTTCTATGGCGGAGTGAATATCGAGGCAGTCGGCGGCGGCTGGGGGTTGGTCGACATGCTGGTTGCCGCTTGCGACCGCATGGGCATAACCATCCGCTACGAGACCGGC
>JANOBA010000102.1:0-14873 GCA_031411415.1 Novosphingobium sp.
TCGAGAACCTGTTCGCCAAAATCAAGGACTGGCGACGGATCCACACCCGCTATGATCGCTGCGCCCACACCTTCATGTCCGCCATCTGCATCGCCGCCACAGTCATCTTCTGGTTGTGATCAATGAGTCCTGACCCTAGACGAGGAACAACCAAATTGGCGTGATCATGCACCCGAAGAGAAACAGAAACGGCTAATCTCTGCGCAAGCCTACTACAGTCGTATTCACAGTTTTCGCGACGAGCAAATCAAGCTAGAGGAAAGCCTCCCAATGTCCCGAGCACTTTTCGGCGAAGAGCTAGAAAAGGCCGTCGAAAATTTGCATCGCCAGTTTTACATCCTGCAAACCTATGTTGATGCCTATATCGAAGATCATGATGGCAACGACAAAAAATTCACCATGCAAATCCGACGCGCCTTGTATGCAAGCGCAACAGTGCAAGATGATTCCGAGAACGAAATCAGCGACGCAGTCGGGAAAGCGATCTGCACTATCGAGAAGATATGCTTGCCGCGCCTTCGCTTAGAAATGGGATAGTTTGACGTTCACGCTCACCGCCGAACCAATCCCTTAGGCTTCACCACGCCAAGATCGAAATGCGTCACCACCCCCGGCGCGGCGTCGCAGACTTGCGGCACCACGGTGCAGCCCACCAGCCCGGTCCATGGCAGGCCCAAAAACGGGTGCCGACCATCTGAGTCTTTCTGCCCCATCAGCTGGCATTCCAAGGGCGGGTCGCCGTGGATGCGGACGCGGTACATGGCTTCGCCCTGTTCCCACAGCGGATCGAGGTCTTCGCCAAGCTGCCAGTAGAAGTGATAGACCACCAGCGGCGCGCCTTCGCACCATGCGGTCCATTCGTAGTGCTGGCCGCCGACTGTGCCCTGCTTTACTTCGCCGTAGAGGTGCTTGATGTCCTTCAGGGCTTTTGACACCTCGAACTTCACCGTGACTTCCTCGATCTCCTTGCCCAGCGCCTCGGCGATCATCGCCATCGAGGAGTAGAAGAACTTGTAGGTCTCCGGCGAGCGCTTCGGGTTGGCGAGCAGCTCTTCGGGGTCCATGCCGAAGCCCATGATCTCGGTGTAGATCATCGGGTTGCGGACTTTGTCGATCACTTCGGAGACTTCGACGCAATCGACGCGGTTCATGAGGCGCAGCAAGGTGATCGGCAGAATGTCGCCGGAAAAGCCCGGGTGGATGCCGCAGCCGTGGAAGCTGGTGCCGCCGGCCTTGCAAGCTGCCTCGACCCGCGCGGCGTCTTCGGGGATCCACTTGTTGGGCAGGAACGGCCCGGCGGGCGAGACGACGTTTTTGCCGCTGGCGAGCAGGCGGCAGACCATGTCGATTGGCGGGGTCATCATGCTGGGCGAGAACAGCACGCAGTCGGCCTCCATCGCCAGAATTGCCTCAGCGCTGTCGGTCGCCAGCACGCCGGTTTTCGGCAAGCCGACGAGATCGCCCGCATCCTTGCCAACTTTATCGGGGTTGGTGACGAGCACGCCAACCAGCTCGATCACCGGGTTCTCGATGAAGTATTTCAGCGCCGCCGAACCAACTGTGCCGGTGGCCCACTGGATGACGCGGTAGGTCTTGTCTGCCATGATTATCTCTCCCAATTTCATAAGTTGATTGTAGCAGGGCTTCCCTCTCCCAGTGGGGAGAGGATAGCGAAGTTTGCTCCGCTTGGAGCTAGCGTAGCTGGGAGAGGGGTTCTAACTTTGCGAGGGCAGAACCCCCTCTCCAACTCCGGCTAGTTCGCTTTGCTCTCAAGCCTGCGTATCCTCTCCCCTCCGGGAGAGGGAAAGAGGCAAAATCAGTTAAGCCCGCGCACCTGCCCGCCATCGACGCGGTAGTTCGCGCCGGTGATGAAGCCCGACAGCGGGCTGGCCAGCATACAGGCGACCATCGCCAGTTCGCGCGGCAGCCCCAGGCGCCCGGCGGGCGGCAGTTCGAACACGTTCTGCTCGGCGAAATTCTTCGCCACATCCTCAAAGCTCATCTCGGGATCGCCGAATTTCTGCCGCCCGAAGCGGAGCAGCCCGTCGACCATGATGATGCCGGGGGTGAGCACATTGGCGGTAACGTTCACGCCCCGTAGCGATCCGGCCAGGCTGACGGTGTAATTGTTGAGCGCCGCTTTCGCCGCCGAATAGTCGACCCCCATGAAATTGGGCTGCATCGCCACTGCACTTGAGACATTGATGATCCGGCCGAACTTCGCCGTGACCATGTCTGGCACGCAAAGCTGGCACAGTTTCACCGCGCCCAACGTGTTCGCGCGGTAGTTGGCGATGAAATCCTCGATATCGATTTCGGCGGGGGCCTTGGCGGTGTTGCCCTTGGCATTGCCGCCGGCATTGTTGATCAGGATCTCCACATTGCCGCCCAGCGCCGCCACGGCTTCGGCATGCACGGCTTCTGCCGCGCCTTCGCCTGAGAGCTCGCCTATTGCGACCCCGGCTGCGCCAATCGCTGCGGCGACCGCCTCAGCCCGCTCACGGTTGCGGCCATGCACCGCGACTGCCGCACCTTCTTCTGCCAGCATGTGGGCAATTGCCTCGCCGATGCCGCTGCTGCTGCCGGTGACGAGCACGCGCCGGCCTTTCAATTGTAGATCCATCCTCTTGTCCCCGTCTGTTGCCGTGCGGCGTCTATTGTCGTGCGATCACCTAGTAACCGCGCGGCCTCAAGTCCATCAGGAAACCGGGCTGACCGCGCCCTTCATCCTGACCGAAAAATCCCAGCTGCTGACGCGCGACGGGGCGATGCGGATTGCGACTTCGCGGTCAGCCTTGGCCAGCAGCCCAGTAGCTAGCGGGCTGTTCGGCGCAATGCGATAGCGCTCCAGCAGTCGTCGCAGCACTTCTTCGCCGCGCTCGGGATGCAGACTCGCCTGGCCGGTGCCTCGCACCCCGCGATAGGGCGGCGTATCGCCGGCAACTTCAAACCCGCAGCGCGGGTCCTGGTCAAGGAACCGGACCACTTGCGCCGTGGCTTGCGTTGCGCACCATAGTGCGTCCGCATCGGGAAGGAACCATAGCGATAAAACCCGGGGGCAGCCCGTGCTGTCAGTTGCGGCAAGGCGCAGCGGGATGAAGCTTTCGGCTAGGTAGCCAGCGATTGATTGGTTGTTCCAAATGCTGTTCATCGGCTGTGGCCCTATTTGTTTTGCACCATGGCAACCGGCATGTCCGCAGCCGGCGCTGCGATCAAGCGCGAAGCGCGGCCGGGACCGGAATTCCGCAAGCGACAAGGCGGACGAGCCATGCTAGAGAATTGCCATCGTATGCACCGCCTTCCCGTAAGCGCGCGCGACTGAGAGACACGCCCGCGCTCCCGCTTACTATCCGGAGCAGCGCCGTGGACCTCAACGAACTTCACTTTCGTGATCAGATAGCGCTGATGCTCGCCGTGCCGCGCAAGGGGATTGCAGCATGAGCCGGGCGCTCAACGTAAGCCTCGCCGAGGCCGATGTTGCAGCACTGTGCAAGACCGCCGGAGTGGCGATCAGTGCGATCGAGGCGCTGCCATCCGGCGGCACTCACCTGGTCTGCATCACCGGCCAAGGTGCCGAGGAAATGCGCCACAAGATGAAAAAGCACCTGATCGAAGGCCGGGTGCGCCGCTTTGCCTTCTACAACCCGCGCGCGAGCTTGTAGGCAGGGTCGCTGCCGAATGCGAAATTCGCTTTGGTGCGAATTTCGAACCAGGCACTCAAACTTTCTGAGCGATGGCGGCGCCTTTCTGTGAAGGGTTCGAGGCGTTCTGCTTCTTGGGCTTTTCTGCTTTGGGCTTGCGGGTCTCGCGGTTCGATTTCTTCTGGCTCTTGGCCATGGGATTTTCCTTTGCGGGGCGGGTGCCCCAGCCAAGGGCTAGGCCCGATGCGGGATATTGGCGAGCGAAATTGTGCCTTCCGTAAGACAGGCCCAGCTTCACATGACGCTGCACTCAATGCCATTTCTATGGCACTTGCGGGCTGGGGCAGGAGTGCGGCATGCCGGTGCCCTCAGGTGGTTGCAGGGCAGGCAGTATGGCGCGTTATGATCTTTTCTGGTGTCTGGGTGGGCTGGGGCTTGGCCTGCTGATTGCCTTGACCACGCTGCTGGAGCAGAATTTCGCGATCAATTCCTTCAACACAGGCCGGCTGACCGGCAATGTCCTTGGTGGGGTGCTTGTGATGTGGGGGATCGGCCGGCTGGTGCGGTGGGTTAACCGCAAGTCCTGAAGCGCGTTTGAGCTGCTGCCGGCTGGACAGGCCGGGCGAATTGCTCGAAGCTCTCCCGATAAGCTAAAATCCGGGGGAGTTTCCATGCCGCGCCTTGTCGCCATCGCCGCCATTGCCTTTGCGCTCTCCAGTTCACTTGCCCGTGCCGCCGCGCCCACGCCCGAGCCCGCGCCGATCCTGGCGAACGCCGAGCAGGATCAGGCCGAGCAATTGCTGCTGACTTTGCTCGAACACCCGGACATCAAGGCGATCCAGACCGGGCTGCGCGCGCAGTTGGCCGGAACTGCCATAGGCCAGTCCCGTGACGGCGCGGCGACGCTGGACCGGGCGGTTGGATGCCTGACCAACTCCCTGATCCTGAAAGAGATCGCCACCTACCGCGCGGTGCCTGCAATCCTGTGGACGACCGAAGATACCCCGCGAACATGGCGCGGGCGGCATATCGGCTGCGTCGGCACGGCTGGCGACAATCCTGACAACATTTATCGCATGGCCGTGGTGCAAGGCGGCGAACGCTGGGAGTTTTCCGGACACTTTCCCGCGAAAAACCGCGCGACGCAATTCATCGTCCAGTTGGGGCCGGGCGAGCCGGGCTTTGCGCCCAAGCTGGCGGGAGCCAAGCCAGAAGCAGTCGAAGTGCTGGGGGTATTCACTGACCGCAACCTCACCGTGGCTGCGGACGGCACATGGCGTTTTACGGTTGGCGGGCCGGCGGGCGCTACGGGCAATGCAGCGCAACATGTCGTGACGCCGTCGGGTCCGATCGGGGTGGGCTTTCGCGATTCGATGGCCGACTGGCGCCAGGAAGGTGCGCGGCTGGCGATGCGGCGGCTGGATGATGGACCGCCGCGCGCCTATGATCCCGAGGAACTGCGCCGTCGCGTGGTCGGCCGGCTGGGCGACTATGTGCGCGACTGGGCAGACTTTCCCAACCACTGGTTCGGCGGGCTGAAGCCCAACACCTATGGCGGGCCGATGGGGCGCGAAGGGGCATGGGGCTTCGTGGCTGGCCTGCGCTTCAGCCTTGCCGAGGACGAGGCGCTGGCCGTGACCATATCGCGCGGCGCGGCGAGCTATACCGGCTTTCAGGTGGTCGATCCGTGGACGCTCGCCTCCGATGCGCGGGCCGGTCTCACCAGTCTGAACCTGTCGCAGGCGGCGCCGGACAAGGATGGCAATTTCACGTATGTCATTGCGCCCGGCGATCCCGGCGTGGCCAACTGGCTCGACACGACCGGGCTGCGCGACGGCTTCGGCGTGATCCGCTGGCAGGGCACTCCGGTGGGCGCAACCAAGGATGGCCTGCTGCGCAGCTTTCGCGTGATCAAGCTGGCTGATGCGGTGAACCTGCCGGGCGTGGCCAAAGTCACGCCGCGCCAGCGGCAAGCGCAACTCGCGCTGCGGGCGCAGGAATGGGCAAACCGGCTGCGCTAGGCACCCAGCAGCTTGGCGGCGCGCTGACGCCAGGGCGCCGCGAGCACTTCCATCCCGGCCAGCGCGCGCAGGGCGGCGGGATCATTGCGTCCGTCGCCGCCGATGAGCAGGCCGAACATGCGCTCGACATCCCATTCCAGGTGGGGGCGGCCGATCAGTTCTAGTCCATCACCTGCCGCCACTTCGCCCGGCTCGATCACCCGGTAATACCAGCCGCTGTTGCGATGTGCGACGATCCGCGCAATGACCGATGGATCGCCGAGCCTGTGGCCCTGTTTCCAGCACGGCTGGCGGCCCTGGCTGACTTCGATCAATGCGGTGCCCAGCCGGAAGCGATCGCCAAGGCAGACCGCATTCTCGGTCATGCCAAGGGTAGAGATATTTTCGCCAAAAGCACCCGGTGCGTCCAGCAGTGGTTGCCGCGCGATCAATGTGCGCCAGAAGGGATAGTGGTCATAGGGATAGTGGTGGATCGCCTTGTCCGGCCCGCCATGGACCGCAAGGTCGGCCTGCTCGTCGCCTTCCAGCCCCAGCCAGCCGACTGCCACGGGCCCCTCGCGCGGCGTCTTGGCAATCGCGCTGCGTTCGCCGCCAAAGGGCGCGGCCTTGCCGGTGTGGATGGAAAGAATCTCGCTACGCATCATCGCAGTTTTCCATGAGCCGCCGCCTTGTGCAAGCAACACCGCTTGACACCGGCTGCGCGGTGACCAAGTCTCCCCGGCGTTGTCAAACCAACATTCGGAAGGGGAAAATCATGCAAATGCGTTTCATCGTCGTCGGCGCGCTCGCGCTCGTTCTGGCTGGCTGCGGCAGTGCCGACAAGCCCGAAGCTGCTGCCACCGAAGCGCCCGCCGCGACAGAAGCCGCACCTGCGACCACTGCGGCTGCCGCGCCTGCAAAGGGCGATAAGCCCACCAAGGAATTCGTCGTCGGCAAATGGGGTAATGATGGCGATTGTGCGTTAGCGTTTGACCTCAAGGCCGATGGCACCAGTGATGGCCCGTTTGGCAACTGGACTTATGCTGACGGCGTGATCGGCTTTGCCGATGCCCCGGAAATGAAGATCACGGTCACGGTCGCCGACGACAAGACCATGAATACGATGAACGCCCAAGGGGGCAAGCACCAGATGACGCGCTGTCCGTGAAGTAAGCTGCGGGCTGGGGGCTTTATGCCTCCAGCTCGACATCCCAGTAGAGCCAGTCGCGCCAGGTTTCGTGCAAATAGTTCGGCGGAAAGCCGCGGCCACGCTCTTGCAGGTGCCAGTTGGTCGGACGGATCGGCCTCACCAGCAGCGGCATGCGCGCCTGCGCCGGGGTGCGCCCGCCTTTGCGCATGTTGCATGGCGCGCAGGCCGTGGCGACATTTTCCCAGCTGGTCTTGCCGCCGAGCCTTCGCGGCACAACGTGATCGAAAGTCAGGTGGTGCGGGCTGCCGCAATACTGGCAGCTGAACCGATCACGTAGGAACACGTTGAACCGGGTGAAGGCGGGAAACTCGCTCGGGCGAACATATTGCCGGAGCGCGATCACCGATGGGATCGGCATGGTCCAGCTGGGGCTGTGCACCTCGCGGGCATAACTGGCGACAATATCGACGCGCTCGAGGAACACCGCCTTGATCGCGGTCTGCCAGGGCCACAGGCTGAGGGGATAGTATGACAGCGGAGTGTAGTCCGCATTGAGCACCAGCGCGGGACACGCGGCAAGATTGCGGGTGGGATCGTCCCCTGCGCTGCGGAACCGGGCCGCGCGCTCGATCAGCTCTGACTTGAGCATGGCCTTACATCGCAGGCTGGGATGACGGTTTGATGGCACTGCATGGGAGCGAAGACAGCACGGCATTCCCTCGCGCGTCAAGGCTTGCATGCCGCAGCAATCCACAAGACAGTTGCATCGATGATCCGCACCCGCCCATGATCCGGACACGATTCGCCCCAAGCCCCAATGGGCCGCTGCATCTGGGCCATGCCTGGGCTGCGATCGTCGCGCATGATCTGGCGCGCGTGCGCAGCGGCCAGTTTCTGCTGCGGATCGAGGATATCGACGGAGCACGCAGCCGGGCCGGACTGGTCGCGGAATTCCTTGCCGATCTGGCTTGGCTGGGGCTGGCCTGGGACGGTGAGCCGGTGATCCAGTCAGCGCGGCTGGCGGCACATGCGCAGGCGGCTGAGCGTCTGAAGGCGATGGGTTTGCTCTATGCCTGCCAGTGCACCCGCGCCGAAGTGGCCGCCGCCGCGCGCGAGGCTGGTCCTGACGGACCAGTCTATCCGGGCACCTGCCGGGGCCGCGCGGCCGATCCGCAAGGTGCCGCCTGGCGGCTCGATGTGGCCGTAGCAATGAAACAAACCGGGCCGCTCAGCTGGAGTGACGAGCTGGCCGGCGAACAAGCGGCGCGGCCAGACCTGTTTGGCGATGTTGTGCTCGTGCGCCGCGATGCGCCTTCGTCCTATCATTTGTCTGTCACGCTCGACGATGCGGCGGACGGGGTGACGCTGGTGACCCGGGGCATAGACCTGTTTGCCGCCAGCCACGTCCACCGCCTGCTCCAGTCCGTGCTGGGGCTGCCTGTGCCGGTCTGGCATCATCACGCCCTGTTGGTGGATGACAGTGGCCGCAAGCTGGCCAAGCGGCGCGGCTCGGCGCAGCAGGGCTTTGGGCTGGCGGACTTGCGCCGGGCCGGCGCCGATGGCCGGGCATTGGCCGATGACTTGCGCGCCGGCCGCCTGCCCACTGGTATTTCGCTCAGCGCGGGCCTAGATAGCGCCGCATGACCTATTTCCTCGCCATCGTAATCGTGATCCTGATGATCATGGTCGTCTACTCTCTGGTGCGCGGCGTTGTCGCCTTCCTGCAAGGCGCCAAGATCGATCTTGAGCGCGAAGAAGGCAGCGGCCCCACCGCCAACCAGCTGTTGCAAAACAAGATGATGTTCGCCCGGATCAAGTGGCAGGCGCTGGCGATTGTCGTCGTCGCGCTGGTTATTGCGATCAGCAAGTAGTTCGTTGGTCAAGCTCAACAAAATCTACACACGCACCGGCGACGACGGCACCACCGGCCTCGTCGACGGATCGCGCGTGGCCAAACATGCTGCCCGCATGGAAGCCATCGGCGCGGTTGACGAGGCAAATTCGGCGCTGGGAATGGCGGCTGTCGCATTGGCGGGATCGGCCCACGCCGCGCCGCTGGCCCGCATCCAGAACGACCTGTTCGATCTTGGCGCGGACCTCGCCACTCCCGGAAACGACTTCGCCCCCGGCGAAATGACCCTGCGTATCATTGCATCGCAGACCAGCTGGATCGAGGTGCAAATCGATGCGCTGAATGAGAATCTCGCCCCGCTCACCAGCTTCATCCTGCCCGGTGGCAGCGAGGCAGCGGCGCGCCTGCATGTCGCGCGCGCATCGGTGCGCCGGGCGGAGCGGGCCATGACCGCGCTGGCGGCATCCGATCCGGTCAACCCGGCGGGGCTGGCTTATGTGAACCGGCTGTCGGACTATCTTTTCGTGTTGACCCGCGCGGTTAATGCCGGCGGGGCAGGCGATGTGCTTTGGGTGCCGGGAGCGAGCCGGGGATAGGCCTGACAATCAGGTGGCTTCGTTCTCGCTTGCGGAACCACTGAAGCTTCCGCCAGAAGTCTCCGCCCCGCGCTCAATGCCCGCTTCGTGGCCGTGCATTGGCTGACTTTCTTCCATATCCTGCTGCACCGCAGCCTCAGTGTGCGCACTTTCGACCCGTTTGGCGCGGATCTCGCTGGCGGGTTGCGCCAGCTGCTGCTGGCCGCCGCCATCGCCAAAGAAGCGCGAGATTGAAAAGCAGATCGCCAGCGCCCAAAGCAGCGCAAACCAGCGGTTGCGAAAGAGAAGCTGGGTCATGGCAAGTGGCTCTCAATCCTCGTGCGGTGGATCGTTCAGCTGATCGAGGGCATTGATTGCATCGTGGGCGGCCTTGACGTCTTGCGACTGCTCTGCGCCACCCTTTGCAGTCTCATCGGCGGACGGCACACTGCAATAGGCAGTCAGCAAGATTCCACCCGCCCACCACAGCGCCTTCCAGCGACTGGCAAAGACCGTGGTTATTCCGGGCCCGAACATGCGCGCAGGCTAGCGCGGCGCGGTTAACTTTCCGTGCCCGCCTCGCGCTTCAATTCATAAAGCAGGTCCAGCGCCTCACGCGGGGATAGCGCATCGACATCAAGCCCCTCGAGACGATCCCGCAAGGCATCAACTCTGGCCTCGGCTGCATCAAGCGCGGCGGCGAACAGCGGCATGTCGCCCAGCCCAGCGGCAAGACCGCCGGTTTCCGCGCGGCCCTTTTCAAGCCGGTCGAGCACCTGCTTGGCCCGGGCCAGCACCGGCGGCGACACCCCGGCGAGCCGCGCCACCGCAAGGCCATAGCTCCGGTCCGCTGGGCCTTCGGCCAGCTCGTGCAGCAGCACAAGATCGCCTTTCCATTCGCGCGCACGCACGTGGTGCAGGCTCAGCGCATCGCAGCTTTCCGCCAGACGTGACAATTCGTGATAGTGCGTGGCGAACAGGCAGCGGCAGCCGATCGTGCCGTGCACCGCTTCGGCCACCGCCCAGGCCAGCGCAAGGCCGTCATAGGTGGAAGTGCCGCGCCCGACCTCGTCGAGGATGACGAAGCTTCGCGGTGTCGCCTGCGCCAGAATCGCTGCCGTCTCGACCATCTCGACCATGAATGTCGAGCGCCCGCGCGCGAGGTTGTCCGATGCGCCGACCCGGCTGAACAGGCGGTCGACCAGGCCGATGGTGGCACTGGATGCGGGGACGAAGCTGCCGGCCTGTGCCAGCAGCACGATCAGCGCGTTCTGGCGCAGGAAGGTCGACTTGCCGCCCATGTTGGGCCCGCCAATCAGCCAGAGGCGGTCTTCGTCCGATAGCGCGCAATCATTCGCCACGAAGCGCTCGGCCCGCGCGGCCAATGCCGCCTCGACTACTGGATGGCGGCCGCCCTCGATCTTGAGCACTGGCTCAGCTGTGATGCGCGGCCGGCACCAGCCGGCCTCACTGGCGCGTTCGGCAAGGCCTGCCGCCACGTCAATCCGGGCAAGCGCGGCGGCGGTCTCCGCAATTGCACTGCGGCTTGCGATAGCTTCTGCAACCAGCTCTTCGAAATGGGCTTCCTCGGCAACAAGCGCATGGCCGCCTGCCTCGGCGATGCGGCTGGCTTCCTCGTGCAGGGCAGTGGCGTTGAAGCGCACCGCGCCAGCCATCGTCTGGCGGTGGTTGAAGCCCGATTCAGGCGCCATCAGCCGGTCGGCGTGTTTGGCTGGAACCACGATGAAATAGCCGAGCACGCCGTTGTGGCGGATCTTCAGCGCGGCGACGCCGGTCTCGTCACGGTATTTCGCCTCGAGCGCGGCAATTGCGCGGCGGGCGTTGCCCGAGGCGCGGCGCAATTCGTCGAGTCCGTGATCATAGCCTTCGGCGATGTAGCCGCCTTGGCCGCGCTCGGTCGGCGGGCTGGGGATGAGCGCGCGGGAGTAGTGATCGACCAGCGCGCCGTGGCCGGCAAGGCTGGGCAACAGGCCGGCGAGCAGCGGAGGAAGCGCCTCTTGCTGACGCCCGAAAAAGTCATGGATGTTGCGCGCCTCGCTCAGCCCGTCGCGCAATTGCCCAAGATCGCGAGGGCTACCGCGCCCGGCAACCACGCGCCCCAGCGCCCGGCCAAGGTCTGGCGCAGCGCGCAACACGGCGCGCAAATCGCCGCGCAGCAGCGATTGGCCGGCAAGCCACTCGACCAGCTCCAGCCGGGCGCCAATCGCCGCAGCGTCCGTCAGCGGGGCCGAAAGGTCTTCCGCCAGCTGGCGAGCGCCGGCGCCAGTGACGCAGCGGTCAATGGCGTCGATCAGGCTGCCCTTGCGGCCGCCCTGGCTGGAGACGAGAACTTCGAGGCTTGCCCGGCTCGCCTCGTCCATCGCTAGGTGGCCGGCTGGCTCGCGCGCGACGGGGGGCAGAAGGAACGGCAGTTTGCCGCGCCCGGCGTGATCGAGATAGGCGATCAGTCCGCCGGCCGCCGCCAGCATGGCGCGGCTGAACCGGCCGAAGCCGTCGAGCGTCGCAACGCCGTGGACTGCCTTCAGCCGGTCATCGCCGGCCTCGCTGGCAAAATCGCGCAGAGGACGGCCGATTGCACCATCAGGCGCGGCATCCCAGCCTTCGGGGCAAACGAGTTCGCTCGGGCCGACGCGGGCCAGCGCAGCGCTGACCATGTCTGGCGCGCATTCCTCCAGCTCCATTTGCCCGGTCGAAATGTCGCAACTGGCGATGCCGATGACGCCGCGCAGCTCGCAGGCCGCCGCCAGCGCATTGGCCCGGCGCGGCTCGAGCAGGGCTTCCTCGGTCAGCGTGCCCGGCGTGACGAAGCGGACGATGTCGCGCGCCACCAGCGCTTTCGAACCGCCGCGCCTTTTGGCCTGCTCCGGCGTCTCGGTCTGCTCGGCAATGGCAACCCGGCAGCCTGCCTTGATCAACCGCGCGAGATAGCCTTCCGCCGCATGCACCGGCACACCGCACATCGGGATCGGCTGGCCGTGGTGCTCGCCGCGCGAAGTCAGCGCGATATCAAGGATCTGTGCCGCCTCGCGGGCATCGTCGAAGAACAGTTCAAAGAAGTCACCCATCCGGTAAAACAGCAGGCAATCGCCCGCCTCAGCCTTCAAGCCGAGGTATTGCGTCATCATCGGGGTGGTGGAGCCATGCATTGCGGAGTGGGGTTTGCGGCCTGTTTGGCGATTCGCAAAGCGAAACGGCGTAGCTTTCCCCTATCGCGCTGCGCCGACATTGGTTAGGGCGCAGGCGAATCCGGGAGAACTAGCTTGTCCGACGAAAGCCGCACCACTGAGAGCAACGTGAGTTTCACTGACCGCGAGGCGCTGTTCTATCACAAGACGATCAGGCCGGGTAAGATCGAGATCATCGCCTCAAAGCCGATGGCGACCCAGCGCGACCTCAGCCTGGCCTATTCGCCCGGCGTCGCGGTGCCGGTGCAGGCGATCTATGATGATCCCGCCACCGCCTATGATTACACTGCCAAGGGCAATCTTGTCGCGGTGATCACCAATGGCACCGCCATTCTCGGCATGGGCAATCTCGGCGCGCTCGCTTCCAAGCCGGTGATGGAAGGCAAGGCGGTGCTGTTCAAGCGCTTCGCCGACGTCGATTCAATCGATATCGAGCTCGACAGCGAGGACACCGAGGCGCTGATCGAGGCCATCGCGATGATGGAGCCGACGTTTGGCGGCATCAACCTTGAGGACATCAAGGCCCCCGAATGCTTCATCATCGAGCAGACCCTGCGCGAGCGGATGAAGATTCCGGTGATGCATGACGATCAGCACGGCACGGCGATTATCGCTGCCGCAGGTCTGGTCAATGCCTGTCACATTACCGGGCGCAAGTTCGAGGACGTCAAGGTTGTGGTCAACGGCGCGGGCGCTTCTGCCATCGCCTGCACCAGCCTAATCAAATCGATGGGCGTGCGGCATGAGAACGTCATCATGTGTGACAGCAAGGGCGTGATCTGGAAGGGTCGCGAGGGCGTCGATCAGTTTAAGTCAGCCCATGCCGCCGTCACCGACAAGCGCACATTGGCCGAAGCGGTTGTCGGCACAGACATCTTCCTTGGCCTGTCGGTTGCGGGCGCGATGACGCAGGACATGGTCAAGACCATGGCCAAGAACCCGATCATTTTCGCCATGGCCAATCCGGACCCCGAGATTACTCCCCCCGATGCCATGGCCGTGCGGCCTGATGCCATCGTCGCCACCGGGCGCAGCGACTATCCCAACCAGGTCAACAACGTGCTGGGCTTCCCCTTCATCTTCCGCGGCGCGCTCGATGTGCGCGCAACCGCGATCAACGAAGAGATGAAGATTGCCGCTGCCAAGGCCATCGCCGAGCTGGCGCGTGAGCAGGTGCCCGAAGAAGTCGCCGCAGCTTATGGCAAGAACCACCAGTTTGGCCGCGAATATATCATTCCCGCGCCATTCGATCCGCGCCTGATGGAAGTGGTTTCGTCCGCCGTTGCCAAAGCGGCGATGGATTCGGGGGTGGCGCAAAAACCGATTGAGGATTTTGACGCCTATCGCCACAGCCTTAAGGCCCGGCTCAACCCGACCACTTCGGTGTTGACCCAGGTCTATGAGCGGGTGAAGGCCAATCCCAAGCGGGTGATCTTCGCCGAGGCGGAAAACGAGATCGTGCTGCGCGCGGCGATCCAGTTTCGCGATTTCGGTTATGGCGAGCCGGTTCTGGTGGGCCGCACGCAAGCCGTGCTCGACAAGATGGCCGAGCTGGGCGTGGCCGATCCCGAAAGCTACGAGATCCACAATTCGGCTACTTCGCCGCATGTCGATGCCATGGTAGCCGCGCTCTATGAGCGGCTGCAGCGGCGCGGCTTCTTGGAGCGCGACGTCCACCGCATGGTCAATCAGGACCGCAACATCTTCGCGTCCGCGCTGCTCAAGCTGGGCGTTGGCGATGCGCTGATCACCGGCATGACCCGCACTTTCGCGCAGACGATGAAGGAAGTGCGCGAAGTGCTGGACCCCAAGCCGGGCGAAGTGCCGTTTGGTATCCACATGATGATCGCCAAAAATTCGACGGTGTTCCTTGCTGATACCACGGTCAATGAGCGGCCGAGCGCGGCAGACCTCGCGGTGATCGCGACGCAGACCGCCGCCGTCGCCCGGCGGCTGGGCCATGAGCCGCGCGTTGCCTTCCTCAGCTTTTCGACCTTCGGCAATCCATCGGGCAAGTGGCTCGATCCGATCCGCGAGGCGATTGCGATCCTCGATGCGCGCGGCGATGTTGGTTTCGAATACGAAGGCGAGCTGGCACCTGATGCCGCGCTCAACCCAAAGGTCATGGCGAACTATCCGTTCAGCCGGCTTTCCGCGCCCGCCAATGTGTTGGTGATGCCGGGGCTGCAATCGGCGAACATTTCGGCCAAGCTGCTGCGCGAGCTGGCGGGCAATGCTACCATCGGGCCGATGTTGATCGGTATGGAAAAGCCCGTCCAGATCGCCCCGATGACCGCGATTGCGCCCGATGTGCTGACTTTGGCAGTGTTGGCTGCGGCGGGGATCTGCGGGTAGCGCTGAATGGACAAGGCCTGAATTCAACCCGCTCAGGCTGAGCTTGTCGAAGCCCCCTCGGTGTTGAGGTGAGGTCGCCGCCTAACGATGGTCC
>JANOBA010000103.1:0-4852 GCA_031411415.1 Novosphingobium sp.
GTGCTCCGCGAAGTCGGTCCGATCGACGGGATTGCCAATGTCGTCGGCGGCACCACCGCGCAGGAATGGGTGCCGCTGGAAGACACGCCGACCGACGTGTTCTGGAAGTCGATGCAGCTCAACTTCGCCTACACTTTCTTCTTGTGCCGCGATCTGGCGAAAAGCTGGATCGATGCGGGCCGGGGTGGTGCCATCGTAAACGTCGGCTCGATCAGCGCCAAGGACGCCGCACCCTGGCATGGGCCCTATGGCGCAGCGAAATCGGGCGTGATCGC
This sequence comes from Novosphingobium sp., assembly GCA_031411415.1. Taxonomy (GTDB): domain Bacteria; phylum Pseudomonadota; class Alphaproteobacteria; order Sphingomonadales; family Sphingomonadaceae; genus Novosphingobium. The sequence goes on from JANOBA010000103.1 coordinate 276, forward strand.
ACTGACCCGGACTATGGCCAACGAATGGCAGGAATGCGGCATCCGTGCCAATTCGGTTTCGCCCGGCGCGGTGATGAGCCAGCGGGTGATCGACAAGGCGGCGAATATGTCGGACGCTGCAACGAAGAGCCGTTCGCCTTCCGACACGGTGATTTTCACCCAGCCCGATGAGCCGGCCAATGCCATCGTCTTCCTGCTGAGCGACCTCGCCTCGGGCATTTCCGGGCAGAACCTCACGGTCGACCGCGCGCTCAGCACCAAGTTCAGCGGCGGCGCCCGGCGCAGCCGCAAGGAAATGCAGCAACAACAATCCGGGAGCGTATGATGGAACTGGGAATGCTCTATGAGTTCGAGGCGCCCAAGCCCTGGGCCGGGGACCACCCATGGGGCCAGCGCACGGCCGAGCGCAAGGCCTACAAGGACTGCATCGAGCAGATCGTGCTGGCCGACAAGAAGGGCTTTCACACCGCCTGGCTGGTCGAGCACCACTTCCGCGAAGGCCGCAGCCACATGCCGTGCAACGATGTCGTGCTCGGCGCGCTCAGCCAGATCACCGAGAACATCCGGCTTGGCTTCGGCGTGTCGCTGATGCCGCATGAATTCATCCACACCGCGCGGATCGCCGAGAAAGTGGCGACAGTGGATCTGCTGTCAGGCGGGCGCGCCGAGTGGGGCATGGGGCGCTCCACGCCGATGGAGCAGATCGCTTTCGGGGTCGATGTACCCAATTCGAAGAAGAAGATGCTGGCGGCGGCAAGGACCGTCGTGGGCATGTGGGAACAGGAATATTACGAGGAGCACTCCGAATACCTCGATTTCCCCGCCCGGATGATCACCCCCAAGCCCTATCAGTATCCGCATCCGCCCTGCTGGATGGCCGGCACTTCGGAAGAGACGATCCGCATGGCCGGCGAAAACGGCCTGGGACTGCTGTGCTTTTCGATCATGCAGCCGCTGGAAAAACTGGCCGAGCTGATCCGCGTTTACCGCGAGGCGCAGAAGACGGCGACACCCGTGACCAGCATCCAGACCAACAAGGTCGGGGTCTATACGCTGGTCCATTGCACTGAGGACCGCCGCAAGTTCGAGACCAACCGGGTGTGGGAATCGGTGTGGTGGTGGTATGCCAGCGTCGCCGAATTCACCTTGAAGTGGGAATTGGCGCACATGGCGCCAGAGGTCCAGGCCCAGGCCTTCCCGCTGCTGAAAGCGCAGTCCGAAGGCAAGTTCGACATGCACAAGTTCGATGAAGAGGACATGCTGATCATCGGCACGCCCGATGAATGCCTGAAGAAGTTCCTGAAATACGAGGACATCGGCGTTGATCAGGTGCTGTGTTACGTCAACTGGGGCTATCTGCCGCAAGAAGCCATGCTGGAATGTATCACTTTGCTGGGGGACTATGTGATCCCCGAGCTGAAAGCCATGGGGGCGAAGCGCACGGCGAATGGCATCGAGAAGTCACTGGCGATGCAGGCGGCGGTGTGACGGAGCGGCTGGCATTACCTCCCGAAAGGGCGGGCCGCCCCGCCGATCCTGACCTTGCCGAGCGTCGCCAGCAGATGCAGGCGGCAGTCGATGCGGGGACGTGGGCCACGGCCAAGCCGCCACTCGAAACGACTCTCGCCGGGCGGCGCTGTCTGCGCTTTGCCCCAGAGGGGGTGCCCAGAGGTTATCTCCTCCAGCTCCACGGCGGCGGCTTCCGCATCGGCAGGCCGGAATTTGAAAGTCTGTTCGCCGAAGCGCTGGTCATTCGCTGCGGCGTCGAAGTGGTCGTGCCGCAATACCGGCTGGCCCCCGAGGCTCCGTTCCCTGGCGGGCTGATCGATGCCCATGAGGCGCTAAAAGCGCTGCGGGCGGAAGTGGGCGAGGCCCCGCTGATTGTCGGCGGCGATTCCGCAGGCGGCGGGCTGGCAGCCAGTCTCGGCGTGCTGGCGGCGGCGGACGGCGGGCCGAGGATCGACGGGCTGGTGCTGCTCTCGCCTTGGCTCGATGTGCGCGTCACCGCCCCGTCCTATGTCGCCAACGCTGCAACCGACCCGATGTTCTCGACCGAATCGGCCAGCATTGCCGCAGAGCTTTACCTGCAAGGTTTCGATCCCACCCACCCGCTGGCCTCGCCGCTGCTCGCCCCGATCACGGCCTATCCGCCGACGCTGGTGAATGTCGGAAAAGGTGAAGTGCTGCTGGATGACAGCCTGCTGTTCCATGAAAAGCTGCTGGCCGCAGGCGCGGATTCCCGGCTCAGCGCCATCGACGGGATGGAGCATGTCGCCGTGATCCGCAGTCTGACGATGCCGGGCGCGGCGGAGACGTTCGATGCAGTGGCGGGGTTTGTGGATGAGATCGTGCGGGGGTAGGGCAGGCCTGAAGAGCGGATCATTTCCTTCACTATTGGAGAGGCGGCTAGCGACAACATTGCAGTCGTTTCTTGCCTAATCTCGGCTTCCTAAAAGCGGTCGTCCGCTAGTAGGTTGCCAGCAATCATTAGTCACTGAAACGCTATGTTTCGGTGCGTGACATCCGTCCTCATTGGCCTACACCGTCGGATCAAGTCTCGCCGCCAATGCACACCGGCGTGCAGTGAAGGATCATCATGAAAGCCAGAGCTTTGATTGCCTTCGCGGCCTTCGCGCTGCTCGCTTGCGCGCCCGCCGTGCAGGCCCAGCAAGCCTATCAGCCGGGCGACCACGTCGAAGCGTTCAGCCCGATGACTGGCCAATGGGAAAAAGGCACCATCGTCAGCATCGATGGCGCGATGTCCGATGGGCGTGCCCGTTATATGTTCCAGGCCGACAACAAGATCCTTTCCAGCGCTTTCTGGGGGACCACTGCGGACCGCATTCGGACGGGGCCACCAGCGGCTCCGGTAGCGGAGCAACCCCGTCCTGCACCCGCACCTGTCTTCGCCGCTACGCCCAGAGTGCAGCGACCGGTTGCACCTCCAGCCGCCCAGCCGCAGCAGCCAGCCGGGGGCTGCGGTGGCGCAGGTGGCGGTGGCAGTGTCCACATCGCGGGTGCCGTGGCGGCCCCGCTCGGGCGTGGGCTATTTCCCAACGGTGCGCCGTTTGGCACGCCGGGTCAGACAAACTTTCTGGTCGACGACAAGGGCCAAAGACATATTGTTGCCGTTGCGCCGCCGGGCCAGGGCAGCTTTGTCGGTCGCTTTAATCTGATGGTCGGCGGGACGTGGAGCACAGCCAGCACGCGCGATCTGGGCGGCGGTGCGACCGAGCGCACGCTCAACTGGAACGTGCCGGCACAGGCGAACGTGCTGGTGATCAACCCCGATGGCAGTTGGTCACGTAAGTCGGGCAGCCATCGTCTTTCGGGGCGCTGGATCGACCTAGGCCAGAATGTCGCGCAATTGATCGGCTATGATGACGACGACTGGACCGGATCGATGCAGATGTCAGGCGGCGTCTGCCGCATGGAGATGCGTGGACCGCTCGGGCAAAACGAATGGGGACGAAGGCTCTAGTGTTGACAACCGGTCTTCATCTAACTGTCATCTATCTATCAGTTCGCGGCTTTGCTCCGAGCTGAAATGACCCTGCGGCGGACCGCAGGGTCATGCACAGCTGTCAGTCCTTGCAGGCAAGACGGCTCAACACTGCCCGATCAGCTGTTTCTGGGTAAGGTCAGTTACCCCTGGGCCTGGCACCCGAGCTACCATTGCTAATCACCGAAGCGCCATCATTGCTGATAATTCTGCCACCATTGATAGCTGTTGCCCCGTTGGCATTGTTGGCAGAGGCAGATGCTGGTTGCGCTGACCGGGCAGGAGCTGCGGCTGGCCCCTTGTAGTTGGGAAATTGCGGTCCATTATTATTGTCCCAAAATGCACAACCCCATACCGCCTGATTGACGACCCCGTTGCAGCCGGTTCCGGCGGCAGCCGGGCTGGCAATGGCAAAGCTGGCCCCTGCCCCGAGTGCAACAAGGCCCAAGGCGCGAATAATCTTTGTTCCAAGCATTTGGAAATTACCTTTTTGGTTTGTGGGCCTCAAATCGAAGCATGGGTGCTGGCCCCCGCGCGCAGCGTGCCGGGACACTACGCGTCAGCCCTGGTAAAAGATACAGTCGGCACGCGGCGGATTCGAATATTCGATTCGGTTCCTCAATGTCTGCTTTTCCCGATTTTTGCCCAATACTTGCCTGTCAGGATTCCACGACATAGCAGTCATCAGAATGAATCGCACTGCAGCACAGCGCGTATGGCCTTCCATAACCATGCCAATTGACCCGCTCCATCCATTCCGCTAACAAAGTGATCAGCAAAACGCTCTGAGAGGATTTCCGATGGCCATTTCGCTCCTGCCCGACAATCCTGCTGCCTGGACCTTTCGCAGCTGGGACGACCTCATGGCGATCCCGCGCGAGGAGCGCGAGAAGCTGCAGCTGGAGGCAGTGCGGATCAATTTTCACCGGCTGCGCGACCGGATTCCGGCGCTCAAGAAGCTCGCCGACCGTCAGGGAGTCGATACCATTGACCGGATCGAGGACATCCTGCCGGTGTGCTTCGACCACCGCGTGCTCAAGAACTATCCGATCCAGATCATCGAGAACCGCGACTT
>JANOBA010000104.1:0-8059 GCA_031411415.1 Novosphingobium sp.
CCCCGCCCGACGGGGCGTTCTACATCTATGCCGACGTCGGGCACCTGACCGAGGATAGTCTGGCGTTCTGCACCCGCCTGCTCGAGGAAACCGGTGTTGCCACCGCACCCGGGATCGACTTTGATCCGGTGAACGGCGGCCGCTTCGTCCGCTTCAGCTTCGCCGTTTCGACCGCTGAGGTAGGGGAGGCGCTGGCGCGGCTGAGGCCATGGCTGCTAAAGATCGCCCGATGACTCGCCCCGAAACCCGCCACACCGGATCGTGCCACTGCGGCGCCGTGCGCTTTGCGATCACAACGGATTTCCCCGAGCTGACCACTTGCGACTGTTCAATCTGCCGCCGCAAAAACGCCCTGATGGTCAAGGTGCATGAGAGCAAGTTTGAGCTGCTGGCGGGCGCGGACTGCCTCACCGAGTATCAATTTCACACGCACACCGCGCGGCATTTCTTCTGCAAGGTCTGCGGCATCTATCCGTGTCACCGCAAGCGGGTCACGCCTGACTTTGTCGGGGTGAACGTGTTCTGCCTAGATGGCTTCGATCCCAGCGGCATCCCGGTGCGCGAGACGGTGGGCAAGGGCATGGCTTGATCGTCAGCGCCGCTCGATCAGCCGGTCAACAATCGAATGGCGCGTTTCGCGCTCTTTGCCGCGCGCCTTGGCTTCGGATTCCAGCGCCGTGCGGATGTGCTGCAGGTCGGCGTCGGTAAGATGTTCGATGCCGATAAACTGATCGCGCGCATCGACATTGGCACGGATCAGTTCGTCGAGCTTGGCCTGGATCGCGGCGGCATCGCGGTTCTGGCTGTTCTGGATGACGAAGACCATCAGGAAGGTGATGATCGTCGTCGAGGTGTTGACCGCCAGCTGCCAGGTGTCGGAATAGCCAAACAAGGGCCCGGTCGCGGCCCAGACGATGATCGACATCAGCGCCGCGACGAATGCCAGCGGCTGGCCGACAAAGGCGGCGGTGCGGTTGGCGACGGCGGTAAACAGGTGGTCCATGAAATAGCGGCTCCTTTTACCAGCGCAGGCCCTCGTTGCTCGGCTGATATGGCCGCTCATAGCACGGATCCTGCCCGTCCCAGCGCGCCTTGAGAAATCCTTTGACGTTTTCCGAGAAAGCCCAGCTGGCGTCACAATCGGCAGTCATCTCGATGGTGCATTTGCGCACCAGCATCCGCCACTCCCCGTTTCGCCGTTCCATTCGGTCGAGATAACGCCCCATAGCGATGGTCGTGGTCTTGTTGTCGAGCCAAGACAGTCCGCCCACCACATAGCTTTCGCAGTGCGCGGTATCGCCGACCAGTTCGCAGACGTGGTTGGTGATGTTGTGACTGGTCATGTTGAAATTCATTTGATGGCCCATGTTGGCCCGCCGGGCATAGTCGGGCACGCTGGTAATCACTGCGCCGTGTTCATCGACGCCGTCCGGCCACCAGCAGGCCTCGATCGCGGCAATATCCTGCCGGTCGCGCGCGCGGCTTTCGCGCACGATGCAATCGCGGATGTCGTGGCGGTCCTTGAGCCCCTGCACGGTGGCTTTCAGCGCGGCGAGTTCCTGTTCGATGGTCATGAAATTCTTGGCCTTTCGCGTGATTTGGGAATGATTGGCATTTGAATGATCGCGGCCGGCTCAGGTCCGCCAGTCGATGGGCACCCGCCCGTTTGCTTCGAGAAATGCGTTGGCTTTGCTGAAGTGGCGACAACCAAAAAAGCCCTTCCGTACCGCCCCCCCCATGTTGCTGGGGTGCGAGGTTTTGAGCAACAGGTGCCTGCCGTCGTCACTCAGGCTCGGCACCCGGGAAATCTTCTCTTTCGCCTTGTCGCCCCACAACAGGAACACGCATGGCTCGGACCGCGCAGCCACGGCGGTGATGATCGCATCGGTGATCGCCTCCCAGCCGCGCTTCTTGTGGCTCAGCGCAATGCCGCGCTCGACGGTCAGCAGATCGTTGAGCAGCAGGATGCCCTGCGCCGCCCAGCTTTCAAGGTTTCCGTGGCCAGCCGGTTCGATGCCCAGATCGTCCAGCAATTCCTGCTGAATGTTTTTCAGGCTTGGCGGAATGCGCACTTCCCGTGGCACGGAAAACGAAAGTCCCTGTGCTTCGCCGGGCTTGAGATAGGGATCCTGGCCGAGAATGACCGCTTTGACCTGCGACAGCGAGGTCGCCTCGAGTGCGTGAAAGCGCAAGGCCTGCGGCGGGTAAATCTGCTTGCCGGCAGCTTCCTCGCTGCTCAGGAACGCGGCCAGAGCGGCAGACTGCGGGGATGCCAAAACCGTCGCCAATGCGGCTTGCCAGCTTGGCGGCACGTCATACCCTTCCACGCGCGTTAACTCCTGCAAGTTGGGGGCTTTTGTTCGGGCCCGGATCAGCCTAAGCACCCTGCCCATGGCTGTCCACTTTCACGAAGACGATCTCCCCGCCGGAGTTCTCGCCCCCGGCCCGGTTGCGGTCGATACCGAAACCATGGGTCTGATAACCCCGCGTGACCGGCTGTGCCTGTTGCAGATCAGCGACGGCGGGGGCGACGAGCATCTCGTGCGGTTTTCGCCCGGCAGCGATTTCGCCGCGCCCAACCTGAAAGCGGTGCTCGCCGATCCGGCGCGGCTCAAGCTCTATCATTTCGCGCGGTTCGATCTGGCGGCAATCGAGCACTATCTCGGCGTTACGGCCGCGCCGGTGTTCTGCACCAAGATCGCTAGCAAGATGGTGCGCACGTACACCGACCGGCATGGGCTAAAGGATCTGGTGCGCGAACTGCTGGGCAAGGAAGTCTCCAAGCAGCAGCAGTCGAGCGACTGGGGCGCACCGGTGCTTTCGGAGGCCCAGATGGACTATGCCGCTTCCGATGTGCGCTACCTGCATGAAATGCACACCATTCTGGTCGAGCGACTGGCGCGCGAGGGGCGCACCGAACTGGCTGCGGCCTGTTTTGATTTTCTGCCCGCCCGTGCGCAGCTCGATCTGGCCGGCTGGCCCGATCACGATATCTTCAGCCACGAATCGGCCTGATATCGGCTTATGACAGTCGCCGCTGACCAGATGCGCGACCGCCGCCGGTTGTTTGCCTTGCCTGGCGGCTTTCATGACCGGCTGGTGCGCTTCCTGGCAACCGCTCTGCCGGCTGCGATCGGCGTTATAGCTGCGGTGATGATCCTGGCGCCACTCAGCCCGCGCGGGGAAATCAGTTTCCTGCTCGACCGGCATAAAGTGGCTATCGCGCCCGAGCGGGTCCGCGTCTCCCATGCCTCCTACCGGGGCCGCGATGCTCAGGGGCGGCCATTCGTGGTCAACGCCGGCAGCGCGGTGCAGGTCAAGGCGGGCGATCCGGTGGTGCGGATGACCGATCTTGGCGCATCGCTGGTCATGGCCGAAGGCCCTGCGCAGCTTTCCGCCCCGGACGGCCAATACGATTTTGACCACGATACAGTCTCGGTGAGCGGCCCGGTGACTTTTTCGACCAGCGACGGCTACCGGCTGAGTGCACGCGGCGTGACCATCGACATGAGGAACCGCAGGGTTGCCGGCACAGGCGGAATTGCCGGTGAGGTTCCGTCTGGCACTTTCTCCGCCAACGGCATAAGAGCCGATCTTATCGAACGCACGGTTTCGCTCGATGGCAACGCCCGGCTGCGCATGGTGCCGGGCAGAGTGAGGATGCCCTGATGCCAAATGGCGGGCCAAATGGCGGGATGGCCGATCGCAGTCTGATGAAACGGGCCTTGCGCTCTGGCATGACCGGTTTTGCCATTGGCGCGGCGCTGATCGCGCTGGGCGCGGCGTGGGCTCAGGGACTCTCGGGCTTCAACACCGATGCCCCGGTCAACTATGCCGCCGACCGGATCGAGCTGCAGGACAAGCAGCAGCGCGTCGTGCTTTCGGGCAATGTCGATATCACCCAGGGCGATCTGCGCCTGCGCGCCGGGCGCACCACGGTCGCCTACACTGATGCCGGCGCGCTGAAGATCCAGCGGTTGGATGCCACCGGCGGCGTGGTTGTTACCCGCGGCGGCGAGACCGCGCGCGGCGATGTGGCGATCTACGATTTCAACCGCCGGGTCATTACGCTGGCGGGCAATGTCGCGCTCAATCGTAGTGGCGATTCGCTCAACGGCGGCCGGCTGGTGATCGATCTGGCAAGCGGCGTTTCCAGCGTTGACGGGCGCGGCGGCGGATCGGCGGCGGGCGGCGGAGGCGGCAGTGGCCGCGTTACCGGCTCGTTTTCGGTGCCCGGGCGCAACTGAACTTTCTGCATGACTTCTTCTTCAGGCAAAGTTGCGCTGGTCACCGGGATTACCGGGCAGGACGGCGCCTATCTGGCGCGGCTGTTGCTGGAGAAGGGCTACACCGTTCATGGCATCAAGCGCCGCTCCAGCTCGTTCAACACCGCGCGGATCGAGGATATCTATCAGGACCCGCATGTCGAGCACCAGCGGCTGATCCTGCACCACGGCGACCTGACCGACGCGACAAACCTGATCCGCATCGTTCAGGAAAGCCAGCCCGACGAAATCTACAACCTCGCGGCGCAGAGCCATGTTCAGGTGAGCTTCGAGACGCCGGAATACACCGCCAACGCCGATGGTATCGGCACGCTGCGCCTGCTTGAGGCGATCCGGATACTGGGACTTGAGAAGAAAAGCAGGTTCTATCAGGCTTCTACCTCAGAGCTTTACGGCCTTGTGCAAGAAGTGCCGCAGAGCGAGACCACGCCGTTCTATCCGCGCTCGCCCTATGGCGTCGCCAAGCTCTATGGCTACTGGATCACGGTGAACTACCGTGAGGCCTACGGCATCCATGCCTCGAACGGCATCCTGTTCAACCACGAAAGCCCGGTGCGCGGTGAGACATTCGTCACCCGCAAGATCACCCGCGCCGCCGCCGCCATCGCACTGGGCCGGCAGGAAAAGCTGTTCATCGGCAATCTCGACGCCAAGCGCGACTGGGGCCATGCCAAGGAATATGTCCGTGGCATGTGGCTGATGGTTCAGCAGGATCAGGGCGACGACTATGTGCTGGCCACTGGGGAGACCACATCGGTGCGCGATTTTTGCACCTGGTCTTTCGAGGATGCTGGAATCGACATCGAGTTTCGCGGGCAGGGCGCTGAAGAAAAAGGCTTTTGCCGCAAGACTGGCAAGTGCCTGATCGAAGTTGATCCACGCTATTTTCGCCCTACCGAAGTGGACCTGCTGATCGGCGACGCCAGCAAGGCGCGCGAAAAGCTGGGCTGGCGGCACGAGACTTCGGCGCGTGAGCTGGCGCGCGAAATGGTCGCTGCCGACATGGTGACCATGCGCGATGCCGTGCTATCGCGGGGCGGCTGATGTTTTCGCTGGAAGGTAAACGGGTTTACGTCGCCGGGCATGGCGGCATGGTCGGCGCGGCGCTGGTCCGCCGGCTGGCCAGCGAGGCCTGCGAAGTGCTCACTGCGCTGCGTGGACTGGACTTGCGTGAGCAGGCCGCGGTGCGCGAATGGTTCGCCGCCAATCGCCCCGAGGTCGTGATCGTCGCCGCCGCAAAAGTCGGTGGGATTGCCGCCAACGACAGCTTTCCGGGCACATTCCTCTATGATAACCTGATGATCGAGGCGAATGTCATTGAGGCGGCACGGAATTTCGAGGTTTCCAAGCTGCTGTTCCTTGGCTCCTCCTGCATCTATCCCCGCCTGGCCGATCAGCCGATCAGTGAAGACGCGCTGCTCACCGGCCCGCTCGAGCCGACCAACGAATGGTATGCGATTGCCAAGATCGCCGGGATCAAGCTGTGCCAGGCCTATCGCCGGCAATATGGCTGCGATTTCATCAGCGCCATGCCGACCAACCTTTATGGGCCGGGCGATAACTATGACCTTTCAAACAGCCACGTCCTGCCCGCGCTGCTGCGCAAGGTGCATGAGGCCAAGCTCGCGGAGGCGCCGTCGATCACGCTGTGGGGCACCGGTTCGCCGCTCCGCGAATTCCTCCATGTTGATGATCTGGCCGACGCCTGCATTTTCCTGCTGCGGCGCTATTCGGACGAGGGCCATGTCAACGTCGGCTCCGGCAGCGACTTGTCGATCCTTGACCTCGCCAGGCTGATCTGCCGGATCGCCGGCTATGAAGGCAAGATTGAGCATGACCTATCCAAGCCCGACGGCACCCCGCGCAAGCTGATGGACAGCGGCCGGATTGTCGCCATGGGTTGGCGGCCGGGGATTAGTCTGGAGCGAGGCATCGCTGGGGTTTACCGCAGCTTTGCGGCAGGTGAAGAGGGCGTGCGGCGATGATACGCGCTGCGAAATTGGGGGCGCACTGATGTTCGGCAATACCTATGCGGGCAAGCGCGTTTTTCTCACCGGCCACACCGGCTTCAAGGGCTCGTGGCTCAGCCTGTGGCTGGAACGGCTGGGCGCTGAAGTGACGGGATATGCGCTGGCACCAGCGACTGATCCCAGCTTGTTCGAGCGGGCGGACATTGCGAGAGGCCTGCGCCATATCGAAGGCGATGTGCGCGATGCAGCCGCACTGGAGCGCGCACTGGGCGAGGCCGCGCCCGACTTCGTTTTCCACCTCGCCGCACAGCCGCTGGTGCTGGAAAGCTATGCCGCGCCGGCGGAAACCTTTGCCACCAACGTCACCGGCTCGATCAACCTGATGGAAGCGATCCGCAAGACCGGAACCCGCGCCGCAGTTGTCATGGTGACCACCGACAAAGTCTATCTCAACCGCGAATGGGAACACGGCTACCGCGAGAACGACGCGCTGGGCGGGCATGATCCCTACAGCGCCAGCAAGGCGGCGATGGAGATCGCGGTGTCGAGTTGGCGTGACAGCTTTTTCCCTCCCGCCAAGGCCGCGCTGCACGGCGTGCGCATAGCCACCGCGCGCGCCGGAAACGTCATCGGCGGCGGCGACTGGTCCGCCAATCGCCTGATCCCCGATCTGGTGCGCGCGCTGCCGAAAAACGAGATGCCTGAGCTGCGCAATCCCGGTTCACTGCGGCCATGGCAACATGCGCTGGAGCCGCTGGGCGGCTATCTGCTGCTCGGAGCCAAGCTGGCGGACGAGGGCGGCGATGCCTATGCGGGCGCCTGGAATTTCGGCCCCCAGCCGACCGACGTGCGCAATGTCGGCGATCTGGCGGGCGCGATGCTGGAGCGCTGGGGCAAGCCCGGCTGGAGCGCGGTGAGCGATCCCGATGCGCTGCACGAAGCGGGGCTGCTGCGGCTCTCGATTGACCGTGCAGTGGCGCGGCTGGGGTGGAACCCGGTGTGGGATTTCAATGAAACAGTGGCACGCACGGCGGACTGGTATCGCGGCGTTGAGGCAGGCGATGCCACGGCGCGGGGGGCTTGCCTTGCCGATCTGGATGCCTATTGCAGCGCCGCTGGCTGGGCACGGAACTAGGAACAGGCTTCACATGACAGAATATGATCGCTCGAGCCGCTATTCGATCCAGAAGCGCGTGTTGGTCACCGGCGGGGCCGGCTTCATTGGCTCGCATCTGTGCGCCCGGATTATCGAGCAGGGCCACCATGTGCTGTGCGTAGACAATTTCTTCACCGGCACCCGCGCCAACCTCGCAGGCCTGCTGGATCACCCAAATTTCGAGCTGATGCGCCACGATGTGACCTTTCCGCTCTATGTCGAGGTCGACGAGATCTACAACCTCGCCTGCCCGGCATCGCCGGTGCACTATCAGTTCGATCCGGTGCAGACGACCAAGACCAGCGTGATCGGCGCGGTGAACATGCTGGGGCTCGCCAAACGCCTGCGCATTCCCATTCTGCAGGCATCGACCAGCGAAGTTTACGGCGATCCGCACATTCACCCGCAGGTTGAAGGCTATTGGGGCAATGTGAACCCGATCGGCCCGCGCAGCTGCTATGACGAAGGCAAGCGCTGCGCCGAGACGCTGTTCTTCGACTATCGCCGCCAGCACGATGTGGCGATCAAGGTGGTGCGCATCTTCAACACCTATGGCCCGCATATGCATCCCAACGACGGGCGGGTGGTCTCGAACTTCATCGTCCAGGCGCTGCGCGGGCAGGACATCACGATCTATGGCGAAGGCC
>JANOBA010000105.1:0-2699 GCA_031411415.1 Novosphingobium sp.
AATGCCGCGATGCGCGCCGCGCGGCAAGTGGGAAGGATCACAACGCCAATGAAAGCCATGCGTCTTGGCCAGCCGGCCAGTCTCGACAGCTTGCGGCTAACAGATGCCGAAGCTCCCCCGCCCGGCCCCGGCGAAATCAAGGTGCGCATTCGCGCCGCCGCGCTCAATTTCCGCGATGGCCTGGTGGTGGGTGGCTTTTTCCCGGCAGCAGATGGCCTGATCCCGCTGTCTGACGGCGCGGGCGACGTGGTTGCACTGGGCGAAGGTGTGCGTGAATTTGCTCTGGGAGACGCGGTGGTCAGCACGTTCCACCCCGCCTGGCAAAGCGGCCATATCGAACGCGGCGAACTGGTCGGCGGCCCCGGCGGGCCTGCTGATGGCTTCGCCTGCGAAGAGACCACCCGGCCCGCCAGCCACTTCACCCATGCGCCCAAAGGCCTCAGCCACGCCGAGGCTGCGACGATAACCTGCGCCGGGGTCACGGCATGGCGCGCGCTGTTCACCGATGGGCAGTTGCAGCCGGGACAGACCGTGCTGGTGCTGGGCACCGGCGGGGTGTCGATCTTTGCGCTGCAACTCGCCAAGGCGGCGGGGGCGCGGGTGATCGCCACCAGCTCCTCACCCGAACGGCTGGTGCGGCTGACCGCGCTGGGGGCCGATCATGTGATCGACTACAAGGCCGACCCCGAATGGGGCCAAATCGCGCTGGATCTGACCGGCGGCCTCGGCGTTGATCATGTGATCGAAGTCGGCGGGCCGACAACCCTGCCGCAATCCCTGATCGCCGCGCGCACTGGCGGGCATCTGGCGATGATCGGCGCGGTCGGCGGCTGGGATGGCGACATTCCCTTTATGCCGGTGCAGGCCAAGCGGCTGCGGCTGCAAGGCGTCACCGTGGGCAGCCGGGCCGACCAGATTGCGCTGGTCCGGGCTATTGAGGCGGGCGGGATCAAGCCGGTGATCGATTGCAGCTTCGCGCTGGCGGACCTTGCCGATGCCTTCCGCCACATGGCTTCGGCCAAGCATTTCGGCAAAGTGGTGATCGCGGTTTAGGCCTGAAGGGCGAAAGCCAGATCGAGCCCTTCGGCCAACTGCGCCTTCGCCGCATCGACAAGGCAGCGATATTGCATGGTGTAGCGCCGCGCCTGAAAGCGCCATCCATCGGCCAGCCTGCTGTATTCATCTTCATAGAAGCCAAAGATCAACGACAGGCGGGCATCGCCTGGCTTCTGGCTCGCCTCAAACACTGAAAGCCGCGCGGTGGCGGTCTCGCCTGCCACGTCGATCAGCCCTGTGTCGCATTGCTGGCGCAAGAAGGCGAAAGCGGCGAACGTCTGGCGCATGCCGTCGGTCTGCATGTCGCGACCCACGCGCTCCGGGCCATCGGCGATCCTGATCCGGCAATCGGGGGCAAACAGCCGCCCAGCCGCATCGGCATCGCGCCGGTTGACCGCGTCGCAATAGAGCCCGACCAGCCGCCGGATCGCGCTTTCGGCTTCGAGCCTTGCCAGCACCTGATCCATCAGTCCTCCAGTTCGATTTTGTAGGTCCGCGCGGCGGTGCGGCGGAACAGGTTGTCTTTTTCGGCTTCGGAACAATGCGCTGCAACCCGCTTGAACGCGTTCCACGTCGCGCCATAGCTCGCCGAGGCATTGTCGGGCGGGAAATTGCTCTCGAACATGCACCGCGCGGGCGAGAAGGCGGCGATGCAGGTCTCGATCATCGGCCGCCATGCCTCCGCCAGCGCTTCGGAACCAAGGCCGTGGCTGGTCGAACCGATCGCCCCGTCCATGTCCATCCCCATGCCGCCCAGCTTGATCGTTACATTGGGCCGGCGGGCAAGTTCACCAATCAGCGCCGACCACTGGCCGAACGCCGCATCCCCCTGCCCCGCCAGGTCTGGCGTGCCGACGTGATCGAGCACAATGGCCAGATCCGGCACGGCGTCGGCCAGCGCGATCAACTCGCCGAGTTGCGGGTGGAACAGCCAGACATCGAGGCTGAGGCCCATCGCTGCCAGAACTTGCGCCCCCGCCCTGCACTCCGCCCGCGTGAGCAGGCCTCGCAGCGCAGCATTGCAGGGATAGCCGAACATGCCCGCTTCGCGCCAGGCCGCGCTCATGCGGATGCCGGCAAAGCGCCCGCCGCCCGCCGCGACATGCGCCTCCAGCACCGGCCGGGCCGCCTCGCCCAGCATGAGGTCCGCTGTGCCGACGATGCGGTGGGCAATCCGCGCCGGACCATATTTCCCGCTGGCGCTCATCGCCGCCTGCCCGCGCACGAATTCGGTCTCGCCGACGGGGCGCATTTCCGCTGGTCCATTGGCGCGGTGCATCGCCCCGCATTCGAGGAACACGGTGTGGGTCACATTGTGACCGCTGGCGGCAATCATTGCCGCGGCTTCGGGCACGAAAAAGCGCTGCGGCTGGGCGACCCCGCCAGAGTCAGGGAATATCTCCCACAGGTGCAGGTGCGGATCGATTATCCGCCGATCAGGGTCGAGCGGAGCTTCCTCTGCCATGGTATCTCGCGTCTTGTTCACGGGCGTTGACTTGCTACCCTATACCGGCAGAACTGGCGCGCAACGGGAATGAGGGGGAAGAGCGATGCAGTTTCTGCGTGGGCACTATCAGAACGCCTATGTCACCCACAATCTGGATGCGGCGATGGCCCAGTTCCGGTTTCGAACAACTCGGCCT
>JANOBA010000106.1:0-1930 GCA_031411415.1 Novosphingobium sp.
TGCCAGGCGGTCGATTTGGCATCGCGCCAGGCGCGCAGCAGCTGGCGAAGTTCGATGAGGTCGCCGGGTGCATGGTCGTCGCCCAGGCCCATGTGGCTAAGCACGCGCTGCGCCCCCAGCTCGCTCGCTTCCTCGATGATCGCGCGCAGGGTCACAAGGTCGGCCCCTTCATCGGCCGCCTGCGAAATCAGTTGGGCCAGCATGCCAGCATTGTTCATTGTTTGTTCTCCACTTGGGCAGGTGCAGGGGACAGCCCCAGCAGGCTGCGCTTCTCGGCGCCGGTGAGGAAATCTGCGTCGCCGACTTGCGCCCACAGCCTTTCGCGGTCCTCGGCAAGCGCAGGCACCCGGTCGAGATCGATGGCGAGGGGGGCGTCCGGGAACCAGGTGCTCAACCCTTCGCCCAGCGCCGAAAGCAGCTTGGTGGCCAGCGGCAGCAAGGTCAGCCGCCACAGCGCGCGGTTGGCCTCACGGTAGTTGGCGTAGGTCGCGTCCCCCGGCAGGCCAAGCAGCATCGGCGGCACCCCGAAGGCGAGCGAAATATCGCGCGCCGCCGCAGCTTTCAGCGTGGCGAAATCCATGTCGGCAGGCGAGAGCCCCAGCGGCTGCCATTTCAGCCCGCCTTCCAGCACCATCGGCCGTCCGGCGTTGACTTGCCCGGAAAAGGCAGAGGCCAGTTCAGACTTCAGCCGGTCAAACTGGTCCGTCGTCAGCGCCCCCATGTCGCCGCCGTCATAGACCAGCGCGCCCGATGGCCGCGCCGCGTTTTCCAGCAGGGTGCGGTTCCATGCCGAGGCCGCGTTGTGCGTGGCGATCGCCTGATCGGCGGCTGCAAGGCAGCCTGCGCCATAGTGATCGTCGGCCGGGTGGAAATCCTTGATGTGGATGAGGTTGGGCGAGGCATCCTCGTCCAGCAGCGGGATGGTCAGGCTGCGATCGCCGACTTTGTAAACATAGCCGGTCGGCCAGCCATCGTTGCCGGCCACAATGCTGGAGCGCTCAGGCCGCAGGGCAAACAATTCGACCGGGCGCCCAGCGGCGTCCTTCATGATCTGGACATAGCCATTGCCATGCAGCAGCAACTGCGCCGCCAGCGTTTCGAGCAGCGATTGCCCGGCGCTGGTCGCCTGGATCAGCGCGGCAAGCTTCGGATCGCTGGGCACCAGCGGCGACCCGGCGATGCCTTCCGACACCAGCCGCACCGCACGCTGCGCCACCGGATTGTCCAGCCAGGCGCGGCGCACCGATCGGGTGTATTCATATGTGGATTGCCCCGATCCCGCCTCGGCGAAAATCCACGGGGAAGCGAAAGAGCGCGCAAGCGGCACTTTTCCGCTGCCGCCCTTGAAGGCGGAGGCGAGTGACTGGAGGAAGGTCATGGGAGGCCTTTCGGTGCGAAGAGGAAAAACTCAGGGTTGCCAGACTTTGGGCGCCTTGCCGCGCCCCAGCATCAATTCGGTCATCGCCCAGACCAGAGCATCGGCCCGGTCGGGCGAGCGGCCGGGGCCTTGATAGTTGCCGCCGGCGATCAGTCCGCACAGCTCGTCTTCCAGCGCCGGAAAGATCCCTGCGTGGCGCAAGCGGCCAGCCTCATAGAGCGCGGCGACCGGCTCGGCGCGGGCGACTTTGCCGCGGCTGGCGTGGACCAGCTTGACGGGGAGCGAAATGTCCGCCGCGCGCAGCACGCTGCCCACCATCGCGCCGCCCTGGTTGGCTTCGGCAATCACCCGATCGACTTTCCAGACGCGCGCGGCCTGGGCGACCGCACGCGCCCAGCGTTCCGGGCTGGCCTTGGCCACCGAGGCATCGGCTAGCACGCGGGCCACGCCGTCTTCGCCCAGCGCGCAGACGACGATCCCGCAGGCATCGCCGCCCGCTGAAGCTGGCGGATCGACGCCCACTACCACCCGCGCGGGCGGCGATGAGGCGGC
>JANOBA010000107.1:0-1728 GCA_031411415.1 Novosphingobium sp.
ATTGGCGTGTGGGAACTGTTCATTCCAGACATCGGCGCGGGCCGCGCCTACAAATACCGCATCACCGGCCCCGATGGCACGGTGCTGCCGCTGAAGGCGGACCCTTATGCCTTCGCCTCGGAGCTGCGCCCGGCCACTGCCTCGCTGACGGCAAATCCCGGCAAGCCCGGCCAAGGAGACGATAAATGGGGCGATGCGGCGCACCGGGCGCACTGGGCCAAGGCCGACGCGCGGCGCGAGGCGATGTCGACGTACGAGGTCCATCCCGGATCGTGGCGGCGTGATGAAGCCGGCTGGTTCCAGACCTGGGACGCGATGGCGGAAACACTGATCCCTTATGTGGCCGACATGGGCTTCACCCATATCGAGTTTCTGCCGGTGTCCGAACATCCTTATGATCCGAGCTGGGGCTATCAGGCCACCGGCCTCTTTGCGCCATCGGCACGGTTTGGCCCGCCGGATGGCTTCGCCCGCTTCGTTGATGGCGCGCACCGTGCCGGCATCTCGGTGCTAATCGACTGGGTGCCCGCGCACTTCCCCACCGACGCACACGGCCTCGCCCATTTCGATGGCACCGCGCTCTATGAACATGAAGACCCGCGGCTTGGCTTTCATCCGGACTGGAACACCGCGATCTACAATTTCGGGCGGCGCGAGGTGGCGAGCTTCCTGGTCAACAATGCGCTGTTCTGGGCCGAGCACTATCATGTCGATGGTTTGCGGGTCGATGCCGTCGCCTCGATGCTCTATCGCGATTACAGCCGCAAGGCAGGCGAATGGATCCCCAATGAGGCTGGCGGGCGCGAGAACTGGGAGGCGGTTGCGGTTCTGCGCGCGATGAACAAGGCGCTCTATGGCAGCCACGCCGGGATCGTGACGATTGCCGAGGAATCGACCTCATGGCCAGGCGTCTCCCGGCCAGTGCATGAAAATGGGCCAAATGGCGGAGGTTTGGGCTTCGGGTTCAAATGGAACATGGGCTTCATGCACGACACGCTGCAATATATGGCGCGCGATCCGGTGCACCGGAAGTTTCATCACGAAGAGATCACGTTCGGGCTGGTCTATGCCTTCAGCGAAAATTTCGTCCTGCCGCTGAGCCATGATGAGGTGGTCCACGGCAAAGGCTCGCTGCTTGGCAAAATGAGCGGCGATGCGTGGCAGAAGTTTGCCAACCTGCGGGCCTATTACGGACTGATGTGGGGCTATCCGGGCAAGAAGCTGCTGTTCATGGGGCAGGAGTTTGCGCAGGCCCGCGAATGGAGCGAGGAGCGCGCGCTCGATTGGCATCTGCTGGACGATCCCGCGCACGCCGGCATCCAGCGTCTCGTGCGCGATCTCAACAGACTCTACCGCGAAAAGCCCGCGCTGCACGCGCGCGATTGCGAGGCCGAGGGGTTTGAATGGCTGGTGGTTGATGATTCGCAGGCTTCGGTTTTCGCCTGGCTGCGCAAGGCCCCCGGCGCGGCGCCGATCGCGGTGGTGAGCAATATGACGCCGGCGTTCCATAGCCACTACCGTCTGCCGTTGCCGCATGACGGCGTCTGGCGCGAGGTGCTGAACAGCGACGCCGAAACCTATGGCGGCAGCGGCAAGGGCAACCTTGGCCAGATCACGGCGGAGCATGGCGCGGCGCAGGTTGTCCTGCCGCCGCTGGCGACGGTAATGTTCGAATTCACGGGGACAGGGTCCAAAAAACAGAAAGGCTGACAATGGTTGAGAGGAGGC
>JANOBA010000108.1:0-13024 GCA_031411415.1 Novosphingobium sp.
GACTGCCTTGGGCGCAATCGAGAGCTTCCTCCACGAGGAAGCCCGCGCCGGGCGCCGTTGCCTGCTGATCGTCGATGAATCGCAGAACCTGACCATCGGTGCGCTGGAAGAATTGCGCATGCTGTCAAACTTTCAGCTCGGTTCGCATCCGCTGCTCCAGACGCTGCTGCTTGGCCAGCCGGAATTCCGCGAGACGCTGCACGAGCACCCCCAGCTGGAGCAACTGCGCCAGCGGGTGATCGCGGCGCACCACCTTGAGGCGATGGAATCGACTGAGGTTCAACCCTATATCGAACACCGCCTGAAATGCGTTGGCTGGGAGGGCAATCCGGCTTTCGAGCCGCGCGTCTTCGCTGAAATCTACACCGCGTCGGGCGGCGTGCCGCGCCGGATCAACCAGATCGCCAACCGGCTGTTGCTGCTGGGCGCGGTTGATCAATGCGCGACGATCGATCCCGCCATGCTTGGCCAGGTGTTGTCCGAACTCACCGAAGACGGCACGCTGGCGCTGCATCGCAAGAACCAGACTTCGCAAGCTGCTCCGGCCCCGGCCCCGGCCCCGGCGCAGCCTGCCGAAATGGTCATGTCCGGCGGCACGAGCGAACTTGCCGAAGTCGCCGCGCTTGCACAGATCGAGGGCGCATTGGCCCAGCGCGATGCGCAGATCAGCGAATTGCAACAGGCCGTGCTCGAGCTGGCTAATGCCGGCGAAGCCGCTGAGGCGATGCACCAGACCGCCGCCAGCGTCGACACGGCCGATATGGCGGAATTGGCTGACCGGCTGGCGACGCTCGAAGGGCGCATGTTCGAGCAGGACCGCACCATCCGCCACACGCTGACCATGCTTATCGAGTGGATCGAGGCCGGCGAAAGCCAGCGCGTCGCCGCCTGATTGCCAAGCGGAGCGGACCCCAAGTGCAATCCAGCCTGCCCACAAATGGCATATCTGTTGATGTCGAAGACTGGTTTCAGGTCGGCGCCTTTGAAGGCGTGATTGATCGCAGCGACTGGGGCGGGCTGGCAGACCGGGTGGAGGACAACTGCGCGCGGATTCTCGATCTGTTTGCCGAGGCCGACGTGCAGGGGACGTTTTTCACACTGGGCTGGGTGGCGCAGCGCCACCCGGCGCTGATGCAGCGCATCGTCGCGGGCGGGCATGAAGTGGCGAGCCACGGCTGGGATCACCAGCGCGTGTTTCGCATGGACCGGGAGAGCTTTTCCGAGGACATAACGCGCAGTCGCAAGGCGATCGAGGATGCCGCCGGGGTGGCGATCAGCGGCTACCGCGCTCCGAGTTTTTCGATCGATCAGCGCACGCCGTGGGCCTATATGGTGCTCGCCGAACAAGGCTTTACCTACAGCTCCAGCGTCGCGCCGATTGCCCACGATCACTATGGCTGGCGCGAGGCGCCGCGATTTGCCTTCAAGCCGCTGCCGTGGTCGGACATCATCGAAATCCCGGTGACGACCGCGCTGTTCGGCGGCAAGCGGCTGGCGGCGGGCGGCGGGGGCTTCTTCCGCGTGCTGCCTTATGCCTTCTCACGCTGGGCGATCCGGCAGGTCAACCAGCGCGACCAGCGCCCGGCGGTGTTCTATTTCCACCCGTGGGAGATTGATCCCGATCAGCCGCGGGTCAGCAATGCGCCGCTCAAATCGCGGCTGCGCCACTATACCAACCTCGATGGCATGGCGGACAAATTGCGCCAGCTGGTACTCGATTTCCGCTGGGGGCGGATGGACATGCTTGCCGCTCGCGAAGCGGCGCTGGCCGGGCCGTTCGCCGGGCCGCTCGCGGCATGAACGCGCCTTTCCACCAGTCGCTCAGTGATGTTCGAGTCGCTGATTTGCGTGAGCCGGATGAGTGCGCGCGGATCGAGGCATGGCTGCGCGAGCAGGGCGCAGCGACGCCGTTTCATCGCCCGGCATGGCTGAACGCAGTGTCGCAAGGCACCGGCAACGCGGCCATGGCGCTGCTGGCCGAACGGCGCGGGAGTATCACCGGCTACTTGCCGCTGAACGCGATCCATTCGCCGATTTTCGGACGGCTGCTGGCGTCGAGCGGCTTTGCTGTTGGCGGCGGGCTGATTGCGGACAAGTCGGCACACGCTGGACTGCTGTTCGCTGCGGCCGAGGAACTGGCCGGCCGGCTCTCCGCCCCAGCCATCGAGCTGCGCGGCGGCGAGCTGCCGCAAGGGCGCTCCGGCTGGACAATCCGCACGGAAAGCCACTGCGGCTTCATCGCCCTGCTGGCCGCCGATGACGAGGCGCAATTGCTCAGCATTCCGCGCAAGCAGCGTGCCGAAGTGCGAAAAGGTCTGGAGCAGGATCTTGCTATCACCGTGGGCACCAGCGCCGCCGACCGTGCGGGCCACTATGCGGTCTATGCGGAAAGCGTGCGCAACCTGGGCACGCCGGTGTTCCCGCGCGCCCTGTTCGATGCGGTGCTCGACCGCTTTGGTGCTGACGCCGATATTCTCACCGTCTGGCATGGTGCAAAGCCGGTCGCCTCGGTGCTCTCGCTGTATCACGGCGGCGCGGTGATGCCCTATTGGGGCGGCGGCGTGTGGCAAGCGCGGCGGCTGCGCGCCAACGACCGGATGTATTTCGAGTTGATGCTGCACGCCCGGCGGCGCGGCTGTTCGCATTTCGACTTTGGCCGTTCGAAGACCGGCAGCGGCGCTTTTGATTTCAAGCGCAACTGGGGCTTCGAGCCCGAGCCGCTGAGCTATGCGGTGTGGACTGCCAGCGGGCAGGCGCCGCGCGATGCCGATCCGACCAGCGCGAAACATGCCTTGCAGATCGCCCTTTGGCGCAAACTGCCGTTGGCCATCGCCAACCGGCTGGGGCCGATGATTGCCCGGGGGCTCGGTTGATGAGTGAAATCCTGTTTCTTTCGCACCGGATCCCGTTCCCGCCCGATCGTGGCGACAAGATTCGCTCGCACCATATCATCAAGCGCCTGTCGCGCATCGCCCCGGTGCATATCGCGACATTTGCAGATGACGACCTCGACATGGCCGAAGAAGTCGAGCTTGCCGCAATGGCGCGCAATTACAAGCTGGTGCGCCGGGCCAAGCCACTGGTGCTGGCCGGGATGCAGGCGCTGAGCACCGGTCGCCCGGTCAGCCTGACCGCGTTCCACGATCCGCAGCTCGCCGCCTATGTCGAACAGGTGCTGGCTAAGCACCCAATCTCGACGATCTATGTGTTTTCGGGCCAGATGGGCCAATATGTGCCCGAAAGCTTCGCCGGGCGGGTGGTGATCGATTTCGTCGATGTCGATTCGGCCAAGTTCGAAGCCTATGCTGCCAAGCGCGGCGGAGTGGTGCGCTGGATCGACGCGCGCGAGGCGCGGTTGCTGCGCACTGAGGAAGCGCGGCTGGCCGCCCGCGCCGATGTCAGCCTGCTGATTTCGGAAGAAGAGGCCGAACTGTTCCGATCGCGGCTGACCCCGCCAGAGTTGGCGAAGGCCGATGTGCGGGTGCTGGCCAATGGCATCGACAGCGTCTGGTTCGATCCTGCGCAAGTCGAAGCAGAGCCCGATCTGGGCGCATTTGCCTATCCCCGGCTGATCTTCACCGGCCAGATGGACTATCGCCCGAATATCGACGCTGCAACCCGCGTGGCAGACCGGATTTTGCCGATTATCCGCCGCAAATTTCCCGATGCCAGCTTCCATATCGTTGGCCGCAATGCCGGTCCTGAATTGCTTGAGCGGCACGGCATCGATGGCGTCCATGTCTGGGGCCGGGTGCCCGACATGCGCACATGGCTGAAGAGCTCGGACCTCGCCATCGTCCCGCTGACGATTGCGCGCGGGGTGCAGAACAAGGTGCTTGAGGCGATGGCGATGGTTCTTCCGGTCGTGCTGACGCCGGGCGCGGCGACCGGCATCGGCGGTATCGACGGCCAGCAGCTTGCCATTGCCACCAGCGACGAGGACCTTGCCGAAGCGGCGATCAACCTGTTGCTCGATGCGCGGCGCGGGCGGATGATGGGGCTGGCCGCACGGCGGTTCGTCTGCGAGGAAATGAGCTGGCAGGCTGCGCTCGCCCCGCTAGCCGGTATCATCGGGTGGGCCTCGCGGTCCGCGCGTCATGCCGCCTGACGGGCTGGCGCGCCGGCTTCCGCTGCCCGCGATGCTGTCTCTGCCGCCGCTGGCCTGGCAGCGGCCTCTGTTGCAGCTCGGCGCGGTCTGGTGCGCGCTGATTGCGCTGTTCCATGCTGATTGGGCCGATATGTTTGCCCAGTGGTGGGACATTTCGACCTACAACCACATCCTGCTGGTGCCGCTGATCATCGCCTGGCTGGTGCAACAGCGCGCGGGCGGGCTTGCGCGCCTGACGCCCGCCGCCTGGTGGCCGGGGCTGGTGCTGTTTGCGCTGGCGGCGGCCGTGTGGCTGCTGGGCAGCTTCGCGGGCCTGGCGATCCTGCGCCAGATCGGCGCGGTTTCGCTGCTGATTGCTGCCTTGCCTGCGCTGTGGGGGCCGCGCGTGGCGGCGGGTCTGGCGTTTCCGCTGGGCTACATGGCGTTCCTCGTGCCCTTCGGCGAGGAACTGGTGCCGCCGATGCAGATGGTGACGGCGGCGATGACTGTGGCGCTGGTGCACCTCAGCCAGATCCCTGCGACGATTGACGGGGTGTTCATCGATACGCCTGCCGGGCTGTTCGAAGTGGCAGAGGCCTGCTCGGGGGTGAAATTCCTCATCGCCATGCTCGCATTCGCGGTGTTGGCGGCGCATGTCTGTTTTCGAGGGCTGCGGCGGCGGGCGGTATTCCTCGCTTTTGCACTCACGGTGCCAATCCTCGCAAACGGGGTGCGGGCATGGGCGACGGTCTATGCCGCGCAATATGTCGGCATCGAACGCGCGGCGGGGATTGATCACATCATTTATGGCTGGGTGTTTTTCGGCCTCGTCATTGCCGCAACGTTGGCCGCATCATGGCGCTACTTCGACCGCCCGCCCGGCGATCCGCTGATCGATGCCGACGCGCTGCTCGGCTCGCCGCTGCTGGGCCGGCTGGAGGCATGGCGCACCGATGCGCTGCGCATGGCCCTGGGCCTTGCCGTGATCACTTCGCTGATGCTCGTCTGGGCAGACTCTGCGACACGTGTTTCCGCGCCGCTCCCCAGCCAGATATTCTTGCCGGACGTCAAAGGTTGGGCCCGCGCCGACTATGCCCCGCGCACATGGTGGCAGCCGCGCGCCGGCGGGGCAGACCACCGCCTGCTCGGCAGCTATGCCGATGGCCGCGGGCGCCGGGTCGATGTGTTCCTCGCGCTCTATTCGGCGCAAGGCAAAGGCAAGCGCGCTAGCGGCTTTGGCGAAGGCGCGCTGTCTGCGGACACCGGCTGGGCATGGCTCAAGCCGGGGCGGGCCGAGGCGGAGGCCAAAGCCGACTGGCTGCTCGGCCCGGGCCGCGTCGAACGCCTCGCGCTCACGGCTTACCGCAACGGCGATCTGCTCACCGGTAGCGCGCCGCGCCTCGCGCTCGCCAACATGGCCGAGCGGGCGGCGCTGCATCCCCGGCCAACCACGATGCTGATCCTCTCGGCTGAAAATGCACCCGGCAAGCCTGCCGGCGAGGCTTTGGCCGACTTCCGGAAATCCACCGGCCCGCTGGCGCCATGGGTGGACCGCATCATCCAAGCCCGTTAGGCACCCCCATTCCATGTGCGGCATTGCAGGCATCTTTCATCAGGGCACTTCCAAGCCGGTCGATCCCGCGCGGGTGGAGCGCATGTGCGATGCGATTGCCCACCGGGGGCCGGATGGTGCGGGCGTATGGACTGCGCCGGGCGTCGGGCTGGGCCACCGCCGCCTGTCGATCATCGATCTGGCCGGATCGCCCCAGCCGATGGCCTCCAGCGATGGCCGCGCGATGCTGGTGTTCAACGGCGAGATCTACAATTACCGCGAATTGAGGGCTGAACTGCGCGGGTTTGGCGCAGAGTTTCACACCGACGGTGACAGCGAAGTGATCCTCGCCGCCTGGCAGCGCTGGGGGCCGGATTGCCTGCCGCGCCTCCACGGCATGTTTGCCTTTGCGATCTATGATCTGGCGCAGCGCAGCCTGTTCCTCGCGCGTGACCGGCTGGGGGTGAAGCCGTTGTTCCACGCACGGCTGAGCGATGGTAGCCTTATTTTCGGTTCAGAAATAAAGGCATTAACTGCACATCCTCTGCTGCGACGTGAAGTCGATCCGCTGGCGGTGGAAGACTATCTTGCCTGGGGCTATGTTCCCGATAGCCGCGCGATGCTGAAAGGTGTCGAGAAGCTGCCGGCGGGGCATTTCCTGCTGCTGAAATCGGGTGCGCCGATGCCCGCGCCGGTGTGCTGGTGGGACGTCTCCTTCGAGCAGCGCCGCAAGGGCACGCCCGCCGACCTTGAGGCCGAGCTGCTGCATGTGCTGCGCGATGCCGTGACCAGCCGTATGGCCGCCGATGTGCCGCTGGGCGCGTTCCTTTCGGGCGGGGTGGACAGCTCAAGCGTGGTCGCGCTGATGGCCGAGGCCAGCGGCAACCCGGTCAGCACCTGCTCGATCGGTTTCGACGAGGCGGCGCTGGATGAGAGCAACTATGCCAGCGCAGTGGCCGCGCGCTTCCATACCGATCACCGCAGCCGCATGGTCGGCTCGGGCGATTTCGAACATATCGACCTGCTCGCCAGCATGTTCGACGAGCCATTCGCCGATGCCTCTGCCCTGCCGACCTGGCGGGTATGCCAGTTGGCGCGTGAGACTGTAACTGTGGCGCTTTCGGGCGACGGTGCGGATGAGGCGCTGGCGGGCTATCGCCGGCATGTGTTCCTGCGGAACGAGGACCGGGTGCGGGGGCTGCTGCCTGAGGCCCTGCGCCGCCCAGTGTTCGGTGCTCTCGGTGGGCTCTATCCCAAGATGGACTGGGCGCCGCAGAAGCTGCGCGCCAAGACCACGCTGCTGGCGCTCGCCGCGAGCAGCGAGGAGGCCTATGCTCATGCCCTGTCCGTCACCGGGCCGGACATGCGCGATGCGCTTTACACCGACGACTTCCGCCGCCTGCGCGGGGATTACCGCGCCGAGCATGGTCTGCTCGATGTGATGCGCAAGGCTCCGGCGCGCTCGGGGCTGGACCGGGCGCAATATGCCGATCTCAAGTTCTGGTTGCCGGGCGACATCCTGACCAAGGTTGACCGCACCAGCATGGCGGTCAGCCTCGAAGCGCGCGAGCCGCTGCTCGATCACCGGCTGATCGAATTTGCCGCCAGCCTGCCCGAGGCGATGCGGGTGCGGGGCGGGCAGGGCAAGTGGCTGCTCAAGCAGACGATGCGGCGTTATTTGCCCGATGACATCCTGTTTCGCCCGAAGCAGGGCTTTGTCACGCCGATTGCGCTGTGGCTGCGTGGGCCGCTGGCGGGCGCGGCGCGTGATATTGCGCGCAGTTCGGCGATTGCCCGGCTCGGCTGGTTTGACCCTGATCAGATCGATGGTTTCGCCCAGGCGCACATCGCCGGAAAGCGCGATCATTCGCGGCTTTTGTGGCAAATGCTCATGCTCGACAAGTCGCTTATCAGACTCGGAATATCATCCTGAAGCAGTGACCGGAAAGCCACATGTTAAGGCTTGATAGTGGCAGCTGTGCTACAATGGCACGGGTTTGACCGCGCCTCCGGAATTTACCATTCAAGCCGCGCAAATTGGTCAGTGGGCAACTCCCTTCGCCGCACTGTGTAGAAAAAACCTTTGCCAAATACTGATTTGCTGGCCAAGATTCCAACTCAACCAGAGAAATTCCGCCCAAAGGGCACTCTGGCGGGTAGCACATTGGGGGTTTTATTCATGGATCGGCACACGCACGATCTGGATCGGCACAATGCAGATGGCTTGTCGGGCGATGGTCCGGCGTTCCCGTTTGCAGGGCCTGAAGACACGCTGCTTGCGCAATCGGCGCAGCGACTGGACTTGCCTGAGCGGCTGTTCGCCCTCGAAGAGCTCGATGTGCTTTATGACTGCGATCAGCGCGCCTTGTGGACGTTCATGCGGCCCAAGGGGCGCCCCAGCTTCACGCCCCCGATGCTCGCCGATTTCGAGGCTTGGCAGGGCCTGATCGCGCAAAGTTTCGGCCCCGGAAAGGCCGCGCTCGACTATCTCATACTTGGCAGCCGCGCTTCCGGCGTTTTCTGCTTCGGCGGCGATCTGGAATTGTTTTCGCGGCTGATCCGCGCCGGAGACCGCGACGCGCTGGTAACTTATGGCCGGCGCTGCGTCGAAATCCTCGATGCCAACATCCGCGCGCTCGATCTGCCGATGCTCACGGTCGGGCTGGTGCAGGGCAAGGCGCTGGGCGGCGGGTTCGAGGCGCTGCTTTCGTTCGATTTCATCATTGCCGAGCGCGGCTCGGGCTTCGGTTTGCCCGAAGTCATGTTCGGGCTGTTCCCGGGCATGGGCGCGCATCCGCTGCTCTCGCGCAAGCTGGGCACGGCAATGGCCGACCGCATCATCCTCTCAGGCGAAACCTTTTCGGCCGAGACGATGTATGATCTGGGCATCGTCCATACTTTGGCCGAACCGGGCGAGGGCATCGCGGCAGTGCGCGAT
Source organism: Novosphingobium sp. (assembly GCA_031411415.1). Lineage (GTDB taxonomy): Bacteria > Pseudomonadota > Alphaproteobacteria > Sphingomonadales > Sphingomonadaceae > Novosphingobium. The sequence continues at coordinate 8,578 of JANOBA010000108.1, forward strand.
TTCATGGAAAAATCAGGCCGGCGCCATTCCGGGCTGGTCGCCGCGCGCAAGGCGATGCGGACCAGCGCGCCGGTGCCGATGGCTGAATTCTATGCCATCGTCGATGTGTGGGCCGATGCAGCGCTCAATTTGAGCGAGAAGGATCTCAAGTTGATGCTGCGGTTGATTTCGGCGCAGAACCGGCTGGCAATGACAGCCTGATTTTGGGACGGGCTAACTCAGACCGTATCGACCATCACCACTTCGGCATCTTCCAGCGCCTCGACTGTGATCGCTGCCTCGCCGGTGATCGCCACCCCGTCGCGGGCCTGGGCATCAACGCCATTCACCAGCAAGCGGCCGCTCGGCGCCACCAGATAGTAGTGCCGGGCCGGATCGGCGGCATATTCCAGCTTGCCGCCGGCAGTCAGCTGCGCGGCGAGCACGCGGGCATCGGCGCGCAGCGGCAAAGCAGCATCGCTTTCCGGATCACCGCTGGCGACGATCTCCCAGCGCCCGGCGCGCTCCCCGCGCGGAAACGCGCGCTGGCCCCAGCCGGGGGCTTCGCCCTTGCGGTCGGGCAGGATCCAGATCTGGAACAAGGTCGTCGCCACATCTTCGTTGTTGCGTTCGGAATGGACGATGCCGGTGCCGGCGCTCATAACCTGAACGTCGCCCGCCGCGGTGCGGCCTTCGTTGCCCAGGCTGTCGCGGTGGCTGATCGCGCCAGTGCGCACGAAAGTGACGATTTCCATGTCACTGTGCGGATGGGGATCAAAGCCGGTGCCGGCGGCGATGGTGTCATCATTCCACACCCGCACTGCGCCCCAGCGCGTGCGCTCCGGATCGCGGTAGTCGGCAAAGCTGAAATGGTGGCGAGCGTCGAGCCAGCCGTGGTCTGCATGGCCCAGACTGGCGAAAGGACGGACTTCAATCATGGAATATTCCAACCTCGGCGGGGTGTTATCGCCGGAATACAGCAGAGATGGTGCGCGCCGGCGCGATTTCAAGCCTACCTGTTCAGGCTTCGCCGTGGCCTTCTGCCAGATAGTCGTCGCTCTGCATTTCCTTCAACCGGCTGACCGTGCGCTCAAATTCAAAGCGGCCGTCTCCGACATCGTAAAGCTCTTCCGGCTCGGCATTGGCGGTGGCGAACAGCTTGACCTTGTTCTCATAAAGCGCGTCGATCAGCGTGACGAAACGCGCCGCCTCGTTGCGGTTGTCCGGCCCCATGCGCGGGATGCCGACGAGGATCACGGTGTGGAAAGTCTGCGCCACTGCCAGATAGTCCGCCGCGCCTCGCGCCTCGCCGCACAGCTTGCGGAAGCTGAACACCGCGACGCCCTTGAGTGTTTTGGGCACATGTAGTTTGCGGCCGCCACCCAGATCGAGCTGGGCTGAGGGGACGTGTTCGTAATCTTCGGGTGAATAGTCGGTCAGCCGGAAGAAGGCTTCGCGCACCTGCGCCGTGGCCTCCTCGCCCCAGGGCACATGCCATGTTTCGAGCCCGGCAAGCCGCTGGAGCCGGTAATCGACCGGGCCGTTCAAGGGCAGCACATCAAGTTCGCTCTCGATCATCGCGATGAACGGCAGGAAGTGTTCGCGGTTCAGGCCGTCCTTATAGAGCGCGGTGGGCGCGCGGTTGCTGGTGGTGACCACGGTCACGCCCTCATCGCGGATCAGCGCGGTGAACAACCGGCTCATGATCATCGCGTCGGCTGAATTGTTGACCACCATCTCGTCAAAGGCGAGGCAGCGGACCTGGGCGGCAATCGCGGCGGCGACCGGGGGGATGGGATCGCCTTCTTCCTTGTCGCGTTCCTTGCGTAGCCGCGCGTGGACTTCGAGCATGAATGCGTGGAAATGCACCCGGCGCTTTTCGGTGATCTTCAGGCTGTCGTGGAACAGGTCCATCAGCATCGACTTGCCACGCCCGACGCCGCCCCACAGATAGACCCCGCGCGGAAGCTCGCGCTTGGCGGAGAAGAGCTTGCCGAAGAAGCTGGTCTTGCCGCTGGCGGCTTCGAGTTCGCGCTGGAGCTGTTCGAGCCTTTCGGCGGCGGCCTCCTGTTCGGCGTCCGGGCGCAGCTCGCCCGAGGCCACCAGCGCTTCATAACGGGCGATAAGACCGGTCATGTGGCGGAAGGCTTGCGCACGGTGGCGGTGAACGAAGCGACCAGATCTTCTTCCTGCACCACCAGTCCGCGCAGGAAAGCGAGGCGCCGGGTTTCGCGCAGCAGTTCAACCACGCATTCAAGCGGACGCGACGCATCGCCTGCGCCGATGAATTGCGACGTAAGGTCAAGCGTCACTGAGCGCCCGGAATCGAGCCCGCGCAGGACATACATTGCCGAAAACAGCGACACATCGATCAGTGCCAGGGTTATCGCGCCATGCACGCTGCCAGACGAATTGGTATGCAGCGGCACTTTCGGGATGATGCGCATCCGGGCGGTGGTGTCGCTTTCCGCGCGGACAAGCTGTTTGCCCAGCACGGATTCGTTGAAGCGTGTGGCATCGATGATCCGCCAGCGCTGCCAGTCTGGATTTTCTGGGTCCGGCTCACAGACGAAATTGGTCAGGGGCAGGGGATCGGCCATGGCCGCCTCCTGCCTCAGACGTGCCGTTCTGCCTGCATCTTCTTGATTTCGGCGATTGCGCGCGCGGGGCTCAGGCCCTTGGGGCAGACATTGGCGCAGTTCATGATCGTGTGGCAGCGATAAAGCCGGAAGGGGTCTTCCAGCTCGTCGAGCCGCTCACCGGTCATTTCGTCGCGGCTGTCGGCCAGCCAGCGATAGGCCTGGAGCAGGATCGCCGGGCCGAGGAACTTGTCCGAATTCCACCAGTAGCTGGGGCACGAGGTGGAGCAGCAGGCGCACAGAATACATTCGTATAGCCCGTCGAGCTTCTCGCGCTGTTCGGGGCTCTGGAGGCGTTCCTTGCCCGAAGGCGTGGTGCTTACAGTCTGGAGCCAGGGCTTGATCGAGGCGTACTGCGCATAGAAATGGGTGAAATCGGGGACGAGGTCCTTGATGACTTCCATATGCGGCAGCGGCGTGATGCGCACATCACCCTTGAGGTCTTCGATGGCGGTGGTGCAGGCGAGGGCATTGCGCCCGTTGATGTTCATCGAGCAAGAGCCGCAGATGCCTTCGCGGCACGAGCGGCGGAAGGTGAGGCTGGGATCGGCTTCCGACTTGATCTTGATCAGCGCATCCAGAACCATCGGCCCGGTTGCTTCGAGATCGAGCTCGAAACTGTCATAGCGCGGGTTTTCGCCGCTGTCGGGATCATAGCGATAGATCGTGAACTTCTTTGGCCGGGCTGCGCCATCGGACCTGAAGGTGCGGCCCTTGCCGTTGATCTTGCTGTTCGCGGGGAGAGTGAAGGTCGCCATGATGCCCTGTCCATCGGAGATGCAATTGGCTCTCCCTCTAGCGATAACGTGGGCTGGGGCAAGGGGGGCTTTGGGGAAGTTCGGGGGGGAACTGCGGGACTTGCGCAACATTTGACGTCGTGCGCTGCCGGTCGGCCGGGCCTGTGCAACAAACCCGGCCGGCTTAGCCACGCATCAGCTCTTGCAATCGCCCGCGTGTTCGCTGGTGATCTTCATTTCGATATTGGCCTTGCCGCCGGGCAGCGCGGCCTGTTTCAGTTCGCCACCCATGGTCATTTCGACCTTTTCGAGGGTGTAGGTGCCGTTCATCGCCAGGGTGATCGCGCCCATCGCGCCGCTGGTGCACACCAGCTTGCCGCTCATCGTGCCGCCGCCCTGCTTGAAATCTTCCATCTTGCATTCGCCCTGCTGCATCGAGCTGGAGAAATCGCGCACGCCCAGCTTGGCTTGCGCCGCGCTCATGCAGACTTCCTGCGTCTGCGCTTTGCCGTGCATGGCGCCGGCGCGCGCTGCGATCTCTGGCGGGGCGCCGGGAATGTCGAACTTGGTCATTTGCATGGTGTTCTTCCAGTTGCCCGGAGTGAGCTCGCCATCGGCCTTGCCGCAGGCGGCGAGGGCGGCGAGGAGCGGAAGCAGTGCGATGGCGCGTTTCATGTGGCAATTCCTTCGAAGTTCCGGACACGGCGGGATGCCGGGTTCCGCGAGCAGGTATGCCATATAGGCCGCGTTGATGGCACTTCGGCAATCCCTTAAATGTGGCATGTGTCGGCCGCCATTCGGGCACCCCAAGCGCTGTGCAAAAAGTCCAGCATTGAGTTGAATTGACACTTGCACAATCAGGGCCGGACGGTCATTAGGAATAGAATGCAAATTTTAATTTGGCGCGTGAGTCTGCGGGCAAGTGTCAATGAGGAGCCGGTTTCGGGTGAAAAGCCAGAATATCCTGATAATTGGCGGCGGCATCGGGGGACTGACTTCCGCGATTGCGCTTGGCCGCGACGGGCACCGGCTGACTATTGTCGAGAAGGACCCGGACTGGGCAGTCTATGGCGTCGGCATCATCCAGCAGTC
>JANOBA010000109.1:0-2867 GCA_031411415.1 Novosphingobium sp.
CAGCAGCAGTCGCTGCCGATCCGGCGCATCTGGAGGAGTTGCTGAAACCATGACCCAAGACCTTTCCGGCGCACCCGAGCCGACCAAACTGGAAAAGCAGCGCTTCATGGCGATGCAGCTGATGCGGCTGATCGGTGCGGCGCTGGCCATCCTTGGCGTGCTGATTTCCGGCGGCAAAATCGACCTGCCGCCGCTGGTCGGCTATCTCTTTGTGATTATCGGCCTCGTCGATTTCTTCGTCATGCCCAAAGTCCTCGCCCGCCGCTGGCGCTCGCCCGGGCCATGAAGCGCTTCTACAAAGAGGTTACGCTGAACCAGTGCGATGGCGGCTGGCAGGTGCTGCTCGATGGGCGCGGGGTCAAGACCGCCGGCAAGGCCGCGCAAGTGGTCGCCGCGCCGGCATTGGCCAAGGCGCTGGCAGCAGAATGGGCTGCGCAAGGCGAAAAGATCGACCCCGCCAGCTTCCCGTTCCGCGACCTCGCCGACTATGCCATCGACATCGCCGGACCCTCGCGCGAGACAGTGATCGCCGCGATCCTGCGCTTCGGCGAGAGCGACACACTATGTTACCGCGCCGAGCCCGACGAGGCGCTGTTCGAGCGGCAGCAAGAGGTTTGGGAGCCACTGGTCATGGCGGCGGAAGCGCGCTGGCAGGTGCGTTTTCTGCGCATTTCCGGCGTGATCCACCACGCCCAGCCGCCCGAAAGCCTCGCCCGGCTGGAAGCGGCACTGGGCGAACACGACGCCTTCACCCTCGCGGCGCTGCATACCTTAGCCAGCCTCACCGCCTCGCTGATCGTCGGCATGGCGGCGCTGGAGGCTGATGCAGACGCCGAAACCTTGTGGCAGGCAGCCGAACTGGAAGAGATCTGGCAGGCCGAATTGTGGGGCAGCGATGCCGAAGCCGAAGAACGCAGCGCGCGGCGCTTTGCGACTTTCAAGGCGGCGATGGACTTTACGAGGTTGGCAAAAAACTAGCCGCGCTGGCTACTTCTCAACCCAGTCAGCGACTTCTTTCGCCACCTGGTTCGCCGCGCGGTTGATGGCCGGGGCAATGCTTTCCGGCGTGGCGGAAACGCCGGGGACAGTTGCCTCGAAACGCTGGAGCTGGACCACACCCTTGCCGTCGCTGCGGATCGCATCATAGCGCACCACGACCGACTGCGCCCGTGCGTCATAGCCCATATCGACCAGCCGGCCGCCCAGCGTGGTCTTGGCAACGGCGCTTTCATCGCCCGCCTCCAGCACCAGCCGCTTGCCACGCGCACGGATGGTTTCAGCCAGCAGCTGGCGGAACAGGCGCGCAGGCCGCTCCACCCACGTTACGTCCTGCAAATAGGCAATCTGTGCGTCGTCAACTTGCACCGGCACGCGCAGCACGTCGAGCTTGCGGCCAGCTTCGGGATCGAGCACCACCAGCGCATCGGTTTGCGCGCCGCCGGTCAGCGCGCCGGCAGCCGGGCTTTGGTCGGCGGTGAGCCCGATCAGCATTTTCGGCGCCTTGCCACCCAGACTGATGCAGCCCGATAGTGCAAGCATCATAGCCGCCAGCGCGGCCCCGTTCCCGATCCAGCGCACTGCCCTGCCCCCCGTTTTCACTGCGATCATGGTTTGAAGTCCGGCAATTGCGAGCCGCCGGTCAGCGCCCCCGCGCCCTGTTCGTCGACCTTTTCGGCGACGCTGCGCAGCGCCCGCGTCGCAGAGCGAAGTTCGCGCAGTGCGGCTTCGGCCTCGGGCAGGGTGGTGGCGGAAAGTTGGCGCACTGCGGGCCGCGCATCGCCCAGCGTCGCTTCGAGCGAATTCGCCGCCCGTTGCGCCGAGCCCAGTGTGGTGCGCAAATCGTTCACCAGCGAGTTGCCCTCTTCGCCGAGCAGCTTGTTGGCCGAGCCTGCCACCTTGTCGAAGTTCGCCAGCGTCGCCGAAGCCTGGCGCAAGGTCGCCTGCAAGTCGGTCAACGTGGTCTTGATCTCCGGAGAGGCCTTGGCCAGCTCGCCCGTCAGGACATTGGTGTTGGCCAGAATGCCTTTGAATTCCTTCTGGTTTTCATCCGAAAGCAGGGTGTTCAGCCGGTCCGAAAGCGTTGCCAGCCGCTCAAGCAGCACCGGTGCGCTGTTGAGAATCGCGCCCAGCCCGCCGCGCTTGGTGGGGATCACCGGCACGCCTTCGGGGCAGAACGCCTGCGGATTTTCCTTGGGGCAGACTATCGGCAATGCGCCCTTCACTGCGCCTTCCAGCAGGATCGCGCCGGTGCCGGTAAAGCTCGATTGCATCGTCGCGGTCGTGCCCTGCAGGATCGGCACGGTCTTATCGACGCTGATCCGCACTTTCACGAAGCTGGGATCCTTGCGCCACAGTTCGATCTTGTCGATCGTGCCCACTGGCACGCCGGAGAACGTCACCTGGCTGCCCTTGGCGAGGCCATTGACCGACTGACTGAAGAAAATGTCATAGCGCTTGAGGTCGCCCTCGCTCAGCCGGGCGATCCAGATGAAAAAGCCGGCCACTGCCGCGAGCAGCGCCAGCGTCACCGCTCCGACAAAGACATGGTTGGCCCGCGTTTCCATTGCCCCGGCTTATGCCCCTGTCTCTTGAGGATTGTCCATCGCCTTGGCGACAATAGGCAACGTCTTGGCGCGATCAATCGACGTCTTCGCCGCGCGGCCCCGAGGTCCATTGAAATATTCCTGAATCCACGGATGGTCGAGCGCCAGCAGTTCGGGGATCGTGCCCACCGCAATCACCTTGTGATCGGCCAGCACAGCAACCCGGTCACAAATTTCATACAGCGTATCGAGATCGTGGGTGATCAGGAACACCGTCAGCCCCAGCGTTTCCTGTAATTCGCGGGTGAGCGCATCGAAAGCCGC
>JANOBA010000110.1:0-3406 GCA_031411415.1 Novosphingobium sp.
CGGCAACAGTCATGTGCACAGCCGTTGACCGGGCAAGGCTGGCGCGCGAAGCACTGTTCGCAGCCGGCTACAAAACGGGTTGAGGCATGACTTCGCAGGATTCGGCGCTGATCGCGCGACTATTGAACACACCACTGGACGGGCTTCTGGTCGAGGCTTGCGCGCGCCGCGATGCGCGCGGCCCGGATCGCATGACTTATTCGCGCAAGGTGTTCATTCCGCTCACGCGGCTGTGCACCGACGTGTGTCACTATTGCACTTTCGCGACTACGCCTTCGCAACTTTCCGCGCCTTATCTCTCGCCGGAAGATGTCCTGGAAATTGCGCGTGCCGGTTTGGCGGCAGGCTGCAAGGAAGCGCTGTTCACGCTCGGCGATGCGCCTGAGCGGCGCTATGCCGTGGCGCAGGAATGGCTGGCGCAACGCGGCTTCGCCCGCACCATCGACTATGTCCGCCACTGCGCCGAGCTGGTGCTGAAGGAAACCGGCCTGCTTCCGCACATCAACACCGGGCTGCTCGACGAAGACGACTATCGCATGCTCCGGCCTTTCGCCGCCTCGGCCGGACTGATGCTGGAGAGCACTTCGGAGCGGCTGATGGAGAAGGGCGGTGCGCATCACGGCTCACCCGACAAAGCCCCCACGTTGCGCATCGCCAGCCTTGAAGCAGCAGGCCGCGCGCGGGTGCCGATGACCAGCGGCGTGCTGATCGGCATTGGCGAGACGGCGCAGGAGCGCATCGAAGCGCTGATTGTATTGCGCGATGTCCACCTTGCTCACGGCCATTTGCAGGAAGTCATCGTCCAGAATTTCTGCCCCAAGCCCGGCACGAAAATGTCCGGTGCACCAGAGGCCAGCGAGGCTGATTTTCTGCGGGTTATCGCTGCTGCGCGGATCATTCTGCCCGATGAAGTTTCGGTGCAGGCCCCGCCCAATCTCAATGGCGAACGGCTGGAAGAGCTGATCGGCGCCGGGATTGATGACTGGGGCGGAATCTCGCCGGTGACGCTCGATCATGTGAATCCCGAGGCGCCGTGGCCCGAGATTGCGCTGCTGGAGGAAGTCTGCGCCCGCGCGGGCCGTCCGCTGGTCGAGCGGTTGACGATTTACCCGCGCTTTGTCGCCTGTGACGACACCAGCTGGATCGACGCGAAGCTGCGCGGCCATGTCCTCAAGCTGTCCGATGCCGAAGGACTGGCGCGTGACAGCCACTGGAGCCCGGGTCTGGCCGAACACGCGCCCGGAACCCCGTCGGCGCCGCTGGGCCGGATTCATGGCGGACCGGTTGCCGGCCAAGTGCACCGCATTCTGGACCGCGCGGCGAACGGGGCGGAACTGTCGGAAGGCGAGATTGTTTCGCTGTTTGCCACACGCGGCGCCGCGGCACAGGCCGTGGTCGAGGCGGCGGATGCACTACGGCGCGAAGTCAATGGCGACACGGTGACCTATGTGGTCAACCGCAACATCAATTATACCAACATCTGCACCTATGCCTGCTCGTTCTGCGCTTTCTCGAAGTCATCGAGTAAGGCGGGCTTCCGCGATAAGCCCTATATCCTCGATGTTGAGGAAGTCGCGCAGCGCGCCCGCGAGGCAGTTGCCAAGGGCGCTACCGAAGTCTGCCTGCAAGGCGGCATCCACCCCAGCTACACCGGCGACACCTATGCCGGCATCGTCCGCGCGGTGAAGCAGGCCTGCCCCGATCTGCATGTGCACGCCTTTTCGCCGCTCGAGATTGCCCAGGGCGCGGCGACTTTAGGAGTGTCCACGCGGGACTATCTGCTGCGACTCAAGGATGAAGGGCTCGGGTCGCTGCCGGGCACCTCGGCGGAAATTCTGTGCGACGACATCCGCAGCCAGATCTGCCCGGACAAGCAGACTGCGACAGAATGGCTCGGCGTGGTGCGCGATGCGCATCTGGCCGGCATACCGACCACTTCGACGATTATGTATGGCCATATCGAGCGCCCCGAACACTGGGCGCGGCATTTGCTGGCGCTGCGCCATTTGCAGGACGAAACCGGCGGCATCACCGAATTCGTGCCGTTGCCGCTCGTCCACATGGAATCGCCGATGTATCGCCGGGGGCAATCGCGCAAAGGGCCAACATGGCGTGAGGCGCTGATGATGCATTCCGTGGCGCGGATCGCGCTGCATGGCTCGATCAGCTCGATCCAGTGTTCGTGGGTCAAGCTCGGCCTCGACGGCGCGGCGGCGGTGCTGGCGGCAGGTGCGAATGATCTGGGCGGTGTGCTGATGAACGAAAGCATCAGCCGCGCGGCGGGCGCGGCGCATGGGCAGGAATTGACCGTGGACAACATTGTTGCGACAGCGGCGCTTGCCGGAAGACCCGTGCGCCAGCGGACGACGCTTTACCGGATGGTCGAGGCGGCAGAAGGCGAACTGGTGTAAAGATCATCGCGTTCCGCTCACCCTGAGGAGCGGCTGAGCGAAGTCGAAGACGCGTCTCGAAGGGCCCTCGCGCAGAGTGGTTCGAGACGGGCCTTCGACAGGCTCAGTCCCTTCTCACCACGAGCGGGCTCATTTTCCTCAATCCAGCGAAACCATGCCCCCCAGCTTCGGCCCGCCGCCGACCACCAGCGTCTCGCCCGAAACATAACTTGCCGCCGGGCTCGCCATGAAGGCGATGGCCTGCGCAGCTTCCTCCATCTCGCCATAGCGGCCGAGGCCGAAAGCGGTTTTGGCAATCTTCGCGGCATCGAAGCCGCTCTTCGCCCAGCCTTCTCGTGCGGCCTCGGTGGCGATCATGCCGCAGGCGATGCAGTTGACCCGCACGCCATAGCTGCCCCATTCCGATGAGGCGACGCGGGTGAACATTTGCAGGCCAGCCTTGGCGGCGGAATAAGCGGCAACCCCCGCCGTGCCGCCAACCCCCGCCATCGAGGAAATGTTGACCACGCAGCCCTTGCTCTCTTTCAAAAATGGCAGCGCCGCCTGGCTGCAATACATCGCCGAATTGAGGTTGAGCGAAATGTCGCGGTCCCATTTCGCCGGGTCCATCTTCGCCAGTGCCACATGGCCATGCGCGCCGCCCGCATTGTTGATCAGGATATCGATCCGGCCAAATTCAGCGGCGACAGCCTCCATCAACGCTTTGGCCTGATCGGCTTTGCGCACATCGGTCGGCACCGCCAGCGCGCGGCGCCCGGTCTCGCGAATCCGTTCGCAGGCTTCCTCCAGCTTTTCCGCGCGCCGCCCGCAAATCGCCACGTCTGCTCCGCGCCTTGCCAGCAGGATCGCGGTCGCCCGGCCAATGCCGGTGCCAGCCCCGGTGACCACGGCGACTTTGCCGGTGAGATCGAATTCGGCAAGCATCACCACCTCCTCCGGCGCTGACAGCCGCGCACCCGGTCGGCCAGTTCCTTCGCGCGCTCTGCCGGCGTCAC
>JANOBA010000111.1:0-13081 GCA_031411415.1 Novosphingobium sp.
GCGCGGGATCGAAATCGTCGATCAGGGCGAAGCCAAGACAGAATTCATGCGCTTTGGCGATACCGTGCGGATGCAAGGCACAATGGCGGACGGCAGCGCTCCATTCGGCGTTATCGCACAGAAGGTCGTGAGGCGCTGAAAGTCGCGGCCACGCCCGGCGCGCAAAGCATCGCCAGCCCGGCGCTGATGTTCCCGCCGCGCGGGGCCGCATGGCGTTCGGCGATCATCATCTTTGTCATTTCAGTGATCGCCATGGCCGACCGCATGGCCATCGCCATGCTGATCGGGCCGATCAAGGCCGAATTCGGCATCGGCGATTTCCAGGCGAGCCTGCTGGTGGGGGCCGCCTTCACCAGTTTCTATATGCTGTTCCTGTTGCCGATCGGCTGGCTGGCTGATCGCTCCTCCCGCCGACTTGTGCTTGCCGTCTGCCTCGTCGTGTGGACGCTCGCGACCTTGGCTTGCGGCTGGGCAACGGGCTTTGCCATGCTGTTCGTGTTGCGGATGCTGGTGGGTTCGGGCGAGGCGGCGCTGGCGCCGTGCTGCCACGGCATCATCGGCGACAGCTTTCCCCGCGAGGCGCTGACGAAACCGCTCGCGCTGCAGGGCATCGGCTTTCAGGTCGGCTCTGCCGTTGGTGTCGCAGCGGCCGGTGCCGTGCTGGCCGCCGCCGCTTCGGGCACATTCCAGAACATGCCGATCGTCGGCGAGATGCCGGGATGGCGGATCGCTTTTCTGGTTATCGGCTTGCCCGGTTTGCTCGCACTGGCGCTGATCCCGCTGCTGACTGATCCGCGCAATGCCGGCGCAGTCAGGGGATTGGCGGCTGCGGGGACATCGGCGCCGGTCCTGCCATTCCTGCGCGAAAACAAGCTGCTGGTTATCCTCACCTACCTGACCGCCGGATTCTCGGCAGCCGGGCTGGGCTGTGTGACGGCCTGGCTGCCGGAATATCTACAGCGCGCTTACGCTGTGTCGCCGATGCAGGCCGGGGCAACGCTGGGCTTGCTGCTGCTGGTTGCCGCTTTCGCCGGGCAAGGGCTGTTCGCTATCATCGCCGACTGGCTCGCTGCGCGCGGGGTCAAGGATGCCATCGTCAGGCTGGGCATGGTGCCCGTTGCGCTGGGGGTCGTCGCCGCCTGGTTCGCGTTCGAAGCGCCCACTTATGCCGCCTTCATGCCGTGGCTGACTGCGCTGCTGCTGTGCATCGCGCCCTGCAACGCGATCGCCAACACGCTGGTCCAGACCATTGCTCCGCCTCCTATGCGCTCGCGCATGGCGGCGATGGCGATCCTGACAATCAGCCTGCTTGGTTTCACTCTGGGCCCGGCACTGGTTGGCTGGCTCAGCGAATTTGTCTTTGGCGAGGCAAGGCTGGGCGACGCGCTGCAATTGGTGATGGTCGCCGCAATGGCCGGAACGCTGGCCTGCATGATCCTGCTGCGGCCAAGACTGGCCGCACACCTCGCCTGAGGTCAGCTGCCGTCGGTGATCACCGTCCCGCCATCGACCACCAGATTGTGGCCGTTGACAAAGCCGCCGGCCGCGCTGGCAAGGAAGACTGCGGCGCCGCCAATTTCCTGCGCGGTGCCCATGCGGCGAAGCGGCGTCATTTGCATGCGGCGCTCCATGAATTCCGCCGTCTGCGGCAGCTGCGCGATCAGATCGGTGCGGATCAGCCCCGGCGAAATCGCATTGGCCCGCACGCCTTTTGGCCCCCATTGCACCGCGATATTGCGGGCCAACTGCGCGACCCCCGCTTTGGCCAGCGCATAGGCGTTGATGCCGCCATTGCCCCTGATCCCGCCGATGCTGGCAATCAGGATTACCGATCCCTTGCGCGCGGCAATATGCGGCAAGGCAAGCTGAGTCAGCGCCACCTGGCTGCGCAAGTTGACCGCCATCACCCGGTCGAAATCCTCGACACTGGCATCGCCGCGCCGGTCGGTGATCCCGGCATTGCAGACGAGCACATCGAGCCCACCATGCGCAGCAAGCGTGCCATCCACCAGCGCCGCAAGCTGCTCTGCGCGGCTTACGTCACAGGCAATTCCGCTGGTGCCCAGCTCCGCAGCCGCCGCAGCCGTGTCCTCGGCGGACTCGTTCGACACGACCACCCTGGCCCCTTGCGCCAGGAAAGCCTCGGCAATCCCGCGCCCGATCCCCCGCGTCGAGCCGGTGATGATCGCAATTTTGCCTTCAAGCGAAAACATGGGCCTCTATCTCGCTCAAGCCGTGCGCCCGCCCAGTGTCTCGGCGAACCAATCGGCGATGTAGTCAATGGCAAAGGCGTGGTTGTCCGCGCCGACATGTTCGACCCCGCCTTCACGCGGGGTGAACCATTTCAGCTCACGGCGCGGCGAATTGACCAGCTGGTCATAAGTCTGATTGGCATAGTCAGGCGAAATCTGCCGGTCGTTTACCCCGTGCGTAACAAGGAACGGGGCCTTGATCCGGTCCATGTGGCCATTGAGGTTCATGTCCTTCGATTTCTCGATAAAATCGTCCATGCCACTGGCGCCGAACACCCAGAACACGTGGCTCCAGTAGTGCGGCACCGGGTTCTCGCCCTCGCGCTTCATCCGCTTATACTGCACCTCATGCCAGTTATGATTGGCGCCCCATGCCGCACCACTCGCAAAGCGGGGTTCATAGGCGACCGCGCGCGGGGCAAAATGCCCGCCCAGCGAAATACCGGTCATGCCGATGGCGTCGGCCTTCACGTGGCTCTGGGTTTCAAGCCAATCGACCCAGGGCGAGGCCCAACGCTCGCTATAGGGCGTGGCAGGCAGATCGTGCAGGCGCAGCGCTTCGCCGGTTCCCGGCTGATCGACGCAAAGTGTGTGGATGCCGCGCTTGGCCAGCGCATAGGGGATGCCCCCCATCCACAGCATTTCCTTCATCGAATCGAGGCCGTTGCAATAGACCACGCACGGCTTGGGATCGGTGCCGCCGGCATGGTGGAACAGGCCGGAGATTGACTTGCCCTCATAAGGAATTTCAACCCGGGTGACGGGATCGCCGGCCAGCTGCGTGCCGCGCAGGAAATTCTTGATTGCCTTGTCATAGGTTTCGGCGCGGCCCGGCGAACCATGCGCCTGCATGCGCTCGCCGGTCTGATAATAGATCGCACTGCGCTTCAGCTTGTTGCCGGCGGAGAACATGCGGCCTGCGGCAATGTCATCATCGGCGAGACCAGTCAGCTTGTCGGCCATCTTGACCCATTCGGCCATGAAGTCCTGCGTGCCCGCGTCTTCGCCGGCCTGTGCCTTGGCCATCAGCGGGCCGATGATGTCAACAATCTCGCCGATCCTGCCGCCATTTTCAAGCGCGATGGAAACCGACAGGTTCCAGACATAGTTGGGAAAAGGTTCAAACAGGGCCAACGTTCATCTCCGGCGTTATGAAGTTTTCTGGTTTGCCAGCAGGCAGAAGCCGGCAACCTGGGCCTAGTCGCGCCGCCAGACCAGCGGAATACAATTCCGTCGATGCGTTCAATCGCCAAAATCGATGCGTATTCCGCGTGCATTGCCTCTAGAGCCTCCGATCAATCGGCATAAGGTTCATGGGAGAGTTTTGCGGATGGATTGTCAGAACATCCTGATCGTTGGTGGCGGGATTGCCGGGATGACAGCTGCGATCCGTTTCGCTGAGGCCGGTGCAACGGTCGAAATCGTCGATATTGATCCCGATTGGCGGGTCTATGGCGCTGGCATCACGATCACTGGGCCGACTTTGCGCGCCTACAAGCGCCTTGGCCTGCTGGAGGCGATCAAGCAGCAGGGCGCGATCACCAGCGGATCGCGCATTTTCCGCTTTGACGGCTTGCACCTCCATGATCTCGATGAACCGGCGCTGGAGGAAGGCCTGCCGGCGACCGGCGGCATCATGCGGCCGATCCTGCACCGGATCATGCAGGCGCGCGTGCTGGAACTGGGCGTCACGGTTCGCCTCGGCATTACCGCCTCCGGATTGGTCAATTCTGGCGATGGCGTCGATGTTGCATTTTCCGATGGCAGCGCCGGGCGCTACGATCTGGTGGTCGGCGCGGACAGCGTCAATTCCGCCGTCCGCAAGCTGGCCTTCCCGCACATGGCTGAGCCGGCTTACACCGGGCAAGGATGCTGGCGCATTTCGATCCACAAGCCGCCGATGCTGGAGCGCGGCGAGATGTATTTTGGGCACCCGCACCCTTGCGGCATCACGCCATGCGGCGAGGACATGGTCTATCTGTGGCAACTAACCCCGCATGTCAGCAGCAAGAAACACTTCGACGAGGAAACGCTGTTCAACACCATGCGCGCCAATCTCGAAGGCTTTGGTAACAGCGCAGGCTGGATCCGCGATAACATGACGCGTGATGACTGGATCAATTATCGTCCGCTTGCCGCCGCGATCCAGCCGGCGCCATGGCACAGCGGACGGATCGTGCTAGTCGGCGATGCCGTCCATGCGACCACGCCGCATCTCGCATCAGGCGCTGGCATAGCTGTTGAGAGCGCGCTGGTGCTCGCCGAGGAGCTGGTCAAGGCCGCCACGATCGAAGCGGGCCTTGCGGCCTATTGCACACGCCGCTTTGAAAGGTGCCGCGATGTCATTGAAAGCAGCGTTGCAGTTGGCCAGCTGCAACTGGACGGCGGAAACCCCCAGCAGATCGGCGGGATGATCGGCGCGGCGCTCCACCGCCTGGCCGCCGACTATTGAGGCGCGCCCTATTCGCGCCCATTCCCGGCCCCGGCTCCGCTTACCGGTTCGCCCAGGAGGCGCCGCAGTCTCGCCGCCTGCACCGGCTTGTGCATGACAACGATGCCGGCCCGCTCCGCTTCGGCTAGCAAAGGCGAATCGATCTCTCCGGTTATGATGATCGCAGGCGGAGGATCAGACAATTGCGCGCGCATCGCATGGATCAGATCAAGACCGGTCATGCCCCCGGACAAGCGCTGATCGGTCATAACCAGACCGAACCGCCGATCGCTTTTTAGCCTTTCCAGCCCGGCCTCGGCATTGGATTCAGCAGTAAAATCGATACCCCAGCGCGAAAGCAGGTTGCACAAGGCCGCGCGGACATCTTCATCATCCTCAACCAGCAGCAAGGGCTCGCCCCTGCGCATGAGGCAAGTCTCTTCGTCAGCCGAAGCACGCGCTGGTATTGCGTCGCCACCTGTCCAGGGCTGCTGGCGGAACCGGAAGCGCGATCCCTTCCCCAGGCGTGAGGCCACCTCGATGCGAGAATCGAGCAAGGCCGCAGAGCGCCGTACAATGGCCAGGCCAAGGCCAAGCCCACGCCGCCGATCACGTTCCGGATTGTCCAGTTGCACATAGTCGTCGAAGATTCGCGCCACATCCGCTGCAGCTATGCCTTTTCCGGTATCCCAAACCTCGAAGCAGATATCGCCGCCAAGCGGCCGCACCGCCAGCAACACAACACCCTTGCTGGTTGCACGCAACGCGTTGGAGACCAGATTGCCGACGACTTGCTCCAGCAGCACCATGTCGCTGAACACGCGCTCGCCATTCGATCGGAGGCGCAGCTCCAGCCCGCGCTCGATCGCCAGCGGCAGAAACACCTGGCTGATCCGGTCAAACATTGCATCGACGTCGACCGGCTCAAGGCGCGGCTTGACGATGCCTGCCTCAAGCTTGGACAGATCCAGCAGCCCTTCGAACGAGCTTTCCATCACCCCGATACTATCCTGGATGCGGCGCACCACGTCGCGCCCGCCGCTGTCGAGGCGCAAGTCTTCCAGCGACGAGGAGAACAGCCCCAGCGCATAAAGCGGCTGGCGCAGATCATGGCTGGCGGCGGCGAGGAACTGTGATTTTGCGAGGTTTGCCTGTTCGGCCGCCTGGCGTGCCTCATCGGCGGTGGCTCTCTCTTGGCGCAATTGTTCGACCAGTTGGACATTCTCAAAACGGATGCGAAAGCCATCCTCAAGCGTGCGGGCCTGAACGCGGCAATATCCGATCATAGTGACGCCATACAGCACCGAGGCAATGCCGAGCATGATGTATTCGAACTGGCCAGTCAGCAGCAATTTGCCGAATACCGCGGCAAACGAGGGAATGATCGCGCCCAGGATTGCGGGCGGGTGATAGGCGCAGGACGGGGTGCTGCCCGCCGCGACCGAATAGATGGGGGCAAGGGTCAAAGCGATGGTGATCGGCTGGTCAGGATGCGCGAACAGCAGGAAAGCGGCACCATACATGATGCCGGCGAAGAACATGGAGAACACATACCAGTCTGCCCAGCCCGCCACCGCCGAGTCCGGCGGCTGGCGGCGGACGAAGGCCCGGCTGATGCCGAAGCGCAGCCCCACATAGCCCAGCGCGGCCGCCGCCCACGCGAGGATCGAGACCAGCGAACTGAACGCCCACGCCGTGCCGACCATGTACAGGGAGACCACCAGTCCCGCAGCCGTCTGGCTGGGGATTTGCAGCATCAGGGTGCGGATCATCGCCGCCTTGATCGGATCAACTTGGCCCTGGGCGCTCACTCGATCATCCCCAGCTCACGCGCCTTGATGACCGCCGGCATCCGCCCGTGTACGCCCAGCAGCTGAAACAATTCGGTGAGGTGGGCCCGCACCGTGCGCTCGGCAATCCCCAAGCGATAGCGGATCTCCTTGTTGCCGTGCCCTGCCGCCAGCAGCTCCAGAACCTCGGCCTGGCGCGGCGTCAATTGCGGTGGACTTGCGCCTGTTTCCCCGCCCGGCCACGCACCGCGACCGGCAAGCGCCGCCTCGATCAACTCGACGAATTCGTCCGGCGGCGTCGTCTTGGGGATAAAGCCGCTGGCCAAGCTGGCTCTGGCCCGCACCGCCATCGCCGCATGATCGCGGCCTGACACGAAGATGACCGGCAGCGCCGGGACACATGCCTTGAGGTGGTGGATCAGTTCGAACCCGTCCTGATCGGGCAGGTAGACATCCAGAACAACCAGGTCAGGCGCCTGCTCGGCCAGCTTGCACATTGCAGATTCGCCTGTCTCTGCAGTGTCAAACTGCCAATCGGGACGATGCCGCGCCACCATCGCCTGAAAGCCCTCTGCGAACAGGGGATGGTCGTCGATCAGCAGCAACCTCACGCCCGCCCCCGTGCTTGCAATGAACTTCCCCCAAGATTGCCGGAGGACCCCTGGATGAGGTTACGCAGCCGGGGGGTATCGTCCAGCACTGCGTGGGCCATTCACCAGTTTCGGCAGGAACGCTACATGCCTATAAAGGCAATAGGCCGCATCATTACCGATACATAGGTTCAACAGCGATCGGGGGCAGCGAACGCCGCAGACTTTAAGGCATTCGCCTCCCGTCATCATTCGCGATGGGGGGCCACATCATGATCGCAGTCCGCAACGACACCTGCATTCATGCGGGATCACCGGTTGTTTGCAACATCGAGCCTTCAGGCGATCTCAGTCCGTTTATTTCCCGGCTGTTCGTGACGACCATCGAACAGGCCGAAGGTGACCTTGCAGAGGATCTTCTGCTGAACGAAGCCGCCACGGTTCACGTGCCTTTGTACGGGGATTGGTTCTGGTTGGCCGAGACAGGCGAATGGCACGCGTTCACCGGGCCGATGTTGTTCGGCCCCCGGGAGCGGGCAATGCTGGTGCGCGCGCGAGGGCCTGCAAAGGTTGTGGGCTTTGACATCCGGCCCGCAGGATGGCTGGCCCTCGATGCGCGCCCGGCGAGTGCTGTTGTCGATACTGCCGAAGCCATTCCCGGCAGCTGGATGGCGCACCTGTCGCACAGTGAGGGCGATCAGGCCGCGATCATTGCAGCGCTCGAAAATATCGTAAGACGCCGCATAGCCAAAACAGGCCGGAAGGCGGACCCGAAGGCGGCCGAACTGGAAGCCATAGTGCGGGCAGAATCAAACATCACGGTGCCGCAAGCGGCCAGCCACCTCGCCATGACCCCGTGGAAATTCGACCAGTTTGTCCGCCGCCATTTTGGTCACGGTCCAAAAGTCGTGCTCCGGCGCAGTCGTTTCCTCGATATGGCCGGCGTTATCCACGGCGTTGCCAATGAGGATACGGACGCGCTGGCCCCGGACCGGTTCTATGATGCTTCGCATCTCAACCGTGAATTCCGGACATTTGTCGCCATGACGCCGGGCAGGTTTGCCCGCGTACTCACACCTCTGCTGAATGCGGAACTGGCGGTGCGGCAAGCCTTGTTTGCTCACTCCGGCGCCACCGCCAACGGTGGCTATCGATCCCGGTTTTGAAGCCTTGCCGGCAGCCTGGAAGCTCGCGGCAGGTCGAGGGGCACACTCAGGGATCGCGGGCACCCCAGGCGGTCGCATCGCCTGGCCAAGGCCAAAGCCGGGCTCATCAGCATCGCGCCCGCACAAGCATCACACGCAACGTGGACTGCATAAGAGTCTCGCCTGCAAAGATTTCGTGACCCGGCGATGGCCGAAGCTGAGCGGCCTAGCTCCCATCGCCGAAGAGCGGATTGGGCACCATGATTTCAGCAATTCTGGTAAGTAAATTGCCGCTGTCATCAGCTTGTGCCAACATATTCAACACATTGGCATTGGTGCTGCAGCTTTGCCGGTCAGTGCGTCCGGTTCCATAAAAGTTGAGAACCCTGACACGAAACCGATCAATATCGGCGTGCAAATCCGCCTTTGTCCGGACGCCGTAATGTACCCGCAGCGCGTTTTCTGCGCGTGCGAGCGGGCTTTTCTGCCGTTCGAGAAACCGGCCATAATCATTCTGGAGATTGATGCCGATGACATTGCACCGCAGCGCGACGGAATTGAGCAGTAGGGAGAGTTCTTGCACTCTGGCGGCGGCGATCGCTTCGGCAGTCGGGGTTGCTGCCTGAACGGCTCCCGGTGCCGCAACCATGCAGATGGCCAGCAGGCCTATCGTGAAACGTCTCATCGCGTTGCTCCTGCGCAAGGGACCACAGGCACCGCCATGATGCGCGAAAACGCCGAGGCGAGTGCGGTCCGTTCAAGATAGATGGATTGGGCGACAGGTTCGTAGTTCTTGGACTCATTCGCAAGCGCGCCAGATGTGTTGCCGTCGCCTTTGGCCTGCGCTTCGCCCGCCAGGCGCGCCAGCATCGTCATATGGGCTATCGCATCGGTGTTGTTCTTGCTGGCGCGCTCGATCGCGGGGCGAAAGCGGTCTTCGTGGAAGGCATTGCGTTCGTTCGCCGAACAAAATTGGGCAGGAACGTCGAGCTGACCCACCGCCGACATCGCCGGCCGCGGGGGGATGACGATGCTGACATTGCGATACCGGTCGCCCTGCGACAGCGCCAGGGCGCGCAGTTGTTCAACGAACGACGAGTCCAGTCCTGAAACTGAGCTGCCGGCCGCGACCGTCAAGACCGCTGGGATGAGTTGGGCCGCTGGGGCGGACACGGCGGGCGTCGCAATTTTCGGCACATCCGCGCTTGCGGGCTGCGCTGAGGAGCCTGAAAGCCCGGCGATCTTGGCGCGGGCAAGGCCGGCAAAGAGCCCTTGCGGGAAGGCCGACAGATAGGCCTCATACTGCGCCGGGTCTCTTGTTTCTGACACGGATTGCCAGAAAGCCACCTCGGCTGGGCTGCTGTTATCCTTGGCATTGCTGGCCAACTGTGCATGGGCCGGTGCAGCAAATCCAAGCGCAAGGCAGGTCAGCCCGGCGAAAACCGATTTTTGACGATGGTTCATGACTAACCTCGTTTTCGAATAATTAGGGGTGGGTCGACTTGCGGTTCTAGCTTCCGCCGTCATTGCCGACGAGGCGGCCCGCACTCGAGCTGTTGAAGAAGCTCCAGTTGTTCGGCAACAGACTGCCGGCGCCCGTGGGCACGACATTACCGCCGCCAGCTGCAACCATGTTTCCACCGCCTGCGGCAATGATCCGGCCCGCGCCGCCAAGCACGAGATTGCCGCCTCCGGCAGCAACCATATTGCCGCCTCCCGCCGCGACCATATTACCGCCGCCTGCAGCAACCATATTGCCGCCGCTGAAGCCTGAGCTTGCGATGATCCCCTGAACCGGTCCGCGCGAAAGTGCCGACAGGGTTTGTATACCCAATCCCACACGCGGGGCGGACACAGCAGGATACCAAGTCTGGTTTGTCGATCCGGAATTGCAAGTCCAATTGATGATGCGGGTTCCCGCCGAGCGCGAACCACCTTCGATGTCCGCACACCAGCCCGCTTCATTGCGCAAAGTGGCGTCGGGGTGGAAAGTCCACATCTGGTTGCGATCAGGATAGTTGCAGAGTTGCGCTGTCAGGCCCGATCCGCGGCCGCCGCCCCCGGTGAGGCACATGTTGTCGCCCAGCGAGATCTGGCCATAATTGCCGGAACGAAAGCGAAAGGCCTGATTTGCGCCGCTATGGCAGGTCCAAAGCAAAACTGCTTTGTCCGAAGCGCGCACATCCAGGCACATGCCTCGGGAGTGATAGCTTGCAATAACAGGGGAGCCCTGAACGGCCACCTGGGCACCTGCATTCGTGTAGATAGCTGAAGATGATAACGCAGCTACTGCGAAAAGTGATGCAATGCGGCTCATACACGCCCCCTATTAATGGAATAATTTTCGGCATTACGAATGCAAGATGCGATGTGCGGTCTTGCGTACCAACCACCATTATCCAGCGGGGTTGCGATATGATTGTAGATTTTTGAGGTCATGATGTTCGCACGCCAGACGTTTAGGCGCGGCTTTCGCTCACCCGCCTCAACCAGCGTAGCGAACACATAAGTTGACGGCGCACCCAAACTGGAACGCGGAAAATGCCATTTAGGTTCTTGAAAAACTGGTGCACCCGACAGGATTCGAACCTGTGACCCCTGCCTTCGGAGGGCAGTACTCTATCCAGCTGAGCTACGGATGCCAGTGAGGAAGCGCGGTTAGCAGAGCATGGGGCGGCTTGCCAGTGCTATATCGGTTCAATTGCAGAGGCGCATCAACCGGCTGGCTGCGGCGCAGCATCAGGGTATCGGCCCAGCGCCAGAAACAGCGCGGCGGCGAGCAGGCAGGCGGGCACCTGGGCCCAAAGCACGGAACTGTAGCTCCCCGTTACGTCATAGACCAAATTGGCCGCAAACGGGGCCACGCCGCTGCCGAACAGCATCAATCCGTTGATCGTGCCGAACAGCGCACCGAAATTCCGCAG
Source organism: Novosphingobium sp. (assembly GCA_031411415.1). GTDB lineage: Bacteria > Pseudomonadota > Alphaproteobacteria > Sphingomonadales > Sphingomonadaceae > Novosphingobium. Next base: position 11,133 of record JANOBA010000111.1, read on the forward strand.
ACCAAAGTGGCGCGCGGCAAGATAGGCGCAGGCATCGACTTCCGCGCCGATGGCCAGGCCCAGGAACAGACAGGCACCCGAGGCAACCAGCCGGTCTTCGCCGCCCGCCAGCAGCAGCATCGCCGTGACAATCGGCGCGGCGACGCTGATCGCGGCGACTTTGCGGGCATCGAAGCGGTCGAGCAGAAAGCCGCCGGCTATCCGGCCAACCACCGAGCCCAGACCCATCAGCGCCGCCGTGTCCGCCGCCGCGATAGCACTGTGACCCAGCGCGCGCAGCACGGGCGTGGCATTTGTGGTCAGCGCACAGATCGCCACGGAAAACACCGTCGAGGCGCCGAGCAGCTTGAGGAAGCGCGGCGAGCGCATCTCGGCCCGCAGCTTGCCCTTGGCTGGAGCGTCTGCCGCATGGCTGGAAGCGGCCACACGCGGGGCGGAATGGAACCACAGCAAGGTCAGCGGAAAGACGATCAGCAAGCCGGCCACAGCTAGCCCGACATAGGCATGTTGCCAGCCATAGGCCGCGATAAGTCGGGTGGTGACCGGCGGCAGGATGAAGGCCGCAAGCCCCGTTCCGCTTAGTGCAAAAGCCAGCGCTTTGCCGCGATTGGCATCAAAGCGGCTGTTGATTGCGGAAGTCCAGATCGTTGGCAGGATCAGCATGTTGCCCAGCGCGAGGAACAGCCACAGCAGCCACCAACCCCATATATTGCCGTTCGCCGTGGCCAGCATGGCAAATGCGAGGCAGAACAGCGGCACCCCCGCCAGCGCCACGCGGCGCGGACCGAATGTGTCTGCGAGCCTGCCCGCCAGTGGCGCAGCGACAATGGCCACCAGCGCGATGATCAGCATGCCCCCGGAAATCGACGCGCGCGACCAGCCGAAGGCCTGTTCGAGCGGGGCGATCATCACGCCGATGGTATAGCCGTGCGCCGAACATAGCGTGATCCCGGCCAGCGATGCGGCAACCACTGGCCAGCCCTCACGCCATTCCTGGCGGTCGAAATGCGGCGGCGCTGTGGTCAAGGCTCTCTCCCCCATAGGCTGGCCGCCCTGCCCGGACGGTCCAGATCGAAGAAGCCTAACCTCAATGCACGAAGCGCGCCACCACATCCCGGTAAGACCGGCTGACTTTCACCCGCGCGCCCGATTCAAGCACCAGGAAGCACTCGCCATTGGTGTGCGGCTTGACCTGGCGGACCTGGTTGAGATTGACGATGGTCGAGCGGTGGACCCGCTGGAACACGCGCGGATCGAGCCGGCGCTCAAGGTCTTTCATCGTCTCGCGCAGGATCAGCGAATTGTCTGCGGTGCGGATGCACATGTAATCGCCAGCGGCTTCAATATGTTCGATCGAATCGACATCGATGCGGAAAATCTGGCCGCGATCCTTGATGTTGATCAGCTTTTCGAAGCGCCCCGCACCCATGTTGCCAGATGCGTCGCCTTCATCGGGCATCGCCTCGATTGCATCGGGGGCCACTTCGGCGAGCACGATCTTGAGCTTCTCTGCCTCTTCGGACGAGCGCTTTTCGGAAAGTCGGGTCTTTACCCGCTCGAGCGTGTCGGCGAGTTTATCCTCGTCAACTGGCTTCATCAGATAGTTGACGGCGTTGGCCTCGAACGCGCGCACGGCATGTTCCTGATAGGCTGTGACGAAGACGAACAGCGGCGGTTCTATCTCCATCACGCCCTTCACCACCGAGAACCCGTCAAAGCCGGGCATCTGGATGTCGAGGAAGACGAGATCGGGTTTCTCGGTCTTGATCTTGCGGATCGCCTCGCGCCCGTTCGAGCAGGTATCAATAATCTCGACTTCGGGAAATTTGGCGAGCCGCAGCTGCAGGCCCTGGATTGCCAGCTTTTCATCGTCGACGAGAATGGTTCGAATGGTCATCGATCAATCCTGACTTTCAGCCCTTTTCGGGGCGAGGTGACGCCGATCAACC
>JANOBA010000112.1:0-4846 GCA_031411415.1 Novosphingobium sp.
CGCCGCCGCCACGTTCGCGCTTTGCGCACCCGGCCCCCGCAACACTTGCGTCATCGATGGCGACACCTTCTGGCTGAACGGCGAGAAAGTGCGCATCGCCGATATCAACGCGCCCGAAACCCACGGCGCGGCCTGCGACAGCGAGGCGGCACGCGGGGCTGCGGCAACGCGGCGCTTGATCGTGCTGCTCAATTCCGGGCCATTCCAGATGGAAACCGGCACGCGCGAGCGCGACCGCTATGGTCGCCTGCTGCGCACCGTGACCCGCCGAGGGCAGAGCATCGGCGGCCAGCTGGTTACCGAAGGCCTTGCCCAGCCATGGCAGGGCCGCCGGGGAAGCTGGTGCGGCGCAGTCTCGCCGGGCTGAGACGGAATGCCCGTCGCTTGCGTTAACCCAAGCTCGTCAGGGGCTGGCAATTGCCTTTGTGCAAAGGCAAGGAGACGCACAAAGCATCCTCTGAGGAATCCCGCATGACTGACTTCAAAACCCGCTATGGCCCGGTCGCCCTGATCACCGGCGCGTCGTCCGGCATTGGCCAAGGCTTTGCCGAAGAACTGGCAGCCCGCGGCTTTGATCTGGTGCTGGTCGCGCGGCGGACCGACCGGCTGGCGCACCTCTCCGAACAGCTCGAAGCGCGCCACGGCACCAAGTCGGCAATTTGCGATGCCGATCTCTCACAACCGACGGCGCCCACCGAACTGCACCGGCTGGTGGCAGGCCGTGACATCGGTCTGGTGGTCAGCAATGCCGGCTTCAGTGTGCGCGGGCCGCATGAAAACCTCGATCCCGACGAGCTGACCGAAATGCTCACGGTCAACTGCCATGCCCCGCTGCATCTTGCCCGGCTGTTCCTGCCGGCGCTCAAAGCGCGCGGAAAGGGCGGCTTCATCATGGTCAGTTCGATCGAGGCACTGATGGGCTGCCCGATGTCGGCGGCCTACGCGGCAATGAAAGCCATGGTGCTGCATCTGGCCGAAGGGCTTTATGCCGAAGCGCAAGGCAGCGGGGTCGATATTCTCGCCTGCTGTCCGGGTGCCACCGCGACTGAGGCGGGGCTGCGCGCCGGGGTCGACATGTCGCAGATCGCCAACGTCCAGCAACCGCGCGATGTCGCCATCTCGACGCTGGACAACCTTGCGGACGGACCGGCGCATTTCCCCAATGCTGCCTACAAGGCGCAGTTTGATCAGTTGCTCGCCCTGCCCCGCAGCGATGCCCTGAAAGCGATGGCAGCGGCGATGCCGGGCCGCTGAAGCACTCCGCTTGATATATAATGCATTATCTGTAATTTAACGCAGATGACTGCACCCCCCCTTCCCGGCCTCCCGCTCCCCGGCCTTCCGCTTCATGGCAAACGCGTGCTCGAGCTTGGCACGATGATCGCCGCGCCCTTTGCCACCCACATCCTTTCGCAGCTCGGCGCCGAAGTGATCAAGATCGAGCCGCCTGCGGGTGACACCACCCGCGCTCTGGTGCGCGGCGGGCCATCGGGCACCATCGTCGCATACAGCCATTCGAAGAAGGCGATCTGCCTCGATCTGACCACCGAGGGCGGCAAGGCGGTGTTCCTCAAGCTCGTCGCCAGCGCCGATGTCGTGATTCACAACCTCGCGCCTTCCGCCGCGCGCAAACTGGGGGTAACGGCGGACGACTGTGCCGCGGCCAATCCCACGCTCGTCCACGTTCACATCAAGGGCTACACTCATGGGCCGCAGGCGGACGACCTGATGACCAACCCCATCGCCGAAGCCGCGACCGGCGCGATGGACGATCACCGCGTCGATGGCCGGCCCACGCGTTTCGGCCCAAGCTATCACGACCAGTTCGCCGGCACTTACGCGGTGATCCGCGTCCTCGCTGCGATGATGAACTCGGCCGCCAGCGAGGCCGACCGGCGCATCGAGATCGGTCTGTATGAGACCGGACTGCATCTTGCCGCGCGCGATCTGGCCGGAATGCAGCTCAAAACCCAGCTGCTGGGCCGGCTGGAAAAGGAAGGCGGCGGCGAGTTTTCGATGCCGGGCTATGGCTCCTATCTCACCAGTGACCAGCGCTGGGTCTATCTGCTGATCTTGACTGACGCGCACTGGGCCAAGCTGACCCGCGCGCTCGCCATGCCCGAAGACGGCGATGCGGGCCTGCTCAAATTGCGCGACCGCAAGGCCCAGCGCGAGCGGGTGGAGGGCGCCGTGAGCCAGGCAATGGGCGCGCTGACCTATGCCGAGGCCGAAGCCAAGCTGCACAGCGCCGGGCTGGGCTTCAACGAAGTCATGCCGCTCGAGCGCGTGCTGGATGTGCCGCAGGCGCGCACGGCAGGCAAATTGCGCGAGCTGGATTTCCGCGGGCTGCACTTCGAAGTTCCGGAATTTCCGGGACAAAGCAAAGTCGCGCAAAACCTGCCGCCGCCTGAGCTTGGCGAACATACGCTGGAGCTGCTTGGCGAACTGGGCTTTTCCGAGGCGGAAGGCGCAGCCCTGATCGCAAGCGGCGCGGCGCGCATCGCGCAGCCCGGCGATTTTGCCTGGGCGCCGGTGAGAGCCAAGCCGTGATCCTGTCCAAGACCAAGGAAGAGCAAGTCGCGGATTACTTGCGCGAGGGCATCATCGCCGGACGTTTCGCGCGCGGGGTGCGGCTGAAGCAGCAGGAAATCGCCGACCTGCTGGGCACCTCGATCACCCCAGTGCGCGAGGCGCTGAAACTGCTGGAAGCCGAAGGCTATGTCGCAGGCGACAGCTTCAAGGGCGCCATCGTCGCACCCTTCAATATCGAAGCCTCTTCCGAAGTGCTGTCCTTGCGCATCCTGCTCGAAACGCAGCTGGTCAAGGGCGCAGTCGAGAAGGCGAGCGCGAGTGACATTGCCGAACTGCGAGTCATGGCAGCGGAATTCGCCAATGCCTTCGATGCCGGCGACAACGAAGCCGCGCGCGCCGCCAACTATCGGTTTCATCACCGGATGTTTGAAGCCGCCGCCATGCCGCAAACGCTGCATTTCGTGCAAATCCTGTGGGCGCGCTATCCCTTCGATCTGATCAACCGCCTGAAAGGACGCGTCAGCCGCGCGGCCGAAGAGCACGACCTGATGCTCGCCGCGATGATCGCCGGAGACAGCTCCGCCGCGATGCTCGCCACGCGCCAGCATATCGAGGCGGGGTGGCTCGAACTCAGGGACTCAGTCAATTCGGAAAGCGCCAAGCGATGAAGCCCACCCTGTTCCTCGTCATGGACATGATGAATGACATCGTCGCCGAAGACGGCTTCAACGCGCAGACATATGGCGTGCAAGTCAAACAACGCGGCGTTCTTGCCAAGACCGCCAGGGCCATATCCGCCGCGCGGGCAGCGGGCGCCAAGATCGGCTATGTCCGCGTCGGTTTCTCAGCCGACTACCGCGAATGCCCGCCCGCCTCGCCAATCTTTTCAGGCGCGCGCAAGAACGGGATTTTTCAGCTGGGCACCTATGGCACTGAAGTCCACCCAACTGTCGCACCGCAGGCGCACGATTTCGATATCGTCAAGCACCGCGTCAGCCCGTTTTACGCCACCAGCCTTGAAGCCATCCTGCGCGCAAACGCTATCGAGCGCATCGTCATGTGCGGGGTCTCGACCAACGGCGTGGTCCATTCCGGCGCCCGCGATGCGCATGACCGCGACTACGAAGTGGTGATCCTCGAAGACTGCTGCGCCGGGGCCACATCGGACGAGCACATGCACGCCATCGCCTGTCTTGGCCGCTATGCCCAGATCGTCAGCAGCGAGCTCTTCGACTTCGCTGCCTGAGCCCCCTTGCAAGATAATGCATTATGCATCATTAGGCCGGTAACGAATCCCGATCTTGAGGAGAGAACCCATGAGCACCAACGACCAGGACATTGGCCACGCCGCCGCCGAGGGCAAGATCACGCCCGAAGCCATCAAGGCCGCCGAGAACATGATCGGCATGCAGCTGCGCCCCGAAGGCCCCTATATGCAGGACGCCAGCGAAGACACGATGCGCAACTGGTGCAACGGCATCGGTGATCTCAACCCGCTTTATCGTGATCTCGAATATGGCCGCCTCTCGCGCTATGGCTCGATCGTTGCCCACCCCAACTTCCCGATGGCATTCGGCTGGATCGGCCGCACCCGCTGGGGTCTGCCCGGCGTCCACGGTTTCTATGCCGGCAACGACTGGGAGCTGTTCCGCCACGTCCGCCCCGGCGACCGCATCACCGCGATCGAGCGTGTGGTCGGCATCGACGTCAAGGAATCGAAGTTCTCCGGCACACTGGTGATGCAATATGTCGAGGCCACATTCGCCAACCAGTTCGGCGATGTCGTGGCCAAGGCGCTGGGCACCTGCACCCGCCACGAGCGCAAGGCCGCGCGCGAGGCCGGCAAGTATGACGACATCAAGACGCACGAATATTCTGCCGAAGATTTCGAGCGGATCGACCAGGCCATCCTCAATGAGGAAAAGAACATGCGCGGGGCCAACGTGCGCTATTGGGACGAAGTGCAGGAAGGCGAGGAACTGCCGGAAATCGTGCGCGGCCCGCTCAGCCTGATGGACACGATGGGCTTCCTCGTCGGCTCCGGACGCGGCCACACCCATGGCGTGATCTTCAAGAACGCGGTCAAGCATCCCGGCCACTTCTTCCGCAACCCGGAAGCAGGCGGCGGCATCGAATACACCGGGATTGGCCATCACCGCGAATCGACCGCCAAAGAAGTCGGCGTGCCGGGCGTCTATGATTACGGCCCACAGCGTTCATCATGGATGGCCAGCCTCGTCACCAACTGGATGGGCGATGCCGGCTTCCTCAAGCGCGTGCGCACCCAGATGCGCGGCTTCAACATCATGGGCGA
>JANOBA010000113.1:0-25738 GCA_031411415.1 Novosphingobium sp.
ATCGAGGCTGCGCGCGGCGAGCATGCCCGGCACGGCAAAGCCCACCGGGCCGCTGGCGATGCGGATCGGCGTGGCGCCCAGCTTGCCGGCAAGATCGAGCCGGGGCGCGCCGGCGGCGATGCGCAGGCCGCCTGCGCCGGAACGCACGATGGCGCCGCCCGGCTGTGGGCACAGCGTCACCGTGCGGCCAGACAGTGTGAGCTGGGCAAACGACAGGCTGTCAAAGCGCAGCGGGGTGCATTTGCGGCCCATGGCTAGGCCCGCGCTGTGTGACCAGTTGCCTTGAAGTGGCATTTCCAGATTGCGCGCGGCCCCGCCCGGTAGCGGGCCGGAAAGCCGGACCGAGCCAGAAAAGCCCAGCGCGCCGCTTTCTGCCTGCACCAGCGTCAGGCGCGGCAGCGCGAGCCGCGCCGCGCCTGCAACGTAGTCCGCCATCACCAGCCGCATGGCGATCCCGCCTGAGGGGCTGCGCTCCATGCGTCCGGCTATCTGGGGCACGCCGCGCCCGCCGGTGGTGAAATTCGCGGTGAGGCGCGGGGCGCCCTTGCCATCGGAGCTCAGCGAGAGGCGCGAGAGCGTGAGCAGGCTCTGGCCCGAGCCGCCGCGCAGGTTTGCTTGCGGCACAATGAGGCTCATGGTGCCTTCGCTCGAGCGCAGCAGATAGCTTGCGTTCAGGCGGCTGCCTGGCGTCTCGCGGGCGAGCGCCAGCCGCAATTGCGCGGCGAGCGGCGCCGCCATGCTGCCCGCGCCGCTGCGCTCCAGCGTGGCGAGAAAGTCTGACAGGCTGGAGCCGGGGCTGAGGTCGCGCGCGGCCAGCTCGCCTTCGGTTTCAGCCCGCGTGAAATTCTGCTGCGTGCGCAACGCACCCATGGCGCCCAGTTCGCCCAGCGCGAGGCTGCCCGAGGCCAGCTGCCGCGCTTTGAGGTCATAGGTCGCGGTGAGCGCCTGCCCGCGCCAGACAAAGCGGGCTGTGCCGCCCGCGCCTGCCAGTCTGGTGCTGTCCAGTCCGAGCGGCCCGGCGGTAAGGTTCGCGGTGCCTTCCGCGCTGTCGAGTGCCTTGCCAAATGTGGCATTGATCGCCAGCGCACTCGCGCCGAGCCGCATGCCCTTCAGTGGGCAAGCGAGTTCGCCCAGCCGCAGCGGGCCTGAAAAGCGCGGCTTTTCGTCGGTAACGCTCAGCGCGCCATAGAGGCTGGCGCCTGTCAGCGTGCAGCCTTGCGCGGTGCCTTGTGGCAAGACGGCGGCGATGATCCCGGCAAAGCCGCCGCGCAGCCGTCCTTCGCCTTCCAGCTTCAGCCCCACATCGCCCATGTCGCTGGCAATCCGCGCCCGGCCATCGCGCAGTGCGAGATTGAGATCGGGCAGGCGGAAGGGCGCGGTGCTGCCGCTGTAGATCAGCGGATCGAGGCTGCCGAAGCTCACCCGGCCGTCAATCAAGCGGCCATGGAGACGCGGTCTTTCCAGCGTGATCCGGCCCAATACAGGAAAGCCCCAGCGCGGCGTGATGGCGACCGTGACCCGCGCGACGGTAAGATCGGGCCTTGCCGGATCGCCAATGACGAGATTGCGCAGCACTTGCGCATCCGTGCCGATGGATTCAATTTCATAGCGCGCCGGCAGGCCGAGTTTTTCAATCTGGCCGGCAATGATATTGTCGGCGATCCGCTCGCGCGTCAGCCAGACAGTGGCCAAAACTGCCGCCAGCAGCAGCGCCAGCCCGGCGAATGCGAGCGACCAGAACCGCCGTCGGCGCGGCGCAAGTGCTTCTGCCGGTTGATCGTCCGCAACTTCTGTCATGCGTCTCACTCTTGCGCTGGGCCCTGCGCAAAGGCAATGCTGCTGGCGGCAAGCTGAACGGGGAGAGAACGGTCATGGCTTTACATAGGTTTGGCCTCGCCGTGCTCGCCGCTCTGGCGCTGCTCTCCTGCGCGCCGGACCGCAGCGGCAACGCAGTTGCCGATCCCGCTGCCGGTTCGGGCGACGACTGGTTCGGGCGCGGCGGCGGGCCGGATGAGAGCGCCTACAGCCGGCTCACCCAGATCGACAGCGGCAACGTGGCGCGGCTCGGCCTTGCCTGGTCGCTCGACCTGCCGGGCGAGACAACGCTGGAAGGCACGCCGATTGCGGTGGGCGGCACGCTGTTTTTCGCCGGGGCGCATTCGGCGGTCTATGCCGTGGATGGCGCCAGCGGACGCTTGTTGTGGACCTATGATCCGCAAATCTGGAAAGTGAACCCTTTCAAGCTGACGCTCAATTTCGCCGCCAGCCGGGGCATTGCCTATGCGGGAGGCAAGGTGTTCGTTGCGGTATTCGACGGCCGATTGATCGCGCTCGATGCGAAGAGCGGCAAGGCACTGTGGACCGCGCAGACGCTCTCGCCGACATCACGCCAGTGGATCACCGGCGCGCCGCAGGTGTTCAAGGACAAAGTCATCGTCGGGCAAGCGGGCGCCGATAATGGCGAACGTGGCTATGTCACGGCCTACGATCAGGCGACCGGCAAACAGGCCTGGCGGTTCTATCCGGTTCCCGGCTCGCCGCAGGAGAACAAGGGCGATCCGCTGATGGAGCGTGCCGAGAAAACCTGGTGGGGCGAGTTCTGGAAGGGCAAGACTGGCGGCGGGCCGTGGGGCTCGATTGCTTTCGATCCGGCGTTGAACACGGTCTATATCGGCAGCGCCAATCCGGGGCAGGTCGACACCACGCGAGTGGGCAAGGAGAGCGGCGATCAGCTCTATGCCTCCTCGATCATCGCGCTCGATGCCGACAGCGGCCAATACAAGTGGCACTATCAGGTCAACCCGCGCGATGCCTGGGATTATGGCGCGAACACGCAAATCACGCTGTCGGACCTGGTGATCGGCGGCAAGCCCCGCAAGGTGCTGATGCAAGCGCCCAAGAATGGCTTCCTCTATGTTATCGACCGAACAAGCGGGCAGTTCATTTCGGCCGGCAAGATCGTCAAGGTGACATGGGCCGAGCGGATCGACCCCGCGACCGGCCGCCCGGTCGAAGCGCCTAATATCCGCTTCGAGAAAGGCGATGTCGTGATCTGGCCAAACCCGACCGGCGGGCACAACTGGCAGGCGCAGGCCTATAGTCCGCAGACCGGGCTGCTCTATATCCCTGCGATGCACAATGGCGTGCGCTATTCGTCCAAGCCTGTGCCCGGCGGCGTGTTCATCAACAACATGTGGATCGGCTCGGAAAAGGCTGACGAGCGCGACGGCAAGGGCTCGCTGGTCGCCTGGGACCCGGTACGGCAGGAAGAGGCCTGGCGGGTGATGTTGCCAAATATCTGGAACGGCGGCGTGATGGCCAGCGCCGGCAATCTGGTGTTCCAGGGCGATGCCTATGGCAAATTTACCGCTTATGACGCGAAGAACGGCAAGGCGCTGTGGAGCTTCGATGCCCAGCTCGGCATCATCGGCGCGCCGATGAGCTTTGCGGCGGGCGACAGGCAATATGTCGCGGTGCTGACCGGCTGGGGCGGGGCGGCTTCGATTGGCAGCGATGTGATGAATGTCGGCTGGAAATACGGCGCCAACCCGCGCCGGCTGCTGGTTTTCGCGCTGGATGGCAAGGCACAGCTGCCGCCGGGTGCACCGCGCAGTCTGGCGATTGACCCGCAGGACGATCCGGCGATTGTGATCGATGCGGCGCGGGCAGAGGCGGGCAAGCCGGTGTTTCTCGCCTGCGCGCTGTGCCACGGGCGCGACGTGATTTCCGCCGGGGCACCGGCGCCGGACTTACGCGAATCGGCGCTGGCGCTCGATCAGGCGGCGTTTTTGGCTGTGGTGAAAGGCGGGGCGCTGCTCGAAAGGGGCATGCCGCGTTATGACTGGCTGACCGAGCAACAGGCGGTCGACATCTGGCACTATATTCGCCAGCAGGCGCGCGCCGCGAAAGCGAAGGCCGGTGGCTGATAACTCTGGCCACGATACTTCGGGACACCGCGCAAGGCTGCGTGCGCGGCTGATGGCGGGCGACATCGACGCGCTGGCCGATCACGAGATCGTCGAATATCTGCTGATGACCGCGATCCCGCGCCGCGATGTGAAGCCTTTGGCGCGCAGCCTGATCCAGCGCTTCGGCGGGCTGGCCGGCGTGCTCAATGCCGAGCCGCGCGCGCTGGCGCTGCATCCCGGCATGGGCGAGACCAGCACGGCGGCCTTGCGCATTGTCGCCATCGCCGCCCGCCGCATGGCGCGCGAGACGGTGCGGCAGGCGCCGATGCTGGCCAGTTGGCAAGCGCTGCTCGATTACCTGACCATCGACATGGCGCATCTGACGGTGGAGCGGGTGCGGGTGCTCTATCTCAACCACAAGAACATGCTGGTTTTCGACTGGCACGCCTCGGACGGCTCGATCGACGAAGCCGCGATCCACCCGCGCGAGGTGATCCGCAAGGCGCTCGATCTTGGCGCGACCGCACTGGTTCTGGTGCACAACCATCCCTCAGGCACGCCTGAACCCAGCCGCGCCGATATCCAGATTACCCAGCGGATCGCCGAGGCGGGGCGGCTGATGGGGGTGGTGGTCCATGATCATGTGATCATCGGGCGCGAGGGCCACGTCAGCTTCAAGGCGAAGGGGCTGATCTGACATGTGCCTGATTCTGCCATGTGTGTAGCAGTCCTTGCCTGGCAGGCGCATCCCGAATGGCTGCTGGTGGTCGCCGCCAACCGCGATGAATACCACGAGCGGCCCACGGCGCCGCTTTCCCGCTGGGCAGACGGCACGCTTGCCGGGCAGGACCTGCGCGCGGGCGGCACCTGGCTGGGGGTGAGCGATGCCGGGCGGCTGGCGCTGGTGACCAATTTTCGCGCGCCTGGCTATCCCCGCCCCGAACTCATATCGCGCGGCGGGCTGGTGACCGGCTGGCTGCGCGATGGGGAGTTGCCCGATGGCGCTGGCATGAACCCGTTCAATCTGCTCGTTGCCGATGGGCATCGCGCAAGGGTGGCGAGCAACTGGCCTGAGCCCGGCGGACATGATCTTGCGCCCGGCATTCATGGCCTCTCAAACGGCGCTTTCGCGCAGGCCTGGCCCAAGGCGCGGCGGCTGTGCGCCGATCTCTCCGGCTGGCTGGCGCACGATGCCGGCGGGTTCGATGCGCTGTTCACGGCGCTGCGAAATGAAGCGCCGTTCCCGGAAGAGGATTACGGCGATGGCCCCGAGCCTGCCTATTCGGGCGTATTCATCCGCAATCCGGTCTATGGCACGCGCTGCAGCACGCTTGTCGCGGTGCGCCGCAACGGGCAGGGCAGCATCACCGAACGGCGCTTTTCGCCAGCAGGCGAAATGACCGGCGAGACCCGGCTGGACTTCGTCTGGGGCGGGCAAACAGAAGGCATTTAAGCATGAACATCGGCATCATTTATCCCCAGACCGAGCTTGGCGGCGATCCCGATGGCGTGCGTCAAATCGGGTTGGCGGCGGAGGAACTGGGCTTTGGCCATTTGCTGGCCTACGATCACGTGGTCGGCAGTCCGCATGACCGCGAGCCCAAGCCGAACGGGCCCTATACCGACCAGCATCCTTTCCACGATCCTTTTGCCATGTTCGCCTATCTCGCGGCGATCACCACCCGGATCGAACTCGTCACCGGCGTGCTGATACTGCCCCAGCGCCAGACCGCGCTGGTCGCTCGGCAGGCAGCGGATGTCGATCTGTTCTCGCATGGGCGGCTGCGGCTGGGCGTCGGCATCGGCTGGAACCATGTCGAATACGAAGTGCTGGGGCAGGACTTCTCCAAGCGCGGCAAGCGGGTCGAGGAGCAGATCGCCCTGCTGCGCGCCTTCTGGGCCGAGCCGCTGGTGACTTTCGACGGGCGTTTCGATCATGTTGACCGCGCCGCGCTTAATCCACGACCGGGCCGCGCGATCCCAATCTGGATGGGCGGTTTCGCCGATGTCGCCATGGCCCGCGCCGCACGGATCGCCGATGGCTTTATCTTTGCCGACGGCGCGGGCGATGCCTTCGAAATGCTCCCGCGTCTGCGCCAATTGCTCACTGAGGCCGGGCGCGATCCCGCCAGCTTTCCGGTGCAGTGCAATATGCTGACTGCCAAGAGCGCCGGCGCCGCTGCGACACGCGCGGCGCGCTGGCGTGATCTGGGCGGCAGCCATGCAGCGGTTTCGACCATGGGGCAGGGCCACACCAGCATCGCGGCGCACCTCGACTATATCGCCGAGGTGGCCGCAGCCCTCAGCAAAGAAGGTCTGCTTTAGAGGCATTCTCCCTCGCCCCGTCGGGGAGAGGATACGAGGGTTTGGCAGCTTGCTGCCTAGCCGCAGTTAGAGAGGGGGTCTGTGCCCTCGAGAGCCCAGCTGCGCTACCTCTCCCCACCGGGGTGAGGTAGACAAGTAGGCCATTGTCCTTCAGTCGTGCTTCCTGTCCCGCGTGGAACTCACCATGCCGGGCGCGAGGAAGCCGATGGGATTTACTTCCATCGCCCGCTTTTTCAGCTCGCCCTTCATCTTGGCATATTCCTCTTCCATTTCAGGCGTGACGGTGGCGCGGCTGTCTTCCAGCGATGCCTCGAAGTCCGCCTTGCGCACGTCCTTGGCCGCCTCGCCGCGGGTGCGGATGGCGATCAGGCCGGCGCGGCGCACCACGTCTTCCAGATCGGCGCCGGTGAAGCGCTCGGTGCGTGCGGCAATCGCTGACAGGTCGACGTCCTTGGCTAGCGGCATCTTTCCCGTGTGGATCTTCAGGATATGCTCGCGGCCCTTGGCATCGGGCGTGCCGACATAGACCAGCTCATCAAGCCGGCCCGGGCGCAGCAGCGCGGGGTCGATCAGGCCTGGGCGGTTTGTCGCGCCGATCAGCACGATTGACTGCATTTCCTCAAGCCCGTCCATTTCGGCGAGGATAGTGTTGACCACCCGCGCCGTCACTTGCGGCTCGCTGCCATTGCCGCTGCTCCCGCGCGCCGGAACAAGGCTGTCGATTTCGTCGATGAAGATGACGCAAGGCGCAACTTGCCGCGCGCGGGCGAACAGGCGGCTGAGCTGCTGTTCACTTTCGCCATACCATTTGCTGAGCAGGTCCGAGCTTTTCACCGAGATGAAATTGGCCTCGGCCTCCTTGGCGACGGCCTTGGCGAGCAGGGTCTTGCCGGTGCCCGGCGGGCCATAGAGCAGAAATCCCTTGGCCGGGCGGATACCGAGCCGGCGGAACGCTTCGGGATTGCGCAAAGGCAGCTCTATGCCTTCCTTCAGCTTCATCTGCGCTTCGCCCAGTCCGCCGATGTCGTCCCAGCCGATATTGGGCACTTGCACCATAACCTCGCGCATCGCGCTTGGCTGGACGCGCTTGAGCGCCTCAAGGAAGTCTTCGCGGGTGACCGAGAGGCCTTCGAGCACGTCGGGCGGAATCGTCTGCGCTTCCAGATCGAGCTGGGGCATGATCCGGCGCACAGTCTCAATCGCCGCCTCGCGGGCCAACGCGGCAATGTCTGCACCGACAAAGCCGTGCGTGGTGCGCGCCAGCTCATCCAGATCGACGCCCTCGCCCAGCGGCATGCCGCGCGTGTGAATGCCGATGATCTCGCGCCGCCCGCCCTCATCAGGCACGCCGATGACGATCTCGCGATCAAACCGGCCGGGCCGGCGCAGGGCTTCGTCGATTGCGTCCGGGCGGTTGGTGGCGGCGATGACGACAAGATTGGAGCGCGCATGCAGTCCGTCCATCAGGGTCAGCAATTGCGCGACCAGTCGCTTTTCCGCCTCGCCCGAAACGTGCTCGCGCTTGGGTGCGATCGAGTCGATCTCGTCGATGAAAATGATCGCGGGCGCGGCCTTGGCCGCTTCTTCGAACACCTCGCGCAGCCGTTTTTCGCTCTCGCCATAGGCCGAACCCATGATTTCCGGGCCGTTGATCGTGAAGAAACTGGCTTCGCTTTCATTGGCGACCGCGCGGGCAAGCCGTGTCTTGCCGGTCCCCGGCGGCCCGTGCAGCAGCACGCCGCGCGGCGGATCAACGCCCAGCCGGGTGAACAGCTCAGGATAGCGCAGCGGCAGTTCGACCATCTCGCGCAGCTGGCGAATGGTGTCGCCCATGCCGCCGACGTCGTCGTAGTTGATCTCGGCCCGGCTATCGCGCGCCTCCTCGAATTCTTCGCGCATTTCGACTTCGGTGTTCTCGTCGATGTGGACGATGCCCTTGGGCACGGTTGCGACCACGGTGAGGCGGATTTGCGTGAGCGCATAGGCCGGCGCGTTGAACATGCGCTGCACTTGCGGCGGCATGTCGCGCACTTGTTGCTGGCCGGTGGTGGCGACGACATCGCCGGCCACCAGCGGGCGCGCGAAGAAATTGCGCTTGAGCGCTTCGGCGGGGCCTTGCAGCCGCATTTCGCGCTGGGCCGGGGCAAACACCACGCGGGTGGCGGGGCGCGATTCGGCCTTGCGCACCACAACATGATCGCCTGAGCCAACTTCGGCATTGGCGCGCTGCAGCCCGTCGAGCCGGATCACTTCCAGCCCTTCGTCCTCGGCATAGGCCAGCACGGCCCGCGCTGGAGTGGTGCGCTTGCCGACGATCTCGATGACATCGCCCTCAGTGATGCCCAGCGTCGCCATGGTCGATTTGGGCAGCCGGGCTATGCCATGGCCACTTTCCTCCTGGCGCGCGGCGGCGACCTGGAGCTTGACTGTCTTCTCTTCGATGCTGACTGGCGCGTCGGCCATTGTTCACCCTTCCGTCCTGTCGAAGAGTGAAGCTAGGAACTGGTGTGCTGGATTGCAAACCGGGGCTGCGAGGCTCGGGAAAAAGCACCCTCTAGGGCAGGGACAAAAAACCTCTCGGAGCAGGGACAAAAACCCCTCCCGGGCAGGGACAAAAAAAGGGCCGGTCCGAAGACCAGCCCTTGGAAGTTTTGGGAGAGGATGCCTGAAAGGCCCGTCCTATTTGCAGTGATGTCAGTCATGTTGCAAGTGCGAAAAGATCATTTATGCTTGCAAAAATTGCAACCTTTCCGATGTTTCGACACAAGGTCATGATATATAATATGATTCAGATTGCTTTGGGATGTAGCAAACATTGCGCTGCAAGCTGGTATCGGCGCCCAATGCTGTCTTGCAGCATAAGCCTTAGTGGACGAGCAACAGCGCCGGGGCGGTCGGTTCGGTCAGGAAATACTGCGTGACTCCGCCAAACAGGTATTCGCGCATACGGCTCTTGCCATAGGCGCCCATCACCAGCAGGTCGGCGCCCTTTTCGCGCACCGCCTGGGCGAGCGTCTCCGGAGTCGAGCCGCGCGGTGCCAGTTCGGCCAGCTCGGCCCTGACCCCGTGGCGCGAGAGATAGGCCAGCGCTTCAAGGCCGGCAAAGCCGCCCGGCTTCTCTAATACGGACAGCACCGAAACCTGGTCGCAGCCTTTCAACATGGGCACCGCGCTGCGCAGCGCGGCCGCCGCATGGTTGCCGCCATCCCAGCCGATGCAGGCGGATTTAAGCGGGAAGCCGATCCCGCCTGTCGCGCCATCGGGCACCACCAGTACCGGCGACTGGGCCAGAATCGCCAGCTCGCCGGCATTGCCTTGCCCGCGCGAGACCACCACCACATCGCAAAGCTGCGAGGCCAGTTCCAGCGATTCTATCGCGTCGTATTCGCTGCGTACGATATCATAGGCCACGTCCTGACCGCGCAGCTGCTCTTCCAGCGCATCGGCCAGCGCACTGTCATCCGCCAGCGCCAGCTCCATGGCTTCGGCGGCGAGATAGCTGCCGCCCAGCGGGTCGATCGAGATGTAGCGGGCAAGGGCAGAGGCAATCATCACCGTGACATGGCCGCCGGTGAGCCGCGCGAGCGAAAGCCCGGATTCAAGCCGGCCGGCCATGGTCGGACTGCGATCTGCATTGACAAGAATCGAGCGCATTGGACTTCTCCCTTGTTTGTCCCCACAGAACATCACGGACCGCGCCCTTGTTCCATGATCCTGATCAAAAAAGCAGGCAGGGTGACAAATCCGGCGCAATCGCTAAGGGGGCGACAAGCGATTCACGGACCAGTGCTGGAGCCCCAATGAACAAGCTTTACTCCGATGCGAATGCCGCGCTCGATGGCCTGCTCAAGGACGGCCTGCTGATCGCCTGCGGCGGTTTCGGCCTTTGCGGCATTCCCGAGCGGCTGCTGGATGCGGTGCAGGCCAGCGGCGTCAAGGATCTCACGTTCGCCAGCAACAATGCCGGGATCGACAACGAGGGCATCGGCAAACTGCTGCGCACGCGGCAGGTGAAGAAAATGATCTCCAGCTATGTCGGCGAGAACAAGGAATTCGAGCGCCAGTATCTCTCCGGCGAGCTTGAAGTGGAGTTCTGTCCGCAAGGCACCCTGGCCGAACGCATGCGTGCTGGCGGCGCCGGGATTCCGGGCTTCTATACCAAGACCGGGGTCGGTACGCTGGTTGCCGAGGGCAAGGAAGCCAAGGAATTCGATGGCCCAAACGGACGGGAGGAGTTCATCCTCGAGCGCGGCATTTTCGCCGACCTCGCGCTGGTGAAAGCCTGGAAGGCGGACGCCACCGGCAATGTCGTGTTCCGCAAGACCGCGCGCAATTTCAACGTGCCGGCGGCGCAATGCGGCAGAGTTTGCGTTGTCGAGGTGGAGGAAATTGTGCCGGTGGGCACGTTTGATCCCGATTGCATCCACTTGCCCGGGGTCTATGTCCAGCGGCTGATCGTCGGCGCGCCCTATGACAAGAAGATCGAGTTCCGCACCACCCGCACGCCTGACGGAAATTTTGGGGATGTCGGCTGATGACCAAGCATGATGGACTGACCAAAGGCTGGACCCGCGACCAGATGGCCGCCCGCGTTGCGCAGGAATTGCGTGATGGCTATTATGTGAACCTCGGCATTGGCATCCCGACGCTGGTGGCGAACCATGTGCCCGAGGGCATCACGGTCACGTTGCAGAGCGAAAACGGCATGCTCGGCATCGGCCCGTTCCCGACCGAGGACGAAGTTGACGCCGACCTGATCAACGCCGGCAAGCAGACGATCAGCGAGCTGCCGCATTCGGCCTATTTCGACAGCGCCGCCTCATTTGCGATGATCCGAGGCGGGCATATAGATTTGACTGTGCTGGGTGCGATGGAAGTCGCCGAGAATGGCGACATCGCCAACTGGATGATCCCCGGCAAGATGATCAAGGGCATGGGCGGGGCGATGGACCTTGTCGCCGGGGTCAAGCGGATCATCGTGGTGATGGAACATTGCGCCAAGGACGGCAGCCCGAAATTCATCCCCGCCTGCACCCTGCCGCTGACCGGTCGCAATGTCGTGGACATGATCGTCACGGACATGGCTGTTTTCAGCCGCCCCGATCACGCCAGCCCCTTCCGCCTGATCGAATGCGCCCCCGGCGTCAGCGCGGAAGAAGTGGCCGCCCGGACGACGGCGCACTTCATTTCCTGAGCTTGCCTGCGATCAGAGCCCGAACGACACGTTGATCCGCGCGCCGCTGTTGCTGAAATTGCCGCTGCCGATGCCATCGTGGAAGCCCGAGATGCCGATCCGCAGTGACTGCGCCGACACCAGGTCCGCGCCGCCTTCGACCCGCATGCGGAACTGGTTGTTGAACACCGACTGGCGCTCGAGACCCCAGCTGTAAATGCCGTCTGCGGCGAGGAATGGCCGCAGGGTCCAGCCGCCGCCCACTGCCATGTTGTGCTGGATGCGCGGGCGGAAGGCGATCTCGCCCTGGCCGACATTCTGCCCCGGAATGGTCACGCCGAAGCTGTCGATATAGCTCTTCTGCCGTTCCTCAAGGTGCCGGAATGTAAGCTCGGGCCGGATCTGGGTTGCCTCCCCCACATCGAACTGGCCGATCAGCGAAGCGCTATACAGCGCGCGAGACGTGGCGAAGGGATCCACATAGCTGCCCAGCGGCGAGATCGTGTTGTTCGACGTGCCCCAGGCCGCGCGGACATCGGCATAGAGATTGGGCGCGATGCGGGCGGTGACATAGGGCCCGGCCATCCAGCCGTGCCCGCTGGCCGAGCCGGCCGTGCGTGCTCCGCTGGGCGAAAAGCGATCGAACTGGGCCATCACGCCGACCACAAGATTGTGGTTCAGCCGATAGTCAGCGCCGACATAGAGCAGGCTGAACTTGCCTGACTGGTCGTTGTAGTCGAGCGCCGAAAACGTCGCTTCGGCCCACACATCAAACGGGGTCTGCCCGCGCCCGTCGCGCGCTGCCGCGCGGGCCATGCCGAGACTGGTCTGCGCATGGACGATCTGGCTGGTGATCATCGCGGAGACCGGCAGCAGGCCTGACCCTGGCACCGGCAGGCCGAAAGCCGAAGCCGATCCGCCCGATGATGCACCGTCGCCCAGCCGGTCCAATCTGCGCTGGAGATCGGGACCGTTGGCCAAGATTGCCGAATTGCGAGCGGTGAGGAAATTGCCGATTGCCGTCAGCGCCGCATCGCGGGTGTTGGTCGCGGTGAAAGTGCAGACCAGGTTCTCGTTTGGCGAAAGCGCGATGGTGACACTGCGATTGGCCAGGTTGACCACCGAATCGCTGTCGTTGCAGGTGATCGCGGTCACCGCATAGCCGGCGGCGCGGGCATCGGCGGCGGTCAGAGAATGGCTGCCCGCCGGCACCAGACTGGCGCTGCGCTGGCCGGTGCCGTTCGCGGTGACGATGGCGCCGGTGAGCGCGGCAATGTCCGACGTGTAGCTGAAGCTGCCGTCCGCCCCGGCGACGCGCTGGATCACGGTGATCGTGCCGACCGCACGCACGGCGATGGTCACCGTATCCGCCGGCGAATCGGCGACGCCGTCATTGACGATCAACTGGAACACCAGATTCTGCGTGCCGGTGACACTGGGGGCAACAAACGTGGGGCTGATGCCGGCGGTATTGCTGAGCGTGACCGCCGGGCCGGAAACCTGCGTCCAGCGATAGGTCAGCGCGTTGCCATCGGGATCGCGCGAGGCGCTGCCGCTCAGCGTCACAGTGGAGCCGGTGTTGATCGGCCCTTGGTCTGGTCCGGCATCGGCCACCGGCGGCAGGTTGGCATTGACCAAGACTACCACCGTATCGGCGGCGGAACTGGTCACCCCGTCGCTGACCACGAGGCTGAAGGTCAGCGGCTGGACAGTGGCCGTGGCGGGCGGCGCGGTGAAAGTTGGCCGTGCTGCTGTGGCGCTGGACAGGGTGACGGCGGGGCCGCCGGTCTGCACCCAGGCGTAAGTCAACACATCGCCGTCGCCATCGCTCGATGCCGTGCCGTCGAGCGTCACCGGCGCGCCGGCATTTAAGGCCATGTCGGCGCCGGCATTGGCCGTTGGCCCCAGATTGCCGGGGATGGTGATGTCGACGGTGTCCGTTGTGCTTACCGAACCGTCATTGGCGGAAAGCCGGAAAGTCAGCACTTGCGGCGCGGCGGTCTTGGCCGGCGCGGTGAAGCCGGGGGTCAGCGTGGTGGCCCCGGTCAGCGATACGGTCGGCCCGGAAATCTGGGTCCATTGATAGGTGAGCGGGTTGTTGTCGGGATCGCTCGCGGTGCCGGCGAGGCTTACCGCAGAGCCCGCTGGCCGTGTGGCGTCGGGCCCGGCGTTGACCAGCGGCGCAGTGTTGGCGGGGATGGTGATCACCACGGTGTCGGGGGCCGATGACGAAGTGCCGTCGTTGGTGACGAGCTGGAACGTCAGCGTCTGCACCGAGCCATTGCCGGCTGGCGCAACGAACGTCGGCGCTGCGCTGGCCGCATTGCTGAGCGTCACGCTGGGGCCGCCCGTCTGGGTCCACTGGAAGGTCAGCGGATTGGTTTCGGGGTCGGTGCCGCTGCCCTGCAACTGCACGCTCGAGCCGCCATTGCGGGTCGCGTCGGGGCCCGCATTGGCGGTCGGCGGGCTGTTCGCGGGCACGGTGAAAGTCACTGTGTCAGGCGCGGAATTTATCGCGCCGTCATGCGCGATAAGCTGGAAGGTCAGCGTCTGGACCGCGCCAGTGCTGGCCGGGGCGACAAAGGATGCGGTGGCGCTGGCCGGGTTGGTGATGGTCACCGTCGGGCCTGCCGTTTGGGTCCATTGATAGGTCAGCGGGTCATTGTCGAGATCGCTGGCCGAACCGCTGAGCGGCCTGGTTGCACCAGCGGCAATCGTGGCATCGGCCCCGGCATTGGCGACCGGCGGGGTGTTGGGTCCAGCAGGTATTGCAATCGACACCTCGTCGGTCTCCGGATTGCCGATGCCATCAGAGACACTAAGTCGGAACACCATGGTCCGGGCCTGATTGGTCTGCGCCGGCGCGGTAAAGGTCGGGTTGGCGGTCGTTGCGCCGGCAAGGGTAACCGCCGGGCCGCTGACTTGCGTCCAGCTGTAGGTCAGCGGATCGCTGTCACCATCGCTGGCCGTGCCGACCAGCGAAACCGCACCGCCGCCGCCGCCCAGGTTCTGATCGGGCCCGGCATTGATGGTCGGCGCGACATTGGTCACCAGCCCGCGGCAGGCGCCGCCTGCGGTGTAGAGCGTCGACCGGGGGATGGGTGCGCGCGCCAGTTCAGCGCCCTGCGTGCCGAGATTGTCTGATTCGTAGATCACAACAAAATAGGTGTTGCGCTGGGTTGGCGAAATGCCGATCGAGCTGCCATTCAGCGTTACGGTCTGACCGATACCCACGAAACCGAGATTGGGCGCATTGTTGCGGTTTCCGCTGCCGGTCACGTGGCCAAGCAGGTAGCCATCGCTGTTGGAACTATCATTGACCGTGCCGGTAATCGAGCCGGTTATGTGCACCTCGCACACGTTGGGCCCAAGTGGTGCGACGGTGGAGAAGCCCAGCCCGGTAACGGTGGTTGCACCCGCTGGCGTCGCTGCGATCGCCGCCGCCGCCACACTGCCCAGCAACAACGCCCGAACGGACTTTTTCGCGATAATCGAATTCATGTCAAACTCCCTGAAACATGACAAATTTCAGGGGTCTATTGCTCGCGGTTCCGGGTCAGCGGTATGCCACAGGCATGATGCCACACCTATGGCTGTCTGCGGTTCATTACAGCTTAAGCTGGCCCGTCTTGATAGCTTCGTAAACCGCCTCGCCGCGCGAGTGGACGGCGAGCTTGCGGTAGATCGACTTGACGTGGTTGCCCACGGTGAGCGGCGATATGCCGAGAATGCGGGCGGCCTCCTTATAGCTGCCGCCTTTGGCGAAGACATCGAGCAATTCGACCTCGCGCGGGGTTAGTCCGCTGTTTTCCTCCCCCGCCGGCGCCACCATTGGCATGCCGCGCAGTTGCTCGAGCATATAAACCGCCGCCGCCGAGCTGACCGGGGCGCCGCCTTCCAGCGTCACCCGGATGCCGTCGAGGATCGTCGCTTCGGTGCTGTCCTTCAGCAGATAGCCATCCGCGCCCGAACGGATCGCGGTGACCACCGTCTCGCGGTCGCCGAACGCGGTCAACACCAGCACCTTTGCCGGGCCGCGCGCTTTCACCTCGGGCACGAAATCAAGCCCGCTGCCATCGGGCAGACCGATATCAACGAGGAAGAGATCGGGCTCCAGCGCCAGCAACTCGCGTGCCTTGGCCAGATTGGGGGCGACTCCGGCAAGATCGAGCTCGCTCGCGCCGGTGACGATGTCGATCAGATAGTCGCGCACGATGGCATCGTCGTCGACGATCGCGATGCGCGAATTGGATGAAGTATCGGGCATGGTTCTGGCTTATCCGGCGCGATTGGTGGCACCGGGATAGGCCATGCGGTGCGGCTTGGGAATGGCCAGAGCTATGGCATTCCCTGCGTTCATCGCTGCGGCAGATCGAGCATAACGCACACGCCATCGGCCCCGGACCGGACCTCGATTCGCCCACCCAGACCCGCCGCGCGCGTGGCCATGCTCTCCATCCCGCGCCCGCGTGGATTGGCCTTGCCCATCCCCGCGCCATCATCGCAAATCGCGATGCGGAGCGACCGGCCCGCCTCGGGGCTGCGCGAAATTGCCACTGTCAGCTCCTCGCCGCCCGAATGCTTGAGCGCGTTGGTCACCGCTTCCTGCATGATGCGGAACACTTGCAGCACCTCGCGCGGGCCCAGTTCCGGCAGTTTGCCCTGGCAGGTGTCCTCCCAGGCAAAGCCCATTCCGGCCTCCTCGACGCGGGCCTTCACCCGCTCGCGGAACATGGCGAAAGCCGAACCCAGCGATTCGCCCACCGAATCCATCGAATCGATCAGCAGCCGCATCTCTTCGATCACCGCCTGCAAGCCCTCGGCGACGGTGGCGGGCTTGGCCACCCCGCGCCGCGCGGCGAGCAGCATCGACATCAGCTGACTGCCCAGGCCATCGTGCATGTCGCGCATGATCCGCTGGCGCTCGTCGATGTGCGCTTCCTTGCGGATGAATTCCTTCTCGCGCCCATGCGCCGCCTCCAGCTCAGCGGTGCGCTGGTCCAGCTGCACCTGCAGCAGCGCGTTGATCTGTTCGGACGACTGGAACAGGCGGACATTGCGCGCAACGAATGCAACCGCGAGCGCCGCAAGCAGGATCGGCACCGCCATGTTCATCAACAGGCGGGGCGCGAAGCCGAACAGCGCATTCAGCCCGTCATAGATCATCAGGGTGCAGACCAGCACATAGATGGCGAATTCCCAGCGCCGGTCTGGCGCAAGGCCGGGTATCTTGCGGAGCAGCAGCCCGACCGTCAGCGCCGAGAGCAGGGCAGAAAACCACGTGACGAGCGCATAGACCGTGTCGATGCCTTCCTGCAGCTCGCCCCACAGGATGACGAGGAAGGCGCCCAAGCAAGCGGCGAACAACAGCATTGAAGCCCGCCCCAGCCACGGCACCTGCCGGCCGCCCCAGCGGTTGACCAGATTGAGCCAGGCGATCGGCAGGAAAGTCGACACCAGGGTCATGTACGAGAGGCGCCATTTCTCCCGCAGCGGCGGATCGTCGAGTTCGAAGTAGAGCAGCGACAGCGCCCAGCACAGCGCCAATGCGGCAAGCCAGCCGAGGTAGGGATTCCAGCCGGCGCGCGCCCAGCCGAACAGCGCGAGGGTTGCGACCATGAAGGCGAGGGTGATGCTGATGATCGCATAGTCATTCAGCATGAATTCGCGCGGATCGTAGTGCGCCTTGACCGATGTGTAGGCCCCCACGGTGAATGGGCCGACGAAGAAATAGGGCTCTCCGGGACCACGCGCGAGCGTGAGGTCGACCGCGTTGCTCCCCGCCTTCAGCACGCCGGAGGGCACGCGGATGGTGCCGCGAAACGAGCCATGGTAGGTCTGGTGCGGCAGTTTCATCCGGCCCTCGCCGAAGACCAGCGAGCCGTTTACGCGCATCTGGAAGTTGTCGCTGCCCACCACGGGCACGATCGCCAGGCCCTCATCGGGAACGGATGGCAGCATGAAGTGCGTGCGGATGGCGTGGTAGCCCGGATGGCAGCAGCTTTCCCAGGGCAGTTCTGCCGGCGTGAACCGGGCCTTCGCCGCCGTCTGCCAATCCGGCGAAGCCAGTTCGGCATGGCTTGTGCCCGACAGCTCCAGCTTTTCGTGCGGGATCGGCTTGGGCGAAAACAGCGGCAACAGCGCGGTCCAGTAAAATGTCTGGACTGCCAGCACGGCAAGCAGCGTCAGCAGCCACTGCCTGCGCCGATCCGCGTCTTTCCAGAATGCCTGCATCGGTGAACCGTTCCCGCCTTTTCCCGCGCCAGCAATATGGCATGCTGCGGGCTTTGCGAACTGCCATGTTTGTGGCCCCCCATGGCCGGGCGGCGATTGCCAGGCTTATTGCGCATCCCCTGTTGCATTGCATGGCCCGGCATGGGTAAACATCAGCCAAACGCAAAGATCCGGGATTGGAATGAGCCACCATGTCGCCGTCGCCAAACGCAGACCCATCACGAATTCCAGTCATCGTCGGCGTGGGGCAAGTCAATGACCGGCCCGGCCCGGACGCCGAAGGGCTGGATTCGATCGGCCTGATGGCGGCGGCGGCGGGTGCTGCTGATGCCGATGCGGGCGGCGGGTTCGTCTCGCGCTGCGACTGGCTGGCAGTGGTGCCGCAGATCTCGTTTCGCGAGCTTGATGCGGGCCTGTTGCTGCCGGCAGAACTGGGGATCGCGCCGCGCCACTTGCGCCATTCGGCAATGCCGTCGGGAGACACACCGATCCTCTATCTGGGCGACGCGGCCAATGCTGTCGCCAGCGGGAAGGCGCAGGTCTGCCTGATCGCGGGCGGCGAGGCGCTGCGCACCGCGGCGCGCCGGCAGCAGGTTTCCGGCCCCGGTGCGGGGCAGTTCCGCGCGCATCTGACGGCCAGCGAGCTGCGCTTGCGATACGGCCTGCTCAATCCTGCCGAGATCTACCCGCTCTATGAGAACGCCACCCGCGCCGCCTGGGGGCAGTCACTGGCCGAGGGGCAGGCGGAATCAGGGATGATCTGGTCCATCATGTCCGAGGTTGCCGCGAGGTCCGAAGGCGCATGGATCAACGCGCCCCGCAGCGCCCGCGAGATTGTCGAAAGCACTGCGGACAACCGGCCGATTGCCTTCCCCTACGGCAAGTTCATGGTCGCCAATTCCTCGGTCAATCAGGGCGCGGCCTTTATCGTCACCAGCCTTGAGGCCGCCCGCAACGCCGGGGTGCCGGAAGACAGGCTGATCTACGTCTGGGCCGGCGCTGCTGCGCACGAGGACGAGGAACCGCTTGCCCGCGCCAATTGGGAGACCCCGCCCAGCATCCGCGTCTCGCTTGAGCGGGCACTGGCCGTGAACGGACTGACCACGCGGGACCTCGATCATGTCGAGCTTTATTCGTGCTTTCCCAGCGTGCCGAAAATGGCGCGCCGGGTGCTCGGCTGGCCGGCAGACAGGCCGGTCACGGTGCATGGCGGCCTGACTTTCGGCGGCGGCCCGATCGGCAATTACATGACTCACGCCGTGGCGGCGATGGTGCAGGCGCTCCGGCAGGGCGGCAGCAATGGATTGCTGTTTGCCAATGGCGGGCACTGCACCCACAACCACACCATTGTCATCAGCCGCAATCCGCCGCGCGCGGGGCTGCTGCCGCAGGACTACGATTTCCAGGCCGAGGCCGACGCCTTGCGCGGGCCAGTGCCGCCGCTTGGCGATGCCTATGAAGGCGCGGTCACGCTTGAAACCTATACCGTGGTCTATGGCCGCACCGGCGAGCCGGACTATGGCGTGGTGCTCGCGCGCGCGCCGGGTGGCAGCCGCGTGATCGCCAAAGTGGCGGGCGATGACGCAGGCACGATCGCCTTCCTCACCGATGGCAGGGCCGAGCCGGTCGGTTCCCCGGGCGTCACAGCCAAAGTCGGCGAAACCCTGTTCTGGCGGCCCGGAGCTACAACCCCCGAAGGAAATGCATGATGGCGGACGTTGTTCTTTATGAAAAGCGCGAGGGCGGCATTGCCGTGGTCACGCTCAACCGGCCCGAAAAGCGCAATGCGGTGAACCCGGAACTGGCCGCTGCACTGGAAGCTGCGGTGAAGCGGAGCGAGGCGGACGCGGACATCCGGGTGGTCATTCTCACTTCTTCCAACGACAAGGTGTTCTGCGCCGGGGCTGATCTGGCTGCGGTGTCTGAAGGCCGCGGCGCGCTGATCTCGACAGCGGACGGGGGGTTTGCCGGTTTCGTCGCGGCCCGGCGCCGCAAGCCGTGGATCGCGGCAGTGCGCGGCGCGGCGGTAGCGGGTGGCTGCGAGCTGTGCCTCGCCTGCGACATGATCGTTGCCGCCGACGATTGCCGCTTCGGCCTGCCCGAAGTCAAACGCGGGCTGATGGCGGCGGCCGGCGGCCTCTCGCGCCTGCCGCGCGCGATCCCGCGCCATGTCGCGCTTGAAATGATTGCCACCGGCGACCCGATCGACGCCGCGCGCGCTTATGCGCTTGGGCTGATCAACCGGATGGTGGCGCCGGATCAGGTGCTCGAAGAGGCCTTGTCGCTCGCCCGGCAGATCGCCGTCAATGCGCCGCTGGCGGTGCAGGAAAGCGTCACCCTTGCGCGCGAGGCGGCCTATCTGGACGAGGCCGAGGCAGACTGCGCCACCAATGCCGCGATGGCGCGGCTGCGGCAGACCGAGGACTTCCGCGAAGGCCCCCGCGCCTTCGTCGAGAAACGCCCGGCGGTGTGGACCGGGCGGTGATGGCGGGGGGACCTTCAAGCGAGGGCATTGCCGCCTTCTTCCGGCCCCGCAACGTGGCGCTGGTCGGCGCGTCGGACAAATCGGCGTGGAGCCAGATGGTCTTTGCCCGGTTCGGCGAATACGGCCATCAAGGCCAGCTGTTCGCGGTCAATCGTGGCGGCACCGAGGCGCATGGCCTGCCGGGTTATCGCAGCGTCGCCGACATTCCCGCCGAGGTCGACACCGCTTTCATTTTCGTTCCCGCCGCCGCCGTGACCGGCGCCTTGCAGGAGGCGGCAGCAGCGGGAGTGAAAAATGCAGTCGTGCTGTCGTCAGGCTTTGCCGAAGCCGGGGCGGAAGGTGCGGAGCTGCAGGCTGAACTTGCCGCTGCTGCGGCCGAGGCCGGAGTGCTGCTGCTCGGCCCCAATTCGCTCGGCTTTGCCAATTTCGCGGACGCGCGTTTTTGCACCTCGATCCGCAGCCGCCTGCCGGTGCGCACGGGGCATCTCGGCATCGTTTCGCAGTCGGGCGCAATCGGCAACGAGCTGATGAAATGGGCCCACGCGCAATGCATCGGCCTCAGTTTCCTGTGCGCCACGGGCAACGAGGCGCAGCTTGGCATCGCCGATGTCGCCGAATATCTGGTCGATGATCCGGCGACCCGGGCCATCGCGCTCTATGTCGAAGGCATCAGCGATCCCGCGCGGTTCATGGCGGCGCTGGCGCGGGCGCAGGCGGCACGCATACCGGTGGTAGTGCTCAAGATCGGGCGCAGCGAAGTTTCGGGCGCGGTGGTTCAGGCGCATACCGGATCGCTGGTTGGTGATGACCGGATGTTCGATGCGATGTGCCGCCGGTTCGGCGTATCGCGCGCTTCGTCGATTGAGGAACTGATCACCA
The DNA here is from genome assembly GCA_031411415.1 of Novosphingobium sp. Lineage (GTDB taxonomy): Bacteria > Pseudomonadota > Alphaproteobacteria > Sphingomonadales > Sphingomonadaceae > Novosphingobium. The sequence continues at coordinate 21,005 of JANOBA010000113.1, forward strand.
CGGCGCACTTCCTCGGCCAGATCGGCCCGATCAATCCGCCGCGCGTCGCCATGGCCTCGGTCTCGGGCGGGGCCTGCGGGATGTATGCTGATCTTGCGGCGGCGCATGGCCTGGCAACCCCGGCACTTGCGACCGAAACGCAATCGGCCTTGCGCGCGGTGCTGCCGGGCTTTGCGGCAACGCTCAATCCGCTCGATGTCACTGGGGTTGTTCTCCAGAATCCGGCGATCTGGGGCGAGGCTATACCGATCCTGAGCCGTGATCCGGGGATCGGGCTGGTGGCCGCCAGCACCAGCCTGCCCAACACCCCCGAAGAACTCGCCAACCAGCGCGGCACTTATGCGGCGATTGCCCAAGGCTTTCGCACCAGCGGCAAGCCGTGCGTGCTGCTCAGCTTTTCGCTGCAGGACTGCAGCCCGCTCCAGCTGGAAGCGCGGCAGGAGCTGGGCCTCGACATCACGCTGCCCGGCATTGAACTCGGCGTGCGCGCGCTGGCGCATCTCCAGCGCTGGTCCGAATGCCTGCTGGCCGCAGAGCCGGAGCCTGCCGACGTCATTTTGGCAAAACAGCGCCCAGTGACCGAACGCCCAGTGACCGAACGTGAGGTGCTGGATCATCTGGCCAATTTCGGCGTGCCGGTGATCCCGGCGGTGCTGGCGCGGGATGCCGATGAAGCCGTGCAAGCTGCCGGTCAATTTGCCGGGCCGGTCGTGCTCAAGATCGCCTCGCCAGATATTGCCCACAAGACCGAAGCCGGCGGCGTGGCGCTGGACTTGCATGGCGATGATGCCGTGCGCAGCGGATACGCCGGGATCATTGCCGCCGCCCTTGCCCATAGCCCTGCGGCGAAGATCGATGGGGTGATCGTCTCGCCAATGCGGCGCGGCGGGGCCGAGCTGATCGTCGGCGTCGCCCGCGATCCGCAGTGGGGCCCGGCCATCGTTGTCGGCCTTGGCGGCGTGTTCACCGAAGCGCTGGACGACAGCCAGGTTCGCCTGCTGCCAGTCAGCCCGGACGAGGCGCTTGGCATGGTGCAGGAATTGCGCGGCGCGCGGCTTCTGGCAGGGTTCAGGGGTGCGCCGCCAGCGGATATGGCTGCCCTCGCCAGTGCCATTGCGGCAATCGGCGATGCGGCGCTGGCGCTGGGGCCGGGGCTGGCCGCGCTGGAAGTGAACCCCTTGCGGGTGCTGGGCGGCGAGATCGAATGCCTCGATGGCCTGGCGGTCTATGCGGACTGAACTGGGCCAAATCCCGCCGCTGGTCAGCCGCCCTTGCGGCTCGCTTCGGCCCGCTCAAGCGCCCGGTCTAGTGACAGCATGATCCCCGCGAGAATGGGCGGATAGGGGTTGGTGCCCGTCGCGCGGCCATTGCCGATCGCTTGCGCCTTGGCGACATCGGTCGGGCCATCATGCCCCGGCAACACATAGAGCCGCCCGGCAGCGACGGCATCGAATGTCTGCCGCGCCACTTCGTCGGCGCTCATTGCCGTGCCGCTCTCGACATGGCCTCGCATCATCTGTTCCATTGCGCGCACGGTGCGGTTCTGGAACCGGGCGCCTGCTGCGAGCTCCAGCTGGGCAGGGCTGGCCTTCTCGGGCTTCATGATGTCAGTTTCAATCACTGTCGGCATGACCACGGTCACGCCGATATTGCCGATGCCTTCGGCGGCCAGATCGAGATAGAGTGCTTCGCTCAGCGCCAGGGCGGCGTGCTTGCTGGTCGAATAGGTCGCATATCCCGGATAGACTGAAATCGCCGCCGCCGAGGCCACGGTGACGACGTGGCAGGGATCGCCCTGTGCGATCATGCGTGGCACGAAGGCGCGGATGCCGTGGGCCACGCTTTTGACATTGAGATCGAGGATCCAGTCCATTTGCGCCTCGGGGGTTTCCCAGGCGAGGCTGGCCACGAATGCCCCCGCATTGTTCACCAGCAGGTTGACCTTGCCAAATCGCGCCACTGCGGTGGCGGCCAGCGCCTCCACTGCGGCGCTGCTGGTGACGTCGGTGCGCACGGCCAGCACTTCGCCGCCCATTGCGGCCAGCGCCGCGCGCGCGGCTTCCAGCTGGGCTTCGCGGATGTCGGCAATGGCGATCGCCATGCCGCGCCGCACGGCTTCGGCGGCCAGCGCGAAGCCGATCCCGCCCGCCGCGCCAGTGATCGCGGTAACCTTGCCTGTGAAATCCATATCAGGACACCCCCGTTATTTCTGCTGTGAAATTGCTGTTTGCCCGCGCGCAATTGGCGGCAATATTGGCGGCGATCAGGCCTGTGAGTTGCTCTGGCAGGTCGTGGCCCATGCCATTGATGCGCAGGAACCAGGCGCCCGGAATTGCATCGGCGGTGTCCTGGCCGCAGACCGCCGGGATCAGCGGATCGTCGCTGCCGTGGATCACCAGCGCGGGGATGGCAAGCTGACTCAGGGCACCGCGGCGGTCAGGGGCGCCGCGCCCGGCGGCGAGCTGGCGGGCGGCGCCGGCGGGATTGTAGGAGCGGTCGGCAGTTCTTGCCGCCATGCTGCGCAGGTCGGCCTCGCTGGCGGGATAGAGCGGGCTGCCGAGCGCGCGGTTCAGCGCAACCTGATGCGCGATGTAGCCTTCGCGGTCGGCGGCTGGATTGGACGCGATGGCCGCGAGGCTCGCCAATGCCGCCGGGTTCGAGCGCGGCATATCCGGATTGCCAGTCTGCGACATGATGCTGGTGAGCGAGAGCACCCGACCGGGGTGGGCGATGGCGAGTTGCTGGGCAACCATGCCGCCGAGCGAGACTCCGACAACGTGGGCGGCAGGAATATTCAGCGCCGCCAGCAAACCGGCGGCATCATTGGCGAGATCGGCGAGCGTGTAGGGCAGGTCCGGTTCGCGCCCGGCCTTGTGGGCCGCCGTCACAGCCACCAGATCGGGGATGCCGGCACCCGTCATATGGGCCGAAAGCCCGATGTCGCGGCTGTCATAGCGCAGCAGACGGAAGCCCGCCGCAGCCAGCGCATCGCAAAGCCCTTGCGGCCAGCGGATCAGCTGCGCACCGACGCCGTGGATCAGCAGCAGCGGCGCGCCATCCACAGGCCCGGAAAGCTCGTATTCAAGGTGGATGCCGTTGGCCTCAGCTTGCGCCATCAGGTGTGCCGCTGCCGAGTTTCGACGACGAAATCGGCGTAGTCGGGCCGGGCGATCTGGTCTTTGAGTTCGGTCAGCGTGATCGGGTTGAGCGTCGGCGTGCCGGTCTTGTCGAGATACCAGCTCTGGCAGCCGCCGGTGCCCCACAGCGATGCCCGCGCCAGTTCGCGCACGCCGTCCAGCCACTTGGCGCTGGCCGCCTCGCTGGGGGCCAGCAGCAGGTCTTCGTCCGTGATCCGCCCGATCAGCTGCATCAGATAGTCCGCCTGCGCCTCGACGATGCCGATAACCGAGGCGCTGCCGCCGGGCGAATAGGGGCCGTTGATCGTCAGGAAATTGGGCATGTGCGGGATCGTCACCGAATGATAAGCGAGCGGCAGGTCCTGCCACACTTCGTCCAGCGTCTTGCCGCCCGCGCCGGTGACTTGCATCGGGCGCAGATAGGCGTGGGCATCAAAACCAGTGGCATAGACCAGCACATCGACCGGGTGGAACCGGCCATCTGCGGTGCGTAGGCCACCCGGCTCGATCTGCGCGATGCCATCGGTGATCACTTCGACCCCGGGCTGCTCGATCGCATCATAGAACCCGTCCGAAAAGACCAGTCGCTTGCAGCCGACTTCATAATCCGGCGTCAGCTTGGCGCGCAGTTCGGGATCGCGCAGGCCAGCCAGCGCGTCGATGCAGACCTGATTGCGCGCCGCGCGGGCGGCGGCGCTGCCGGTGGTCGCCTTGCCGCGCTCTTCGGTCTCGCTTTGCAATTGCAGGTAATAGCGCTGCCAGTGCGTGGGCGAGAGGCGGAACAGCAGCCGCCGCCACCACGGATTGGGCGTGTTCTTCACCGGATAGACCCATTGCGGGGTGCGCTGGAACACGGTCAGCGCGGGGACTGTGCCCGCCAGCGCGGTGATCACCTGGGTCGCGGTCGATCCCGTGCCGATCACGCCGACGCGCTTGCCAGCAAGGTCAATGGATGTGTCCCAGCGGGAGGTATGAAAGCTGGGCCCGGCGAAGCTCTCTGCGCCGGCAATTTCAGGCACGACCGGATGATGCAGCCGGCCGACGGCGGCAATCACGACCTCGGCCTGATATTCCGATCCATCCTGCGTGGTCAGATGCCAGATGCCGTCCCTGAACAGGGCCGAGCACACTTCCTTGCCGTATTCGATATGCGGCAACACGCCATAACGGCGGGCGACATCATGGTTGTATTTCCAGATATCCGCGCCTTTGGCATAGCGGGTCTGCCAGGCCGGGTTGCGTGCGAAGCTGTAGGTATAGAGGTGGGCTGCGACATCGCAGGCGACGCCGGGATAGACATTGTCGCGCCAGGTTCCGCCCATTTCAGCGGCTTTTTCCAGCACTGTGAAATTCTGGAAGCCGGCCTCCAGCAGCCGGATCGCCATCAGCACCCCGGAAATGCCCGATCCGATGATGATGAAGCGTGTTTCCTTGCCCCGCGCCGCGCCATGCTGCACGCGCTCACCCTTCGCCCTATCCCGTTGCCGCGCCAAGTACCGGACGGCGATCAGCTGCCCGATGGCTCGCTGTTGAGCTGGACGTAGTTCTGGAGGCCCATGCGCGCAATCATTTCGAACTGGGTTTCCAGATAGTCGAC
>JANOBA010000114.1:0-2910 GCA_031411415.1 Novosphingobium sp.
GTTGCGGTTTGTGCCATGTGGATTTCGTAAATCGTCAAGCGTTGGGGCGCAAGTGGGGTAAGGTGATGGCGATTTAGGAGGATTCCCGATGCCCTTGGCCATGAACCGCGAAGTTTTCATCACCTGTGCTGTGACCGGGTCTGGGGGGACGCAGGACCGTTCGCCGCATGTGCCTCGGTCCCCCGAGCAGATTGCCAAGTCGGCGATTGATGCGGCCAAGGCGGGGGCGGCGATTGTGCATTGCCATGTGCGCGATCCGGAGACGGGCAAGCCCAGCCGCGATGGGCGGCTGTACCGCGAGGTGACGGAGCGCATTCGCGACAGCGGCACGGATGTTGTGCTGAACCTGACGGCGGGGATGGGGGGCGACCTACTGTTCGACGGGACCGAGAAGATGAATGAGATGGGGCCGAAGTCGGACATGGCGGGCGCGACCGAGCGGGTGGCGCATGTGGTGGAGTGTCGGCCCGAGATTTGCACGCTGGACTGCGGCACGATGAATTTCAACGAAGCCGATTATGTGATGGTCAACACGCCGGGGATGCTGCGCGACATGGCCAAGCGGATGGTGGCGTCGGGCGTGCGGATCGAAATCGAGGCGTTTGACACCGGGCATCTGTGGCTTGCCAAAGAGCTGGCGAAGGAAGGGATCATTCCTGCGCCGACCCTGGTGCAACTGTGCATGGGCGTGCCGTGGGGCGCGCCGGATGACCTGAACACCTTCCTTGCCATGGTCAACAACGTGCCCAGCGACTGGTTCTGGTCGGCCTTTTCGATTGGCCGCAACCAGATGGCCTATGCCGCCGCTGCGGTGCTGGCGGGCGGCAATGTACGGGTCGGGTTGGAGGACAATCTGTGGCTCGACAAGGGTGTGCTGGCGACCAATGCGCAACTGGTGGAGCGGGCGGTGGATATCGTCAGCAACATGGGCGCGCGGGTGATCACGGCGGCTGAAGTGCGGGCGAAGCTGAAGCTGGAGAAGCGGGCGCCGTTGCCGAAGTGACCCCGGTTGAGCAAATCCTTGCGCTCCTGTTCCTGCTGGCGGTTATGGCCTTGCCGCGTTTGGCGCAAACGGCGGGGGCGCTAATGATGATGGCTTTTGGTGGGTCGGCGATTGGGCTGGCCCTGTGGTTTGGCTGGGTGGAGCAACTGCCGCAGGGCTTGGGCAATTTGGGGCAGGCGATTGCCGTTGTGGGGACGGCGGCGGCGTTTGCGCTGGGGGTTTTGGTGAGGGCTTTGGTGCTGATGGCGCGCAAGCGTGGTTGGCCCAAGGCCACGGATGCGGTTTTGAGCCTTGGGGCTGTGGCTGCGGCGGGGCTGACCCTGCTGGGAATTTTCGACATGCTCTGAGCGGGCGGCGGACAAAGGGAATGATGATGACACGGAAAGCAGCGATCATTGGTGGCGGCGTAATCGGCGGCGGGTGGGCGGCTCGGTTCTTGCTCAACGGTTGGGATGTGGGGGTGTTTGACCCGGACCCGGAGGCGGAGCGCAAGATTGCGGCTGTGATGTCGAATGCCCGGCTGGCTTTGCCTGCCTTGAGCGATGTGCCGATGCCGGTGGAGGGGGTTTTGACCTTTCACGGCACGATTGGCGAGGCGGTGGAGGGGGCGGAGTATGTGCAGGAGAGTGTCTCTGAGCGCATCGAGCTGAAGAAGCGGGTTTATGCGCAGTTGCAGCAGGCCAATCCGGGCGTGCTGATCGGGTCATCTACCAGCGGCTTCAAGGCCAGCGATTTGCAGGAGGGGTCGTCGGCGCCGCAGAACATCATCGTCGCGCATCCGTTCAACCCGGTGTATCTGCTGCCTTTGTCGGAGGTTTCGGGCTCGCCTGCGAACACGCCGGAGACGGTGGAAAAGACTGTGCAGATCATGAAGGACATCGGGATGTTCCCGCTGGTCCTGCGCAAGGAGATTGACGCCTTTATCGGGAACCGGTTTCTGGAGGCGGTGTGGCGCGAGGCGTTGTGGATGCTGGTTGACGGGGTGGCCACCACTGAGGAGATCGACGAGGCGATCCGCATGGGCTTTGGCCTGCGCTGGGGTCAGAAGGGGTTGTTTGAAACCTACCGGATTGCCGGCGGCGAGGCGGGGATGCGGCATTTCATGGCGCAGTTCGGGCCGGCGCTGAAATGGCCCTGGACCAAGCTGATGGATGTGCCGGAATTCAATGACGAATTGGTGGATCTGGTGGCCGGGCAATCGGATGCGCAATCGGGGCACATGCCGATCCGTGATCTGGAGCGGTTGCGGGACCAGAACCTTGTCGGCATCCTGCGGTCTTTGAAGGATCGCAATGTGGGCGCGGGAAAAGTGCTGCGCGAGCATGATGCGCGGCGGGCGGCGGCTTTTCACGACCTTCCGGCGCAGGGGGCTCCCCTTGTGATGGCGCAGATGCAGGTGCTGCCGGGGTGGATCGATTACAACGGCCACATGACCGAAAGCCGCTATCTGTTTGCGGCGTCGGAGACCTGCGACGCCTTCCTGCGGCTGATCGGGGCGGGGATGGAGTATGTGGCGGCGGGGCACAGCTATTACACCGCTGAAACCCACATCATGCACCTTGGGGAGGCCAAGCTGGGCGACCGGATGACGGGGACGTTGCAGGTCTTGGCATCGGACGAGAAGCGGTTGCACACGTTCATTCGGATATTGAAGGACGGGGTGGCGGTGGCGACTGTCGAGCAGATGTGCCTGCATGTTGATATGAAGGCGGGCAAGACCTGTGCTGCCTCGGCGGAGGTTCTGGCAAAGCTGGGGCCGATTGCGGCGGCGCATAAGGCTTTGCCGAGGCCAGAAGCAGCGGGTCGGTTCACCGGACAGCGGAGGGGATGATGGATTTCGGCTTGAGCGAAGAACAGGCGATGATCGTCGAGACGACGCGGGCTTTCGTTGAGGCGGAGTTGTATCC
>JANOBA010000115.1:0-1568 GCA_031411415.1 Novosphingobium sp.
CGCCCCAGCGGCAAGCCCTCGCTGTTCGGCTGGATCAAGATTGCGCTGTGGCTGCGCAATCCCAAGCCCGCCGATATGCGGGTGCCGTTGATGGGCGTGCTCCAGCGCCTGCAAAGCTCGCGCTTGGCCAGCCAGCTCGCCTTCATGATGATTGAATTCATCCGCCGCGATGCGATCACCAAATTCGGCGGCAAGCGCGGCGAGATCGGCTGGATCCTCGAGGATAACCAGGGGATTGTGGCGATTGCCGAAGCAATCGATAGCCGGATCAACCGGCAGTATAACATCTACGAAAAGTCACTTTGATTTCCGGTCAATCGTCGCTGTCACCGCCACGTCCATCGTCACATTGCCCAGCGTGCGCATCACGTCGGGCAGCATTTCCACCGCCACCAGCAAGGCCAGCGGTTCAATCGACACGCCCATGGCCAGCGCGATGGGGCCGGTGGCGGTCACGAAACTGATCGTGCCGGGCAGCGATGGCGAGCCCAGCATGGCGAGCATCGACACCGCGATCCCCGCAGCCATGGCCGCCGGGCCCAGCGGCGTCCCGGTCATGCCGGCGACATAGATCACCACCGCCAGGTTCATCGCCGGGCTGGTCGCGCGCAGCAATGCGACAGCCAGCGGCAGGACGAAATCGGCGCTGCTTTCGCGCAGGCCCAGCGTGCGGCAGGCAGCGAGCATGGCGGGCAGACTGGCGAGCGAGCTTTGGGTGGAAATGGCGACGGCTTGCGCCGGCACCACCGCGCGCGCGAAAGCCAGCGGGCCCAGCCGCGCGGCGAAAACGGCCAGCAGATAGGCGCCGAGCAACACGGCCAGCCCCGCGAGCGAGACGACAACGATATAGTGCCCCAGCAAGGCCACCAGCGCCGCGCCGCTGCTCGCCGCCACGCCCATTGCCAGCGCGAAAACGCCGATCGGGGCCAGCGCCAGCACCCAGCCGATCACCACCATCATGGCGCCGGCGATGGCCTCGAACAGCCCGGTGAGCAGCGCGCGCGGGGCTTCGGGCAGCCTCGCGGCGGCCAGCGCGAACAGCGCCATGAACAGCACTACCGGCAGGATCGCGCCGGCCGATGCTGCCTCAAACACATTGGCCGGGATCAGCCCGGCGAGAAAATCGCCGAGCCCGGGGATCGCTGCCATTTTCGCGTCCCCACTGCTCAGCGCCGCTGCCGCGCCCGCCGGCACGGGGAAGGCGCGCAGCAGTAGCGGCGTCAGCACCACCGAGGCCAGCGCGCCGGCGATCAGCACAAGGGCGAACAGCGCCATGGTGCGCCGCGCTATGCCGCCCGCAGACGTGGTCCGCACGGCTTGGCCGACGCCGATGAAGATCAGTGCAGAGACCAGCGGCAGGATGGTCATCTGCAGCGCCTTCAGCCACAGCGCGCCCAGCGGCTGCGCGAAAGCCAGCACCGGCGGCGCCAGCGCGCTCGATTGCAGCGCCAGACCCGCCAGCAGCCCTGCCGCGAGCCCGGCGAAAGTCCAGCCCGCTCGCACCCGGATTTCGGGCATGGCGCCCGCGTGGCTGTCACCGGTCATGCGATCTCCCCGCCATTCGCCCC